>NZ_AQOD01000133.1 GCF_000513715.1 Salinivibrio socompensis S35
GTAGCTTCGTCAGCCGTCTTCTCGAGGCTTACTCGTCTTCCAGCTCGATGTTGATACCCAACGAGCGGATTTCTTTCAGCAATACGTTGAAAGATTCCGGCATGCCCGGCTCCATACGATGATCGCCATCTACGATATTTTTGTACATCTTAGTACGACCATTAACGTCATCCGACTTCACGGTGAGCATTTCTTGCAGGGTATAGGCAGCACCGTATGCTTCCAGTGCCCATACTTCCATTTCACCGAATCGCTGACCACCGAACTGTGCTTTACCACCTAGCGGTTGCTGCGTCACCAAACTATATGAGCCAGTTGAACGAGCATGCATCTTGTCATCAACCAAGTGGTTCAGTTTCAGCATATACATATAACCGACGGTTACCGGACGCTCAAACTTCTCACCAGTGCGGCCATCGTACAAGTCAAGCTGACCAGATTCTGGCAGATCACCAAGTGTGAGCAATTCTTTAATCGCTGGCTCAGGTGCACCATCAAAAACAGGTGATGCTATCGGAAGACCATCTCTCAGGTTATTAACTAAAGTATGTACTTCGTTGTCAGTCAGCTGACTGATGTCAACATTCTGACGGGTATCGCCCAGACTATAGACCTTCTGCAAAAATTCGCGGAATTTCGCGAGCTCTTGCTGCTCTTTAAGCATGCGGTTGAGCTTGTCACCGATCCCTTTTGCCGCTAGACCAAGGTGTATCTCTAGTACCTGACCGATATTCATCCGTGACGGTACACCTAACGGGTTGAGGATAATATCTACCGGTTGACCCAACTCATCGTATGGCATGTCTTCGATAGGGTTAATCTTGGAGATCACACCTTTGTTACCGTGACGACCCGCCATTTTATCACCAGGCTGAATACGACGTTTTACCGCAAGGTACACTTTAACGATCTTCAATACACCCGGAGCAAGGTCATCACCTTGGGTGATCTTGCGACGTTTGGTATCAAATTTCTTATCAAAGTCCGCTTTGATTTCGTCGTACTGCTCGGCAAGCTGCTCTAGCTGCGTTTGTTGAGTCTCATCATCAAGTGTTTGCGCCAGCATGGTCTGACGATTCATGCTGTCCAATTGACTCTCGGTATAACCGGCTTGAGAAAGCAGTGTGCGGACACGCGCCAATAGACCACCTTCAAGGATAGAGAACTCCTCGGTCAGGTCTTTTTTGGCTTCTTTGAGCTGCATTTCTTCGATTTCAAGTGCACGCTTGTCTTTTTCAACGCCATCGCGAGTAAACACTTGTACATCGATAACCGTCCCTGATACCCCATTAGGGACACGCAGTGATGAATCTTTTACGTCAGAGGCTTTCTCGCCAAAGATAGCTCGTAGTAGCTTTTCCTCTGGTGTCAGTTGCGTTTCGCCTTTTGGCGTCACTTTACCGACCATGATATCGCCGCCTTTCACTTCGGCTCCGATATACACAACCCCAGATTCATCTAACTTCGACAAAGCAGACTCACCCACGTTGGGAATATCTGCAGTGATGTCTTCGCTACCTAACTTGGTATCACGCGCCACACAAGAGAGCTCTTGAATGTGGATAGTCGTTAAACGGTCTTCCTGGGCAACACGCTCAGAAATAAGGATGGAATCCTCAAAGTTATAACCATCCCACGGCATAAAGGCCACACGCATGTTCTGGCCCAGCGCCAGCTCACCCAAATCGGTTGAGGTCCATCAGCCAATACGTCACCTTTCGCGACTTCATGGCCCGGCATTACCGTTGGACGTTGGTTAATACAGGTGTTCTGGTTTGAACGTGTGTATTTGACCAAGCTGTAGATGTCGATACCCGCTTCGCCTGGTACCAGCTCTTCCTCATTAACTTTCACGACGATACGTGAAGCGTCAACCGACTGAATAGTACCACCCCGTTTAGCAACCGCAGTCACACCCGAGTCAACCGCCACGTTACGCTCGATACCCGTACCAACAAGCGGCTTTTGCGCGCGCAGTGTCGGTACCGCCTGACGTTGCATGTTCGCGCCCATCAAGGCACGGTTAGCATCATCATGCTCGAGGAACGGGATCAATGAGGCTGCCACCGAAACGACCTGGTTAGTCGCCACGTCCATGTACTGGACATGGTCACGTGGGTGCAAGCCTGACTCACCGGTTTCACGCGCGGTGATTAGTTCATCAGTGAAAGAACCATCTTCGTTCAACGCGGCATTCGCCTGCGCAATCACGTAGTGGCCTTCTTCAATCGCTGACAAGTAATCGATTTGATCAGTGACTTTACCGTCAACCACTTTACGGTAAGGCGTTTCTAGAAAGCCGTAGCCATTGCAGCGCGCAAATGCAGACAGTGAGTTAATCAGACCAATGTTCGGCCCTTCCGGTGTTTCAATCGGACATAGGCGACCGTAGTGCGTAGCGTGAACGTCACGGACTTCGAAACCGGCACGCTCACGCGTCAGACCGCCTGGACCCAATGCAGAAATACGACGTTTGTGCGTCACTTCTGACAACGGATTGTTTTGGTCCATAAACTGTGACAGCTGTGAAGAGCCGAAGAACTCTTTTACTGCCGCAGAAATAGGCTTGGCGTTAATTAAGTCTTGTGGCATCACATTGTCGAGATCGCCCAAGCTCAAACGCTCTTTGACTGCACGCTCTACACGTACCAAGCCCACGCGGAATTGGTTTTCTGCCATTTCGCCCACAGAGCGAATACGGCGGTTACCCAAGTGATCAATGTCATCGACTTCACCAATACCATTACGGATATGGATCAGTTTACGCATCACCTCGATAATGTCTTCTTTGCTCAGAACGCCTGCGCCAGTCAGATCATCACGACCCAGAGAGCTGTTAAACTTCATACGACCCACAGATGATAAGTCGTAGCGATCGTCTGAGAAGAACAGACTTTCAAACAGTTGCTCTGCCGCGTCGCGCGTTGGTGGCTCACCAGGACGCATCATGCGGTAAATTTCCACTAAGGCCGTCAAGCGATCCGTCGTATTGTCGACACGCAAAGTATCTGACATGTACGGGCCGTGATCCAGGTCGTTAGTGAACAGAGTTTCGATACGTTTGTGACCTGCTTGCGACAACTGCGCCAGTGTCTCCAGACTTAACTCTTGGTTAGCCGAGACAATCACTTCGCCAGTTTCCTGGTTGATATATTCACGTGCAGATATTTTGCCCGCAATATACTCCACCGGCACTTCGATGTGATCAACGTTATCTTTCGTCAACTGACGGATATGACGCGCGGTAATTCGACGACCTTGCTCAACGTAAACATTACCATTGGCTTCGATGTCAAAATTTGCCGTTTCGCCACGTAGACGATCAGGTACCAACTCCATCACAAGAGATTTGCCCTTAACTTCGAAAACCACTTTTTCGAAGAACAGAGCCAAGATCTCTTCAGTTGTGTACTCCAGCGCACGCAGAATAATGGAAGCTGGCAGCTTACGACGACGATCGATACGAACGTATACGATATCCTTAGGATCAAATTCGAAATCCAACCATGAACCACGGTATGGGATCACGCGTGCATTATATAGCACTTTTCCTGAGGAATGGGTTTTACCCTTATCGCTGTCGAAAAAGACGCCCGGACTACGGTGCAACTGGGATACGATAACCCTCTCAGTACCATTGATGACAAAGGTACCATTTTCAGTCATGAGCGGAATTTCGCCCATATAGACTTCTTGTTCTTTGATGTCTTTTACGGTACCAGCCGGAGCATCCTTATCAAACATCACCATGCGCAGTTTCACGCGCAGTGGGGCCGAATAGGTTACGCCACGAATTTGGCATTCTTTGACATCGAAAACTGGCTCACCGAGACGATAGCTAACGTATTGCAGCTCGGAATTGCCGTTGTAGCTCTGAATTGGAAAAACAGAGCGAAAGGCAGCTTCAAGACCGTATTGCCCTTCTGGATCCTGCTCGATAAAGTTCTTAAAAGATTCAAGCTGGATCGACAGCAAGTATGGCACGTCCAGAACTTGAGGACGCTTACCAAAATCCTTACGGATACGCTTTTTCTCGGTATAAGAGTAAACCATAGGGTTCCTCAGCTCGCTGATAAGTGACCCAAACTGTCCGATACAAAGGACAGTGACTAAACAACCACCGTTTAGTGTAGGAAAATCAAAGCACTTGCTTTGATCTTTTTTGCATGGTCAGCAGTGATAAAACGGGGTGGAAATTTCACTACTGCCCTACAGCGCAAAAAGGCCGGTGGCTTTTTAGCCACCAGCCAATGCCCTTTCAGGCTAAGAAATTAAGTATAAATTACTTAACTTCAACAGAAGCACCAGCTTCTTCTAGCTGCGCTTTCAGTGCGTCAGCTTCTTCTTTCTCAACACCTTCTTTCAGAGGTGCAGGCGCGCCGTCAACAAGCGCTTTCGCTTCTTTCAGGCCTAGACCGGTTGCGCCACGTACCGCTTTGATAACTGATACTTTGTTCGCACCAGCTTCAGTTAGGATAACGTCAAATTCGGTTTGCTCTTCAGCCGCTGCGCCTTCAGCCGCACCGCCAGCAACAACAGCTGCTGCTGCTGATACGCCGAATTTTTCTTCCATAGCTTCGATAAGCTCAACAACTTGCATTACAGACATATCTGCAACTGCGTCTAGGATTTGCTCGTTAGTGATAGACATAACAATTCTCTTTAAAGTCAACAATAAAAGGGTTAGGCAACCAAATTAAATGGGCAATTAAGCCGCTTCTTTTTGGTCGCGAACAGCGGCGATAGTACGAACCAGCTTGCCGGCAGACGCTTCTTTCAAGCCCATCATTAGGCGTGCAATTGCTTCGTCGTACGTTGGCAGTGTCGCCAATACCTCTGGGTCAGTGATCACGCCTTCGAATGCAGCTGATTTAACCTCAAACTCGTTGTTTTCTTTTGCGAAGTCTTTAAAAAGACGCGCAGCAGCACCTGGGTGCTCGTTAGAAAACGCAATCAGAGTTGGGCCAACAAAAGTGTCTTTCAGACACTCGTAGTCTGTGCCTTCAACTGCACGGCGAGCCAGTGTATTACGAACAACTTTCATGAAAACGCCCGCTTCACGCGCTTGTTTACGTAGAGAAGTCATCGCATCCACGGTTACACCGCGAGAATCAGCAACTACTGCAGACAGGGCACCACTGGCAGCTTCGTTGACTTCAGCAACAATTGCTTTTTTGTCTTGAAGGTTTAAAGCCATTTGGATTTGCTCCTGGATTATTTAACACCACTCCCCACATAGCGTAGAGAGAGCTTTTACGGTGCAGATCCAAGAAAGACGAAAATCTATCATGTTCTGGCACCGTCTACGTAGGAAATATTAAGTCCGCTATGAACGCCTACGGTCTTGGACGAAGTTTGCCGAAGCAAACTCAGCCATAAAATTACCAAGCAGGAGAGTATAAACTACTCACTCGCTTGTCGCAATCAGTTAACGCTCGCTTCCAAAGAGTTCTGGTCTAATGAAACACCAGCACCCATTGTGGTCGACAGGCTAACTTTCTTGATGAAAGTGCCTTTCGCTGAAGTTGCTTCGCCTTCTTCAATGCAACCAACAGCGCTTCAAGGTTCTCTTTCAGGCTGTCAGCGTCAAAGTCTACTTTACCGATAGTAGTATGAACGATGCCGTTCTTGTCGTTACGATAACGAACCTGACCTGCTTTAGCGTTCTTAACCGCTTCAGCAACGTTAGGGGTTACTGTACCTACTTTCGGGTTTGGCATTAGGCCACGTGGACCTAGGATCGTACCTAGCTGACCCACAACGCGCATCGCGTCTGGTGAAGCAACGACAACGTCAAAGTTCATTTCGCCTTTCTTCACTTGCTCAGCAAGATCTTCCATACCCACGATATCTGCACCCGCTTCTTTCGCAGCGTCTGCATTGGCACCTTGGGTGAACACTGCAACACGGATATCACGGCCAGTACCGTTTGGCAGCACAGTGGCGCCTCGAACGTTTTGGTCTGATTTACGTGCATCGATGCCAAGGTTGACAGAAACATCAACACTTTCAACGAACTTTGCAGTTGCCAGTTCCTTCAGTAGAGCAACAGCTTCGTTGATGTCGTACTCTTTGGTCACATCAACTTTCTCGCGGATTACGCGCATGCGCTTAGTCATTTTAGCCATTGTCTTAACCCTCTACGTTCAGGCCCATTGAACGGGCAGTACCCGCAATGGAGCGTTTCATCGCTTCGACGTCCGCACCCGTCATATCTGCCGCTTTGGTTTCTGCGATCTCTTGGATCTGAGCGTCAGTAACAGTACCCACTTTTTCAGTGTTCGGACGACCTGAACCAGACTTCACACCTGCTGCTTTCTTAAGCAGAATTGCCGCTGGCGGTGTCTTGGTGACGAAGGTGAAAGAACGGTCACTGTATACAGTGATAACAACAGGAGTAGGTAGACCTTTCTCGATAGATTCAGTCTTCGCGTTAAACGCTTTACAGAACTCCATGATGTTCACACCATGTTGACCTAGAGCAGGACCAACTGGTGGCGATGGATTAGCTGCACCCGCTGCAACTTGCAGCTTGATGTAAGCTTGTACTTTCTTAGCCATTATTCAATTACCTTATTTTGGGTACTAACGTTTATCTTTCGATAAACTTCCCGTTTAACAAAAGGGCGCGAAATTATAGTCAAATTTCGCGCCCTTGCCAACCGTTAGCGGTGCTTTTTTGATCAGCTTTTTTCAACCTGACCAAACTCTAGTTCAACGGGGGTTGCCCGACCGAAAATAGATACCGAGACTTTAATCCGGTTTTTGTCGTAGTCGACTTGTTCAACTACGCCATTAAAGTCTGCAAATGGCCCTTCGGTAACACGCACCACTTCGCCCGCTTCAAACACAGTTTTATGAACTGGAGACTCACTCGCTTTTTCAAGACGATTGAGGATAGAGTCCGCTTCTTTATCAGAAATCGGAGCTGGGCGATCAGAGGTACCGCCGATGAAACCCATTACACGTGGTACGCCGCGTACCAAGTGCCAAGATTCATCGTTCATCACCATTTGGACGAGCACATAACCTGGGAAGAATTTACGTTCACTTTTACGACGTTGACCTTGGCGCATTTCAACCACTTCTTCGGTTGGCACCAAGACTTCACCAAAGTGATTTTCCATTTCGTGCATCTTGATATGTTCGCGCAATGATTGCGCTACACGACTTTCAAAACCAGAGAAAGCCTGCACTACATACCAACGTTTTTTGGGAGCTTCGCTCATGTACTTTTACCTCACACGCCAGTGATTAGGCGGACTAGACGGACCATGATTCCGTCAACGCCCCACAATATGAGCGCCATAACAACAGTAACAGCCAGAACGATGAGAGAGGTTTGCAAAGTCTCTTGACGCGTAGGCCAGATCACTTTACGCACTTCCATACGCGATTCGCGTGCAAACGTGATCGCAGCTTTTCCTTTCATCGTGAGTGCGGCCACACCGCCAGCAGCGGCAACCAATACCACTACAGCAGCAGCTCGCACTACCACAGACACATCACTGTACAGGCTATTCCCTATCACGGCTGCGGCCAATAGGACAAAAACAACACCCCACTTGAGGATGTCCATCGAACCGGATTGGGTCTCAGCGTTCGCTTTCATACATTCTACCTGTAACAAGTCTACATAGACGGCAGTGCCTTTGAACCGAATACACTAGGTATTGGCAAGGCACGTGGTGAGCATATCCGCTCGATAGAGAGCGATAAGATCACTAAACTCTGCGTTTGCTAACCACTGCTGGCGAAAAAGACGCCAATATGAGTGTCAAACGCAGAAAAAGGGCATCAAATGATGCCCTTTTTACTAGTGTTTCGTCAAATCATTATTCAATGATGTTGGCAACAACACCAGCGCCTACAGTACGGCCACCTTCACGGATAGCAAAACGTAGACCTTCATCCATCGCGATTGGTGCGATCAGGGTAACAACCATTTTGATGTTGTCACCAGGCATTACCATTTCAACGCCTTCTGGCAGCTCGATCGTACCGGTTACGTCAGTGGTACGGAAGTAGAACTGTGGACGATAGCCTTTGAAGAACGGCGTATGACGGCCACCTTCATCTTTGCCCAGCA
>NZ_AQOD01000134.1 GCF_000513715.1 Salinivibrio socompensis S35
GCAGTTCAGGACAGAATTGGTAGAGAGAGTCATGTAAGATATTGAGTTCGCACATCTTGTTGTCTGATTATTGATTTTTGGTGAAACCATTTGATCATATGACAAGGTGTGCATCTACCTTAAATTGATGATTTTTATCTAAATCATCAGGGGATTCCTCAGCGTTTAACAACTGCAACCGTAAAAGCGAAGATAATAAAAAGGGAAAAGTAGCGAAAAGCGAGATCATGAGATCTGGAGAGGAAGGTATACGTTGGGTGAGCTAAGGCGCGCTGAACCCAAGCACCTTACTGACGATTCAGTAAGGTGCAGGCCGTCTTATCATCACACAGGATGCGTTAAACATTCGCCCATCTGCATACCAATGGCGCGCAATACGTCACGCCGCGTGATGATCCCCACTAATTTACCCTCATCAACCACCGGATAAAGCTTAGGTTTCGTCGGCGCCATCATTTCGGCCAATTTAATAATACTGTCTTCAGACGCTACCGCTAGCGCGTTGGGAGTCATACAATCTGACACAGAATGTGAATCTTGGCAGTGATAACTGTCTCGTAGTAGTTGTTGCAACATATCTTGTTCAGAGATAAAACCGACCAAACGCTTGTTGGCATCAATGACCGGCCCCCCCGTTTGTTGGCTGCGAAGTAACTTTTCGAGCGCACTCGACAGCGGCATGTCCTGCGAGAATGTAACCGGTCGCTTGTTCATATAATCTTTGACTGTGATCGACTCCATGTCGCCTCCCAAATCGTTATGACATTATCCATTCACTCTTTCAGTGTCGTCTAAGTTGGCAAAATGTCTAAATCACTTTAAACAATTTGTGTTATCGAGCAAACCAGTCATCAAAAATGGTCGGAGCTTAATCCAAACTACCAACCGAGTAGCGGATATAATTTTCCTGTTTTCACCGCTTGATGGGCGTTGTCGATAGTGCCATCTTGCGCCCACTCAGCAAGCACTGGCCGAATAATTGCTTGGGTCGTTTGCCAATCTTGACCGGGTTTGACGGCATCAAGGTACAACAGCTGCAAAAGTAGGCTATCGAGTCCAGTGAGTAACTGCTGCGGGCTCTGATCGTTAAAAATAGATGGATAAACTCGGTCATCGTCATTGGGTAAACCCATTACCTGCGTCAGCTCTTCCACCACGCAAGTCACCAACTTCCCTTTTGAGCGCGCTAAATCGACAGGGATCACCACCGCGGCATAACGAATCACTCCGTTCCTATCGACCTTAAAGTTCGCGGCACATGTCGCATCGTTTAATGGCGAGACATTGTCAGTCGCAAACTGTTTGCGGGCATCGTCTAAAAAACGTGCGTGATTGGTAAATACGATCGATAAATTGGCACGTTCTGGTTTATCGGTTGGGATGAATACTATCCCGGTGATCGATTGCAAATGACTCAGGTGGTAAGCCACTAAATTATCGTGCAGTTCACTGTCACTGATGGGATGAGCAATATGATATCGAATCGGTGCTTGCCATTTTCGGATACTCTGCTCTCCTTCAATATATTCACTTTTAAATGCAATTCGGTAAAAAGCGTCAAGGATATAGTCGGGCGATTGCCACGCCCGCTCACTCGCATGGGCCGAGACGATCCATAAGCAACTCATCACTATCAAACTCTGCCACCCTCGGCGATACATAGCATCACTCCTCAGTCTTCATCGCTTTACCTAGGGTCGGCACAAAAACAAAATAAAAATGGAATCCATGTTCCATTTTTCTAGACATATTTTGAACCAGATCGACACTATGACACCAATCACATTTTACTCTAGCAATGGCTATGGATAGTAACCAAGATCTTTCATGTTTAACGAGGATATTATGCGTAAAACGCTACTTGCCTTATTTATTCCACTTGCGTTGCCTGCTTATGCAGCCAATATTGTTGATGCTGCCAGCATTGATTTGAGTCAGGCGCTTACACCTGCTCAATCTCACAGTGCCATGATGAATGGCTCAGCCTTAGGTTACCAAGAGCAATCGCGCCTCAGCATTGGTGAACAATCTTTGGTTCGTAAACAACAGCTTCATCACGGCATCCCTGTTTATGGTTACTCGGTGGTTGAAAACACATCGGCACGCCGTTTTGCACCGGATGTAAAAGGCGAGGTGGTGACAGACATTGCGTCTGATATTGGCAGCACACTCCCTATGCTTAATCAACAACAAGCCATTGCCATTGCTCAAGGTGGATCTAGCCAACATACGCGCCAATTTCAGCAGCCAGATGCGAATACGCAGCTATTGATTTGGCTCAATGATCAGCAAACCGCGCGCTTGGTGTATAAAGTTGACTATTTGGCCAGCGATAACGGCCATCCGTCACGTCCAATTAAAATCGTCGATGCAAAATCTGGCGATATTCTGGATAGCTGGGAAGGTATTGCCCATCTAGACGCGAGTGGTCCAGGGGGGAACCAGAAAAGTGGCCGATTTAACTTTGGCCCCAACACGCGGCTCGGTGGATTCCAGGTGAATAGTCGCTGCCAAATGGACAGCCCTGACGTCAAAACCGTTAATATGAACAACCGTGAATGGGGTGGACAGGTTCACCAGTTTACTTGCCCCCAAAATACCTATCGCCAAGTCAATGGCGCCTACGCGCCGATGAATGATGCGCAGTACTTTGGTCAGCAAGTTTTCAACATGTATCAAGATTGGCTAGGTGTGCGTCCTATTCGCCAGAAACTCACGATGCGTGTGCACTATGGTCAAGGCTACGGTAATGCGTTTTGGGATGGTCGTCAGATGACCTTTGGTGACGGCAACCGCAGCATGTATCCGTTAACTACTTGGGATGTGATTGCGCATGAGGTAAGCCACGGTTTTACTGAACAAAATTCAGGACTCGAATATCGCGGTATGTCGGGAGGCATGAATGAAGCCTTTTCAGATATCGCTGCAGCGGCGCTAGGCCAGTATGTATTCGGCGACTTTAACTGGAAAATGGGTGAAGATGTGATGAAGCATAGCGAGGCGATGCGTTATTTCATTGATCCCAGCAAAGACGGACGCTCCATTGGTCACGTTGATCGCTACTATCAAGGCATTGATGTTCACTTAAGCTCAGGGATTTACAACAAAGCCTTTTACCATTTGGCCACCAGTGAACAGTGGAATATCAAAAAGGCATTCCGCGCCTTTGCTACCGCTAACCAACTATATTGGCAACCTAACTCGAGCTTCCAACAAGGCGCGAATGGTGTGTGCGAAGCAGCTAAAGCTCTCAATTATTCAGCGGGCGCGGTCAGTCAGGCCTTCGCGGAAGTCGGTATTGAGATGCAAAATTGCCAAAGTGATGGCGGCGGCACACCGACACCCGATCCAGAGCCTGAACCGCAACTAAAACCGCTCACCTTAGATCAGCCAGTGCAAATTCAAGGCACAGCGGGCAGCGCCAAGCAGTTTGTGGTCCAAAACGCCCCTCGTGGCACCGTTTGGCTACAAACGTATCACGGTCAAGGGGATGTGGATTTGTATGCGGCTGTCGGTCGCCCGGCCAGCGCGAATGATCATGATTGTCGTTCAACTCGTTCAGGTAACGAAGAGTATTGTGGCTTTAGCCAAGTTCAAGGCCAAGATATTTATGTCACAGTCACCAGTAACCGTCACTACACAACGAATGTCCTGGCACGAGTGGATGATCGCGGTGTAGAAAAAAACCGCTGTGCCAATATGCCAACCTGGGGTAACTACAATTATTACTCAGCCGGCGTACAGGTTCAGTCTCAAGGACACTTCTTCCTAGCAGCACAGGACAACTGGGGCATTGATCCCTTTTCCAATCAATGGGTCTGGCACTATCAAGGACGCTGCCAAGGCTAACTCTCATCGCGGTCGGCGCAATACCGGCCGCTTTATTATTTCCTTCTCAGTGAGATATTACCCCAGGACTGTGATCCGCTCGCGATTCTTCCAGACACGTTTTTATGACATTCGCATTACTGTGTATCTACATCTATGTTAATGATTATTAGTAAAAATCAAGACACATGGATACAATTGATGCGAATAACTCCTTTCTCAACAGTTTGGCACTGGCGTCGCCTCACGCCGCTATTACTCCTCGCTCCCACCTTGTCTGGGCCGCTGAGGTCAATACATCGTCGATTCATTACCCAACCATGCTCATGGGGCTACTCGGGGGGCTTGCCCTTTTTTTATATGGTATCGATACATTATCTAATGCGCTAAAAAGTATTGCGGGTGAAAAATTAAGAACGGTATTGGCCAAATTAACATCGAATCGAGTAACGGGGGCTTTAACCGGTGCTGGTGTGACGACCGTGATTCAATCTTCATCAGTGACGACTGTGTTAGTCATTGGCTTTATTTCTGCGGGGATAATGTCACTTACACAAGCGGCTGGCGTCATCATGGGTACCAGTGTAGGTACAACCATTACGGCTCAAATTATCGCATTTAAGATGACTAACACAGCATTTGTACTTATTGCTGTTGGTTTTTTGCTTCAGTTTTTACAACTTTCCCCAAGATTAAAACAAACAGGAAAAATGCTATTTGGCTTAGGGCTTGTATTCTTAGGCATGAACATTATGGGTGATGCCATGTCTCCCTTAAGAACTTACACCCCTTTCGTTAATGCAATGACTAAAATTAACCATCCATTATTTGCGATTGCTATTTCGGCGATTTTTACTGCGCTCGTTCAGTCTTCATCGGCAACAGCGGGCGTTGTCATTGTGTTGGCAAGCCAAGGATTAGTCAGTTTAGATGGCGGGATCGCTCTGGTTATGGGAGCAAATATTGGAACGTGTATCACTGCATTACTCGCCGCTATCGGTAAGTCTGCTGAAGCAAAGCAAGCGGCGCTCATTCATACGCTTTTTAATATTACAGGGGTTTTGTTCTGGCTCCCCATGATTCATTTACTCAGCCAATGGAGCATCGCCCTGTCTCCAATTTACCCTGAATTAACCGGGGTAGAAAGACAACAAGCCGAACTGCCTCGGCAACTTGCTAACGCATACACTTTGTTTAGTGTGCTTAAAACCATTACGTTGCTTCCATTTATTAACCAATTTATCTGGATCGTGAAAAAACTCATTGTTAAAAAACCCCATAAGCTCTCTGTAGAAGCGCTCAAAGCGTTGCCCAAGTATTTATCCAAAGAACTACTGATCACACCAGACATTGCCATGGATCAAGCACAGCTTGAAATAGGCCGTGTCGGTCGCAGAGTCTGTAACATGATGAATACCCTACCGCCTCTCACCTCCAAACTGGCGACGCAACAAGAGCAAGACACGGCAGTGGCAGCACTGGAAAAAATAGATAACTTAGAGCAGCAAGTGGACATACTGCATGAGCATATTCTGTTCTACCTTGGTCAACTGCGTAAAGAGCCACTTTCCCAAGCGCAAAGTGATCGCCAAATCATGTTAATCAGTGTGACCGATCAACTGGAAAGTATCGCGGATCTCATCGAGGACACCCTCGTCCCCATCATGGATAAGTCACTTCATGCGGACATTAAAATCAGCCATGAAATGCAATCGACGCTTGATGAAATCCAAGATAAGGTGACGCATGCTTTACTCGATAGCGTTAATGCGGTTCGACGTGGCGATAGTAAACGGGCTAAGCAAGTACTCAATACCAAACGTGCCCTGAACGCACTGTTAGATAAAGTCCTGGCTCATCAGGCAGAACGTTTGGTCGAGCATCATCCTAATCGTCTTCAGCTGTTTAGTATTGAAATGGAGTGGACCGAATCGCTGAAGCGCGTGTTTACCGTGACCAAACGGATTGCCAAGTTGCATTTGCGTGAAAAAGAGACGTAATGGTGAATAAGTAACTGATAAGCAAAACAAAGTGGAACTAAGCCCTAAGATTTGGGCTTTATTGCCCCAAACTATCTAGAAAATCGTTATAAAAGCTCCGACCAAATTAAACGAGGAGCTTGAAATGTCTTATGTCTTTCCTTCCCGCCCCAAGCCTCTTTCGGCACTTATCGCGCTCGCTGCGCTAAGTAGCACCAGTGCATGGGCGAGCGAGTCATGCGAGGTTGCCGATTTAGCGGCGAGCAATACGCCTATACAAACAATCATGAGTGCTGAGCGAAGTTGCTTTACCAGCTGGTACGACACCACCTCTATTCGTTATAGCAGCATCTATCAAGAAGCCTTTGTCAGCAAAGTGGCGCAACGCTTGTCGCAAACCGTAGCCCATTATCAGGGCGAGGAAGCCCAAGCACGCCAAATTGCTAATTTAGCCGAGTATGTGCGAGCGGCCTACTATGTTCGTTTTTACGCTGATAAAGCGACTCCCGACTTTTCTGATGCACTAGACGACCGCCTTGCTGAGGCGATTAATGCCTTTCTAAACTCACCTTATGCCACAGAAAAAGGGAGCGCTCAGACCGATGCCTTACACGGTCTGACGCTAATGGCAGATAGCATTAAACGCTTACCGCAGACCTTGGACTTACAAATTCAACTGCTTGAGAACCTCAAGCGAGATCGCTTATCCGAACGCCGTTACGCAGATGCGCTCAACAACATTTTCCGCGCCATGCCGGCCACCAATCACGTCAAGATTTTTACGATGTGTTAGCCGCCGATCTCTCCTTGATCGATCGTCTCTACCAATTTGTCATTGATAATCCTCAATTATCAGAGAGCGACCACGGTGCTTTATTAGTGTCGAATACAATCCGTGAAATGGGTCGCTTATTAATCGCCCCACAAACCAGTGTGCAAGATCGTGTGATTACCCATTATCGCGACCTGCTACCACGTTTCCCGCTGGGCGGTAAAAACGACGCGGTATGGGTTGGCATGGTTGAAATGGTCGACGCGTTTGCCCCCGACAAAATGGCTGAGTTAGGCCTTTCTGATGCAAAAGCGACGTTGGAAGCCAACATCGTTCCTTACCGCCACCAATGTGACGGCCCCGCGATCATTCGCTCACAAAGTATGACACAAGCGCAATCGCAACAAGCCTGTGAAAGCCTACACCAAAAAGAGGGGGCTTTTCATCAAACGGTTAACTCAGGGTATCAAGCTGTCGCTGATGATCTAAACGACAGCGTTGAAGTGGTGGTGTTTGATAACCCTACGGATTATAAAACCTATTCATCGTTCTTGTTTGGCAACTCAACCGATAACGGAGGCCAATATTTAGAGGGCAACCCAGCGGCTCCTGACAACCAAGCACGCTTTATTGCCTATCGCAATGACGATGGCCAGTCGCTTTCCATTTGGAATCTCGAGCACGAGTACGTTCACTATCTTGATGGTCGCTTTAATATGTACGGCGATTTTAATGACGTGCTTCGTCATGGTCATACCGTGTGGTGGCTTGAGGGTTTTGCCGAGTACATGGCGCATGGTGACGATTATAACGACGCCGTGCGCTTGGCAAAGAAGGCGGCTACTCACTCAGCGACGTGTTTGCCACCACCTACCAACATGATGTCAATCGTGTGTATCGTTGGGGTTATTTAGCCGTCCGCTTCCTCTTTGAGAAGCACCCAGAAGCCGTCAACAGCTTGCTTGAAGCTGGACGTACCGGAAAGTTCGAGCAGTGGGCGAATTTGGTGAAAAACTATGGTAATCAATACGATCACGCGTTCGCGCAATGGCTGACAACCTTAGACAGCACTGGTGGGGGTGAGCCGCCTCGTCCTGATCCTGAACCACAACCTGAGCCTGAGCCTGAGCACCCAGACGTCACCACCCTTTCTCTCGGACAAACCGTTACTATTAGCGGGCAGGCATACAGTGAACACCTCTATCAGATCGACCTTAACCGTGCCGCCACTGCGCTCACCTTTAGTATTGCGGGCCAAGGCAATGCGGATCTTTACGTCGCCAAAGATCGCCAGGCGCATTATTATGACTTTGACGCCACAGAGTGGAATCAAACCAGTCATGAAACCGTGACGCTTAACGATGTCGAGCCAGGTCGGTATACCTTGAGTGTCACAGGGCGCGGTGACTTTAGTGATGTAACCGTCAACGTTACAGCGAAAGGACAAGTCGAACCAGAACCTACGCCAGAGCCAGAAAAACCGGCAGGCACGGATGATTTACGCCCGACGCAGCTCAATGTCGCCAGCCCCAACAGTGTAAACGTCTACCAACGCCGTTACCTCTACGCCGATGTCCCTGCGGGTGCGACCAAGGCGCAAGTCTGGGTGATGGCCGACGGTGACGCGGGAGATCTAAGCATATTTGCGGCTGAAGATTACTGGCCAACACAAGCGCAAAATCAAGCCGCCTCTGACGTGCCAGGGAGCAACCAGTACATCGAAGTCGATTTACGTGACCAGCAACGTCTACACTTGCTGCTCGCGGGCGATGGAAGCCGAAGCCAAACCGATGTGCGTGTTTACTTTCGCTAAGCGCTAAGCACTAAGCACTAAGCAACTAAGCAACTAAGCAACGTCAATATTATCAAGCGCTACCCCAGGTGGCGCTTTTTTTTGCCATCACACAAATAGAAAGAGGAAAAAAACAGATGGATAATTTCTGTTTTCGTTTTTCCACATACAGAGATAATACGTCACTTAGAGCTGCAACATCCGTCGTTTTGGGGTTGATAAGGAGATAACAATGACCGAATGGGAAAAGATGTGCCAAGGACTTATGTTTGATGACAGCGATGGATCCATTGATATCAGACGAGACCATGCCACACGAACCTTATTAGCCTTCAATCAAAGCGTCGATGCGGCGACAAGAAAGCAACTACTTCGCGAGCTATTAAGCACCATCGGCGAAGGTTCGGTGATACAACCACCGTTCTATTGTGAATTTGGCGAGACCATTCGGGTTGGCAGCAACACCTTAATCAACATCAATGTCACCATGCTCGATGGCGCCCCGATCACAATTGGCAGCCATGTGCTGATTGGTCCCAATACGCAGTTTTACACCCCGACGCACTCTCTCGATTATCGAAGCCGCCGCACATGGGAGACATGGTGTAAACCCATTGTAGTCGAAGACGATGTGTGGATTGGCGGAAATGTAGTGATCTGTCAAGCGTCACCATCGGGGCACGCAGCGTAATAGCCGCCAATGCAGTGGTTAAACACGACGTGCCACCTGACAGTCTTTACGGCGGCACCCCTGCACGTTTCCTAAAGACACTTAATGGCAATGGACAGACAAATTAATCTGGCTAATAAATTAAGGCCGCACCTTTGGGAGCGACCTTTTTACTGACAGCTTGCTCGCCCTGCTTACTTCATAGGTTTGATGGTCAATTCGGCATTGTCGAAACCGAGGCTCGCGAGTTCATCGGGGTCAAAGTTAGAAATCAATTCCACCCCATTTGCTTCGCCAGTCGTGGTCATTGGCGAAATAGAGCGCTTAACGCGAGAGGAGGCCGCTTTACCAATCGGCTTCGCTTGGCCAAGCTCAATGGTACCTGCATACTGGGATTCTGCAGAAAAGTCACCTGATACATAGGAATAGAACGGACGCAAGCTCTTCCCTGTTGCCCACTGCATGCTTTCTAGGCCATATTTTTCAACCGCCCAGCTCCAGTCCCACCATTTCACTTCGCCAGGAATGTAACGGTGATGCCACTGGTAAGCAATATCGTGCTCTGGCTGGCTGCTACGTCCCATGGTAAAGGTATGTCGTGAAGTGGGACGATTTTCAGGATGCGAGTGCCACGCGTTACCGCTCCAACGCAAGAAGCCGTCAAAGGTCACGTCATAACTAATATCGGCGCCAAAGCGATACGGATAAGAGATGCTCGACCGATAGAGCTCGACGCGAATAGGGATCTCGGAGTTCGCCGGAACAAATGGACGCGCTTGTAACGTCACCTGCTCACTGCTCGAGCCACCATTGCTATTAGCAAAGCTTTGATTCGCCTCAAATGAGATAGTGAGCTTGGTTTTGCCTACCAATGGCCACTTAAATTCGTTTTCTGTTTGTACTTTTTGCGCAAATCCATAGGTGTTGGTTTTCGACCAATTGGTGGCCTCATCGACTTTGAGGTCAACGACCACTTGTTGGGGCTCGTCGAGGTTGTTTCGAGCGACAGCAGAAATGGTTTTGACGAGTTGTTTGTCAGACTCAACCACATCACCATGCCAGAAGTCACTGTCATTTAGGTATAAGCAAAATTATCGACCTTGATAGTCGTTTTCTCGTCACATCGATATCCATCACACCCTCCATCATTGTTACCGCGAATGAACCATTGGTCGCCGGAACGCCAAACGTTCATGTCTTCACCGACATAATCACTGTGGTTGCCACCTACCCACGCATAACCAAGGTAATACGCGAGATAACTCAGCGGTTTGACAAATTCACTGCGGTTGTTGACCAGTGAATATTGGACATCGAGCTCTGTGCCTTCCGGTACGCTTTGAGCCGCGTAATCCGGAATTTCCCCCTCATCATTGAGAGGATAACACCATGTATCTTTCGTTTGGCCGTAGTGTTTGATTTCACCGTTATAGCCGCTGCCCATGATCGCCCAATCGCCTTCGAGTCCAGCGATTTGCCATTTCCCCATGCGATCCATCAAAAGTGGCGGTGGTACTCGCCTCGTCTGCCGTTAATGGCCGATAGTTGGCTCGGCATTGGTCATCGCCTAAGGTATCGAGCACAATTTGGTCAGGATAGACTCTCGCCTGTGCAACCCCCGCACTGACGAGCACTGCGATGGTCGAGAGAGTCAAGGTTGTTGTACGTAAGATTGTCGCCATTTGACGTCTTCCTTTTGTTAATTGTTATTAGCTAGCTTATTAGCGAGCGCCTTGTCGGCCATTCGAAAACTGACTCTTTTGACTCTTTCATAGCCAATAACAAAAACAAAATGAAAAACGATGATTTAAATTCCCTCTATATTTCATTACGTTAAGTTGAGTTCACATTTATTCTCATAACGTAAAACGTGATATTTATTCAGGAATAAAATTTATACGAAAATAGCTAAACAAGCCCAATTAGAGTTAACGCTCTATTATTTAAGCATGGGTTTCTATGGTAGGGAGTCGAAATAATAAGACGTTACAAATCCTACTCGACAAGTCTCATAAAAATAAAGTGAATACTCTATTTTTATTCCCCAGCAAGAAATTGCTCAATTTCATGAGTGGCATGCTCGATATTGAAAGACGAATATCGGATAAGCACACTGCGATTCGTCTTTCTTGAGACAAAGTGAATCGTGGCATACTTATGCTTTTTTTCTAGGTAGACGAGACAATCACACTGACTGTGGGTTAAGAATTGCTCCATGGGAAAATCAAGCCGTGTATCTTGAGGATAGAAAACATAAAGGCTACCGACACGTTTCTGTGTCAGCCCGCCTCGCTGAACCAAATCACTCCAACGCCAGCCATTGATTTTTCCCACCACAAACACGCTGCTCGCCACACATGCTAGTAACATCAATGCCATCACAACACACTGGCGTATAGGTTTACTCAATAGTGCCTGATTGTCAGTGTCATGCCTCGACTCAGCAGTGGAGATATCTGTTACTGAGTTAGTCGTTACTGGTGGAACTTTGGTTTGCTCTACGATCGGCCGCGCCTCGCTGACAGTCTTGGCTTCTACCATACCCTCGACAATGCGATAGCCTTGCTTAGGCACGGTAACCACCAAAGTCGGGTCCGCACTGATCGCCATTAAGCTTCGTCTTAGCGCACTGATCGATTTGGCTAACGATGTTTGACCAATGTATTCATTGCCCCATGCGTAACAAATTAAAGTTTGCTTACACACAGTCTGCGGGGCATGCAACAACAGGCATTCCAGCACCAAGGCTTCGCGGAAGCCAAGTCGGGTGGATTTGTGGTGTTGATGGAGCTTCCTAGCTACGGCGTCGAAATAAATCATAAGCTTTTTCTTTTGATTATAAAAAACTCAATAATTCATTGCGATAGTAAACGTTTTAATTAGAAACAAGATCACATTTTACATAAAAGTGAGATCTAATCTATTAATAGAAAAAATAATAACCACAATAGAAATAAGCGATTGAATGGATAGAAACGATAATGAACAGCTCAAAAAGAGCCCATTATCTATACAAAACAGACAAATAAATCAGACAAAATTTTTTCAATAATGTCAAATTACTGATTAATGAGAAAATTATCACTGTGGCACTTATTGTATAATGCGCTATATAATACTGAGTGTTTACTCAAAAGGTTGGCTATGACAATGAAACAGATCTATCGCGCATTACTCATGCTAGCAGCCGTGTTTTCCGCTTCGACTTTCGCGGCGGTCGGCCCCTATAAGGTGGTACTGATTCACGGCTTTCAGCCTGATCAACTGCAAAGCCGCCCCGATCACGAGCAGGTCGCGCAAGATGGCGCTAACTATTGGCAAGATTACTGGCTGCAGTACGCCGATGCACGTATCGATTGGCCGGCCAATGAGCGCATTGAAGGGAAAATCGCCTCAGATTATCTTTGGCCTGCGCTAAAAACCCTTTCAGAGCAAGAGACCTGTTTGTCCGGCTGTCTTTTAGTCACACATTCTACCGGCGATTTGGTGGCACGCTACCTGTTAGATAATCAAGAAAATTGGCTAATCAACGCGGGTCTTGAGCCGCTCAATATTGTCGCCACTTTTGATTTTGCTGGTGCCGGTGGTGGTGTCGAAATGGCAGACATTGCTGTTAATGTGGCCCAAGGTGGCGGCTGGCTTAATCACGCAATGAAGAAAGCAGTATCGCTTTGGTTGGGACAATTACCGAACAAACAGAACATTGGGGTCCTGAATGATTTGAAAGTTGCCAATGCACGTCAACTGTCGATGTGGCCAGATAATCGTGTTCCACGAATTCGCTTTGTCGGTAATGGATCTGACTTTTTCGGCGCAACGTCTCCCTTTATCCCAGGCAGTGATGATGGTGTGGTTGCCGCGCATTCCGCTTGTGGTGCGGCCGACGCGGATGCATTTGATAGCTGCTCTACCGCGATCGAATTTGATGGCAAACTTGGATACGTTAACAAGGGCGCACGACGTTTTATGCCCATGCACTACCCGTTGCTCATGGGACATAAATACAGCCATCTCACGATTTTCAAGTCAGCATATAAAGGCAAAGTTACCGCCACCGATCCTGAGCTTGAGCTTGGCGATCGGTCACGTATCTCGGTTGAAACCGTAGATAAAGATGGCTGGTTTGGCAACAAATACCGATACGTCCGGGATTCAGATCGTGACACCTTATCAGAACTCGTGTTTGCTCTCCCGCAATAAGCCGAGCGTTCCGTGATGGAATCAACAAAGCTGCACTTTGTAATGATTGTGCAGCTTGTCGGATTTCTTACCTTTCCTCGCTCGTGATAACTTATTGGTTACACGTTGATTTGGGGTTGCAATGACTAGATTACTCTTAGCAGTAACACTGATAGGCTCGATGGGAATAACGGCCTATTTGTGGCTTGATACACCGGAGTCGATTTCTGCTGGCTCGTCTGACAACACGACGCTGAAACCAAGTAACCGTGCCCAAAGTGCCCCCTCACTCAACAAAAAATCAGGCGAAGAATCAGCCACGACGTTCGTACAACACACCCGCCCTGCTGAACCAGATACGATCCCAGCTAGCACGGAAAGTTCGCTTCGTTACATTGCATCGGATTATGCGGAAAAAATCCAACACCCGCCTTATTCGGTACCGATCACCTCGCCACAGAGTCCTTATTTACACTGGAATCGACACATCAGCACACCGGTTCCCATCCTTGATGGCACATATAAAGCAGCGCTCAAATTGAGTCAATATCGCTACTTTTATCCCGAGCCAATACAAGCATCACTGGTTGCTTCTTTGCCTGTTAATCAAACCGTCTTAGAGATTATTGATGTCAGAACCAACCAAGTCATTGAGACAAAGACCGTATCGGGAGACACGTGGCAGATTGAACCAGAAGACGACTGGCCGATGGAGTTACGCCTTAAGGCGACCCTAGACTTTGAGACTGGAAATGATGTGCTTACTGCCGATTTTAGCTGTATCAGCCCGTTGCTCAGTTACTTGCAGTGAAACCCGTTTTTGGTCGTGATGCCGATATGATTATCCCCTTACAACTTGATGTCGATAAGGCTGGTATCTATCGCGTTCGCGCCAATTTGTTCACCAAAGACAACGAACCCGTCGCGTTTCTCACCACCAAAAAGCAACTCCCTGAGGGTGAACATACCGTTGAATTAAAAGCATTTAAGCAAGCGTTACGTGGCTTCGATGAGCAATGGCAGTTGAAAAACATCGTTCTCGAGCGCATGTCAGGCTACCCTGGTGAGCGCGCCCAATTTGGCATAAGCCTAACGACACCTATTCATTGGGCACCTTTGAGATCGACCAATTGTCGGATACCCCCTACCAAATGTCCGAGCAAGAGCGCATGCAGCTCGAGTTTTTACAACAAGCCGCGCATTAGCGTTGATACGAGGGTGGTCTCGATGGTTTACTGACCATTCGCCCATTCTCGTGCCGTTGTAATACAGCGGCGTACAACGTGTGCGGTATTGGTACGTTGCCATGCCAGCACCACTTGGCTGCTCAAAGGCATCTGTAAAAGCGACACCACAGAGACGTGATCACTCAGCTGGGTCGTTAGCGAAGCGGGAACCAAAGCCACGCCAAATCCGGCCGATACCATTGCAGTCGCAGAATGAAGTTGTGGTGCAAGCGATGCAGACGACGGTGTGAGCCCTGCGCTTTTTAATGCATCAGACAGCGCATCGTGAAGTCCAGGACCGATATCTCGAGGAAAGAGAATGATCGGATCCTTGCCTAGTTGTGACAACGTCACGCTTTGATAAGTAGCAAGGGGATGATCGGCAGGCACAACCAGTTTGAAGGGATCATCAAATAAAGCAGTATGCGCAACATGTTCACTGGCATAACAAGGCAAACGTAAGAAAGCCAAATCCACTTCTTGTTGTCGGAGCGTTTCCACGAGCGATGGCATAGGCTGCTCAACTGGCTGAAAGTCGACATCAGGGTGGTGTTCCTGCAAGCCTCGCACCAACTCTAATACCTGTTGACTGACCACCGTCGAGCTGGCAAAACCAAGGCGTATTTGGTTACGCTCCCCACGGGCGACCTGCTTGGTCCGCTGCACGGCGTGATCTAACTGGCTGAGAATTTTCACTGCATCCTGATAAAGCACCGCCCCTGCCGGTGTCAACGACACGCCGCGCGGCAAACGCTCTAATAATGGCACACCAATCTCTTGCTCTAGCTTCTTAATTTGTTGACTCAGTGGCGGCTGAGCAATACCCAGTTTCTCAGCCGCGCGCGTAAAATGCTGGCACTCGGCCACGGTGACGAAATACCGTAAATACCTAAACTCCATCGTCATGCCTTAATGCTGCGCATTATCATCTGTTTGGATTCAGTATCTTAACACGTTTTCTCTGTGCCATATCTTTTCGATATCAAAGCCAACGTTATTTGTATTGGCGTCTACCTCTTCGAGCTCCCATCATCAAGATTCGGTTTTAACCTAACTGACTTCGGTTTATAAGGACGCTTTATGAGCACCCAAACCTGCCACTGCGCAGAACATGTCGCCGCCGCCTATCTCAAGCATCACCAACAAACGGGAGAAGGTGAGATCTATCAAACCTCATTGATGAGTGCCTTGATTGATGGCGTGTATGAAGGCGATACCACCATGGCCGATCTGCTCGAACATGGCGACTTTGGCTTAGGGACCTTTAACCAATTGGATGGTGAACTCATCGCCTTTGACAAGACGATTTTTCAACTACGCAGCGACGGCTCGGCAAGGCACGCAGACCCTGAGCAAAAAACACCGTTCGCCGTGATGACCTTTTTCAAACCTGAAATAACACAACAGTTTGATCACCCCATGTCGCGCCAAGAGCTGCACAATGTCATCGATACCTTGGTACCGAGCGACAATATTTTCTGTGCCGTCCGCATTGATGGGGCTTTTGAGCATGTACGCACCCGCACCGTGCCAAAACAAACACCCCCATACAAACCGATGCTAGAGCTATCGCCGCACAGCCAGAATTTCGTTTTGATCACGTCAATGGCGTAATGGCTGGATTTCGCAGCCCGCAATATACCCAAGGCATTAATGTCGCCGGTTACCACGAGCATTTTATTACTGACACACGCCAAGGCGGCGGCCATGTCCAAGATTACGAGCTGGCATGCGGGACGTTGCAGATTGGCCGCGTGACCAAATTAGCCATTGATCTCCCCACCAATGCAGACTTTTTGGGCGCTAACTTAACGTCAGAGAACATTCACGCCGCTATCGAACAAGCAGAAAAATAATATCACCTCCCACAGGGAGTTAACCTCACGAGGAGCCCAACATGACAACAACAACGCATTGGGACACAGGCGCACAACTGGTCGCAACCCACTTAGAACGCCAAGGTGTCGATTATATTTTTGGTATACCCGGCGCAAAAATCGATCGTCTTTTCGATGCCATTGAAGACACCAACATTAAAATGATCCCGGTTCGCCATGAGGCGAATGGCGCGTTTATGGCCGGCGTCATTGGCCGCTTAACCGGTAAAGCAGGCGTTACCATGGCTACATCCGGCCCTGGCTGTACGAACCTGGTTACCGGACTGGCTACCGCTAATTCCGAAGGCGATCCGGTGGTCGCTTTAGGTGGTGCGGTGAAACGGGCCGACCAACAAAAACAAACCCACCAAAGCTTAGATACCGTCAGCATTTTCAACTCGGTGACCAAATACAGTGCCGAAGTGCAAGCCGGTTCAGCCACCTCTGAAATACTTGCCAACGCCTTTCGTGCAGCGGAAAGCGGTCGTCCGGGGGCTGCGTTTGTCAGCCTACCCATGGACATTCTTAACCAGCCTGTAGAAAGTGGCATACTCGCGCCTTCATTCCCTGCGCCGTTAGGCGTCGCCGACACGCGTTCTATCCGCGAAGCGGCCAATAAAATCAAAGCCGCGCGTAATCCGGTATTTTTACTTGGCCTTCAAGCCAGCCGCCCTGAAAATGCCGCTGCTATTCGCGCCCTACTCAATCGCACCCAGCTTCCCGTCATCGGGACTTACCAACCGCTGGTACTGTTGATATTATGCTACTATCAACGCTTTGCTGGCCGTGTCGGCTTATTTAATAATCAGCCAGGCGATCTCTTGTTGGCTAACGCTGATCTGATTGTCACTATCGGCTTTGGTCCCATTGAATATGACCCTGAGCTTTGGAACACCCAACACACAGACATTGTCCATATCGATGTAGCCCCCGCAGAAATCGAGCATTATTACCGCCCTAGCGTTGAATTAGTGGGTCAGATAGATCCGACGCTCAATGCGCTCACTGAGCAGCTCGATCATCAATGGTCGATGCCCGCCTCAACGGTGGATCTGCTTGAAGAAGTGGCCCACCAGCGCCAAGCTATTCGGGCATACAATCGTTCACATCAAGATTTTGCCATGCACCCACTGCACTTAATCAAGGCAATGCAAGATGTGATCACCCCAGACACAACTCTGTGTCTTGATATGGGGAGTTTCCATATCTGGATTGCGCGCTATCTCAACTGTTTTCGCTCTCGGCAGCTATTAGTGTCTAACGGCCAACAAACCATGGGCGTTGCCTTACCGTGGGGAATTGGCGCTAGCTTGCTCAATCCCGACCGCAAAGTGGTATCCGTGTCCGGTGACGGCGGGTTTATGCAATCGAGCATGGAGCTTGAAACGGCAGTACGCCTTAAGTGTAACTTGCTGCACATCATCTGGGTCGATAACGCCTATAACATGGTAGAAATGCAAGAAATCAAAAAATACCAGCGCTACTCAGGTGTGAAGTTTGGTCCGATTGATTTTAAAGCCTATGCCGAATCCTTTGGTGCAAAAGGCTTTGCGGTCACACGACAAGAAGATTTAGTCACCCAACTGAAACAGGCCATGGATACCCAAGGCCCCGCTGTCATCGCCATTCCTGTCGACTACAGCGATAACTTTAAGCTGATGGCCCCACGCGAAGCCGGCAGCATGGATCCGGTATTTGCTTGATAGATAACGTATTGGGTAAAACATATAGCTTAGCAGATTATAAATATTCGATTCAGATCAAATACTTATTCCACAAACCTGCGTAAGCTTATACATCTCTTAGTATAAAGAAACTTTACGATAACAATGGAGCTCATTATGGCAACGACCCCTCGCACGGTAACGTCTCCGAAAAAATTCATCATCGGAACCGGCCTACTGGCACAATTGCCAGAAAGCATTCAAGACTTTGGTTCTAACGCGTACATTATTTGCGATGAGTTCTTTCTCGATCAGGTGAATCAAACATCGCTTCCAGCCATTGAGCGCGCAGAAGGCTTAGCGGCTCATGTCGAGAAATTTCAATACGAATGTACCCAGCAAGAAATCGACCGTAACCTTGGCATCGCAGACCAACAAAAAGCCAATGTTATTGTCGGTATTGGTGGAGGGAAAACCCTAGATTGCGCCAAAGCCGTCGCGTACGAGCGAAAAGTGCCGGTTATTTTATATCCCACCATCGCCTCAACCGATGCTCCTTGCACCGCCTTGTCGGTGATCTACAAACCTGACGGTGAGTTTGACCGCTACTTATTCTTGCCACAAAACCCGGACGCGGTGATTGCCGATACAGGTATTATTGCCAATGCGCCAGCACGCTTCTTTGCCGCGGGCGTAGGCGATGCGTTAGCAACCTATTTCGAAGCACGCGCCTGTTATCGTGCCGACGGTGTTAACTTGGTTCAAAAGCGCCCATCACGCACTGGCCTAGGCCTCGCTCAGCTTTGCTATGAGTTACTCAGCGAAAACATTGATGCCGCCATGGACGCATTAGCCAGCAAAGTGAGCACACCAGCACTTGAGCAGATGATCGAAGCAACGATTTATCTTAGCGGTGTGGGCGCAGAAGCTGGCGGTCTTGCCGCCGCGCACGCGGTGAATAATGGGATGACCGCGGTGGCCGATTTGCACCATGCCCAACACGGTGAAAAAGTCGTCTTTGGCTTGCTGACGCAATTGGTGCTGGAAAATGCCCCTAAAGAAGAAATTGATAATGTGGTTAGAATTATCAAAACAGCGGGTTTGCCACTCACGCTCGAGCAAATGGGACTAAAAACCTTTATTGAAGAAGAGTGGCGTCAAGTTGCGCGCATCGCTTGTGCAGACGGTGACACCATGGGCAATATGCCAATGACAGTCAGCGAAGAAGATGTCTATCACGCCATGTTAGCCGCAAATAATATGGCAAAGCGGTATTCGGCGGCCTAAACCCCATCGACCTACTGACTCACCAAGCGTCCGTTTTACCGGGCGCTTTTTTATGAAGCGCTGTAAGTAGACGCGATGTAATCAGGCGCATAGCTCAGTAAGTTAGCGCGTTTACGCCAGATGAAAATCAATCACAAACAACGGGGGACGTTCTGGGTAGATTTGCAAAAGTAGCGCCTTTAGCTCGGTAAGCGACATCCCCTCTTGTTCAGCATGACGGGCATTAATATCATCGAAGGCTAGCGGGGCAACGCTGTCGATCACCACATCACAAACGTAATGATCGGTATCAAGCTGATGGACCGACACCCGTGTGCCGGGTTGATAGTGGCTCTCTGACTCATCGCGAATCGTGATGGTTTTTACGCCTGTGGCCACCATCGGCGTTAAGGTGGAGAAAAGGTGATTTTGGTAGGGGCAGTCATATTGTTTTCTTCCAAAGCTATGTCTCCAGAGCTATGTATCCAGAGCTATGTATCCAAAGCGATCTTCATCTAACGTGCGCGACGATCAACAAAGCCCACGCGCATAGGCACGTGCTTATTCTGACTCGCAACATTACGCCA
Organism: Salinivibrio socompensis S35; assembly: GCF_000513715.1. Lineage (GTDB taxonomy): Bacteria > Pseudomonadota > Gammaproteobacteria > Enterobacterales > Vibrionaceae > Salinivibrio > Salinivibrio socompensis. The sequence goes on from NZ_AQOD01000134.1 coordinate 19,841, forward strand.
TCATCGGCACCAGCACAAGTGTGCCAATAATCACGGTGATTAACCCACATAATACAGGCACCGAGGTGCGTTTCACCACTTCAAATGGGCTGAGTTTTGCCATCCCAGAGGTAGCCACGATCACCCCAGATACCGGTGAAATCGTACGACCAAGGTTAGACGCTTGCAGCATAGGGATAATCAAAAAGGCCGGATTAAGACCCATCTTCGCGGCCAATGACGGTGCGAGTTCAACAAAGGCATAGAAAGGCGCATTACCAGAGCCCGTAGCCACCGCAGCGGCAACAGTGAGTAAAGTAAGAAGCATCATCAATGCAATGCCACCGGCCCCTGCGCTTTCTGCTAGGCCGAGTAAGTTGTCAATCGCACCAATCGACATCAAACCTTGTGCAAACACGCCGGCGGCGACCAATAGCATCACCACGCCCTTAAACGCATCCGCCATGCCTTCATAACACGCCATCCAGGTCTTCTAGCGTTTTGCGACCATTAAAACGTTTGGTGGCGAAGTCGAC
>NZ_AQOD01000135.1 GCF_000513715.1 Salinivibrio socompensis S35
TTTAAATGCAGTTCAGGACAGAATTGGTAGAGAGAGTCATGTAAGATATTGAGTTCGCACATCTTGTTGTCTGATTATTGATTTTTGGTGAAACCATTTGATCATATGACAAGGTGTGCATCTACCTTAAATTGATGATTTTTATCTAAATCATCAGGGGATTCCTCAGTGTTAAGCCTCCATTGCCATCAGTCGTTGTGCTGTATCGCCCTGGGCACGCCTTGTTCGCTGAAGTTGAAATAGATAACTGACTCATGTCTCACTCATATAATTGTTTATAATAGAAAAGTGTATTTTGCTTGCATGATCGGAGCTCGATGACTCGCCATGTCTATATTCTCGAGTTACTATTTATACTAGGAATGGAACTGGGTGAATTTCGTATATATGGCAAAAAGTATCGAGAATCAGTCAATCCGCCATGATCCGTCCATGGAGCCCATGACGCATCTGGGTTTGAACGAACAAACGCCGATCCGGGCTATCGCCAAACAGGTCGTTGAGCGGGCGGACGTCGAGCTCCATCACCATCCCTGGGGACAAATGGTGTTCTCTGATACCGGCGTCGTGCAGGTCAAAACCCCGCAGGTTGCGTACTTGGTGCCGCCGCAACATGCAGTCTGGATCCCCCCTGGTGTTGCCCATGACTCTTCACTACTTGAAAAGGCAGAAATATTCTCGGTCTATATGTTCCAAACTAATTGTTACTTTCACGGCGAAACATGGCGTAAAGAGTGGGGGAGTCTGTCGCTGTTTTCAGGTCAGTACTTTGCTCAGTGAATTAGTCAGGCGTATTGCAACTCAGACGACCGAAAAGATCGGAGAGCAGACATACAGTGCAATGTGCACACTCATAAGCTCAGAAGTGAGGCAAGCTAAAAAAGTCGCTCTTGGCCTACCTATGCCAGAAGATAAACGGTTGCGACATTTATGTGACTTATTTATTCAGTCACCATTACAAACGACAACACTGTCTGCCCTCGTGGGTCAAGTAGGTGCAAGTGAGAGCACGGTTGCGAGGCTATTTAGACAGGAATTACAAATGACGTTTAGGCAGTGGAAACATCAAGCTCTTTTGTCGAAGGCTATCGATATGGCGGCGGTGAGAGTGCCAACGGGTATCATAGCCCAAGAGCTGGGCTATGCGACTCATAGTGCGTTTTCTTATATGGTAACGTCTTTGGTTGGTAAGCCACCTAAAGCATTTTTATATCAAGATAAAAATGACGATAGTACGCCTAAAATGAACAAGTAGCGTGTTTTACCATTCTTTTACAAGACCTTAGTTAAAAGTGAGGGTCTCGATTTAACATTGTCTCTCCGCATCTTCACGCTTGATCACTTTGTGGCCTTCTTCGGTCACGCCATTTTTCCAATAGCTGCTGATGTAGATAAACTCACGCTCAACATCACGATCGTTGCGGAAGTACTGGCGCAGTGCGCGCATGCTCTCAAACTCACAGGCACACCACACAGACACTTGCCCAGCAAACCAAGGCTGTGCCTTTACCGTCTCGGCCAACGTAGGGGTGGTCAGCCATATAATCTCCATGCCCGCGGGGGCGTCGAGTGGTTGATGCATCCTCTGCAATATCGAGCTGGACCACCGCATAGCCTTTGGCATCGCGAGGCAAGGTTTTGATCTTGGCTGATAGTGCCGGCAACGCGGTCATATCGGCCGCCATAAAGAACCAATCTGCGTCTTGATTAATTGGCGCAATGGTCCCAGGGCCGGCAATGTTAATAGTATCAACTACTTGGGCATTCAGTGCCCAGCGCGCGGCAAAGCCACAGTTGGTTTGCTCGATTTGGTGGCGGACCATATCCACTTCAATTTGTTGCTGATCAGGCATAAAGCGGCGAATGGTGTAGGTGCGCATTACGGGGCGCTCGCCTTCTGCTAATCCGCTCAGATCTGTGCTTCCCACTTTATCAAACAGCAACTTGATATAGCCGCCTTCACACTCCGCAGGGAAGTCCGCGAAGGCGTCGCTTTGTAAGGTTAAGCGTTGCATATTGGGTGTGACGGTTTGAGTATCGATAACGCGAGTGAGGTGATAGTTTGGCTGTTTCATATTATCTAACTTAAAATCATTATCATTTACAATTAATCATACCATCAGGATGTGAAATGTGTAAGTGCTTTACATTGGTTTACGCTTCTTCGCTGGGCAAGACCGTGAGAAGTGAGTAAGATAATGGCGTATTATTATTAATAAAAAACAATTACATGGAGCAAAAATGAAGAAAGTCATACTCACTAGTGCGGTGGCGGTGCTGTTGTCGCTGAACGTCTCGGCCTCTGAGCTTAAGCCGATCATGAAAGAAATAAAAATGACCTTCAAAGAAGCGGCGAGTGCGCAAAGCGTTGAGGCCATGCAAGCGCCGGTTGCGAAATTAGAAACTCTGGTCGCGAAAGCTCAAGCCGGTAGCTACCCACCAGAAAAAGTCGATACCTTTATGGAAGGGTTCGATAAACTGGCGGTGACCTTGGATAAGATTGATACGGCACTGAGCGAAGGCGATCTCGACCAAGCAAAACAAGGCATGCGCCAAATTGATGCCTTGCGTGAAGAGTACCATGACAAGCGTAATCCTAGTATTTGGCAGCGTTTGTTTGGTTAATGGCCGAAGAATAGGAACATAACGACAGCGAGTGTATTAATGGCGACTCAAAAAACGATTCTGCGTTATCCCTCGCTGTCGGTGGCGTCTGCCTTCGATAAAGAACAGGTACTGATCCGGCGGATAGAACAGGGTGAACTCAACGAGGCATTACTGCTTTGGCAGCCAGATGCGCAAACCTTGGTGCTGCCGGCGGGACAAAAATGGCCACAAACCCCTGAATTACTCCGCGCATTAGCAGCGTTAGGTTGGCAAGTGCAGAGCCGGCGCACAGGCGGTGCCCCGGTGCCGCAACTGCAGGGGTGATTAACGTGTCTTACCTGACGGTGTGGCCGGCTAATACGCCGTATCATATCCAGACCGCTTACCAGTATTTTTGCACCATTTTACAGTCTTTTTTCCATCAGTTAGGCATTGCAACCACGGTGGGCGATACGCCCGGCTCGTATTGTGATGGCGACTATAACCTCAATATTGCGGGCAAAAAAGTGGTGGGAACCGCTCAGAAAATTCTGCGTTTAGGCGCGGGTGCAAGCACGGGAGTAGGCGCGGAGGCAGGAGTGGGCGCAGGCGATACCAAACAAACGGTGATGCTGGCGCAGGCTTGCTTGTTGATTGATGCCGATTGTCAACATATTGTTGCGCCCGTGTCGCTTTGCAACCAGCTTTGTGATCACCCCGATCGTATTGAGGCCGAGGTGCATACACCGTTATCGGCACACCTAGTTGAACTGCCGACAACTGAACAGCTGTTTCAGTTGCTGACTCTAAGCGTTTATGGCACGATCGCCGCTTGTGGTTGGCAAGGCTTGAGGCCGCGGCTCAATATAGTATGCTTAAGCGCAATCGTGCGTGAAACTAATCCCAAGGAGTGAGGAATGCGCTCCATCTTGTTATTCACGAGGCGTTTGAAGGCCCAGCATGCTAATGCAACATGCCTTCACACACGCTGGTGACATCGTCATCCAATACACTCAACTCAATGGCTATCTTCATCGCCGCCACCACATCGCCAATCGGCATGCTCGGGGCGCGGTGTTTACACGCTTGCGCTGGGCTGTAGGGAATATGAATAAACCCGGCGCGTACCTCGGTATGATGAGCCAGCGCATGCATCAATCCATAAAACACGTGGTTACAGACAAAGGTGCCAGCGGTATAAGAAATACCGGCGGGATGATGGGCTTCATTTAACGCGGTGACTAAACGGTTGAGGGGCAAGGTAGAGAAATAGGCATTGGGCCAGATGGCACTACCGGCGTGCCATGTGGCTGCTTACCGGCGTTGTCGGGAATAGGCGCGTCTTGATAATTAATCGCTACCTTCTCCAAGCTTATCTCAGCGCGACCACCGGCTTGGCCAAGGGCGATCACCATCACCGGACTGAGCGATTCCAACGCGCTTTGTAAGGTGGGTAAGCTATCGTCGAAGGTGCAGGGCAGGCGCACGGCTTTGACGATGCATTCCTCATTGGGCTGCCAGCCTTCTAATGCTTTTGCCACTTGCCAAGACGGGTTGTCACTCTCGCCGCCGAACGGTTCAAAGCCGGTGATTAATATGGTGTGCATCCAATGCCCCTATTGATGTGATATGCCTGAGATAAAAGGACTCTACCGCAAACACTGACAGGGGTCATCTTTGTGTTTGTAGTGATGGCTAATTAAAAAAACAGGCGTACTTGCAAAGGGCTCGCTATGCTTACTGGGTACGAATCACAGAGAGGATGGAGAATGAAACACTTACTATTGGCATTCATGCTAGTTGCGGTACCGGCAACGGCCGACACCTTTAGAGCACATTGCCGTGATCGCACGCCCGAGTTGATCCCCACCGAAACCGGTTGTGAGGCCCAGTCGCCGAAATAATTACCGTTGCCATTAATAAAATGGGCCATAGCGTCGACTGGTCAACCGTGCCATGGGCAAGAACGATCAATGTTGCCGAAGTGGGGGAAGTGGACATTATTCCGCGACACTCGATGAACAACGAACGTGAAGTCTTTCTGAATGCTGTCCCTTATGGCTACAGCATCCGCGAAGTGTTTTATATCATTGGTCCAAATATTAATCAGCAGATCAATAACTTTGAAGAATTAAAGCAGTATCGGATTGGCGCACTGCGTGATAGTTTCTACTCCGATTTGTTTAACAATACCGACGATCTCAAGCGCCGCTATTATAACGATACGGAACAAATCATTAAAGTGCTGGAGAACGGACGTATTGATGTGGCGGTGACATCTTCGAGTCACGATATTGATAAGTTTACTGTAGTGAGTGCGTTTACCCAGCCAACTTTGTCGACCGTTTTTATAACGGACGCTATATCAGCATCCCGAAAAAGTCACCGGTTGCAAGTTACTTCCCTGAGTTAGAGAGTACCATTAACCAGATGGTCGCATCAGGTGACGTCAGTGCCATTTTTGAAAAATACGGCCAAATACCGCCCGAACAAAAACCGGCTAAATGATCTTCTAATCATCCACAGATAAAAAACGCCCCAGTGAGATTTCGCTGGGGCGTTGTCCGTGTTAGCGTTAATTTTACTGGTTCTCAAACAGATAGAGGTAATCCTCATAGCCGGCATCGGCCATTTTATCGACGGGCACAAAGCGCATCGCTGCTGAGTTCATGCAATAGCGCAAGCCGGTGGGGGCGGGGCCATCTTCAAATACATGACCGAGATGCGAATCCGCCACCTTACTGCGTACCTCGGTGCGACTGAAAAACAGCGAGTTATCCGGCTTGGTGATAACAAACAGCTTATCGATTGGCTGGGTAAAGCTTGGCCAGCCGGTGCCGGATTTGTATTTATGGGTAGATGAGAAAAGCGGCTCACCCGAGACAATATCCACATAAATCCCGGCTTGCTTGTTGTCCCAATATGGGTTGCGGAACGCGGGTTCTGTGCCGTCTTCTTGAGTCACTTCGTACTCAATATCTGACAACATCGCGCGGATTTTTTCATCCGAGGGACGCGAGTAAGACACATCGCTCGCACTCGATGTCATCTCGTCCGCTTTTTGCGCATCAATCATCTCACGTAAGGTCACTGGGTTGTCTTTACGATCGTCACCAAATATCTCATCCAGATATTGGTCTCGGCCGGATGCGTAGCGGTAATAGCTGTAACGAATGCTATGATTTTTGTAGTAATCCTGATGATAGCTTTCAGCCGGCCAAAACACTTCGAATGGGATTAGCTCGGTTTTAAGCGGCTTTTTAAACACGCCTAGCGCTTCAATCTCCGCCATAAAATTGGCCGCAATTTGTTTTTGCGTGTCAGAGCGATAAAAAATGGCGGGACGATATTGCGGGCCGCGGTCAACGAACGAGCTTGGTCATCGGTGGGATCAATATGCCGGAAGAACTGATCGAGTACTTGCTCGTAGCTCACTACATTAGGATCGTAAGTGACATCAATCACCTCAATATGACCGCTGGTACCGGACGACACTTCTTTATAAGTGGGGTTTTCAAGCTCGCCGCCTGAGTAGCCAGACACCACATCGATCACGCCATCAAGCTTTTCAAGGTCGGCCTCGGTACACCAAAAGCAGCCACCAGCAAGGGTGGCCTTTTGGTCGCCTTGTGAGGTAGTGGCGGTGTCTTTTACTGCCGCATAACTTGCCATAGATAGCAAGCTGAATGCTGTAAACGCTATCACTAGCCAGATCGACTTAAGCTGTTTCATCATCGCCTCATTATTAGGGTGTGTGATGAGAAAGACCGACGCACGACGCAGAAACTTTCATCTTTCCATTCACTTTTCTATCATTACCCATAACATAGCGTAGAAAAGCACTCAGCGATCACTTACCAAAGCAACTGGCCTAACACAGGCGCAAGCAGCACAGTGACCATACCGGCGATCATCATTACCACACTGGCGACCACCCCTTCTTCGTGACCAATTTGATACGCTTTCGCTGTGCCGGCCCCGTGCGCCGATGCACCCAAACTGGCCCCGCGTCCTAACCGTGAGCGAATCGCAATCACGGTTAGAATGCTCTCACCAATCGCCATCCCAATCACCCCAGTGAGAACCACAAACAGGGCGGTGAGATCGCTTTGCCCGCCAATCGCTTTAGTGGCTTCCACGGCAAAAGGGGTGGTGATTGAGCGCATCGCCAAACTGCGTTGCAGCAGTTCAGACAGCTCAAACACCCGCGCTAATACGACGGTACTGGTAATCGCGACCAGTACCGATACAGTTACACCAATAGACAGTGACAACCAATGGCGACGGATCAACGCGCGGTTATCATACACAGGGATCGCAAACGCCACGGTCGCTGGGCCCAGCAGCCATAGTAACCAGTACGATTGCGCCATGTAATCTTGATACGGGATATTAAACCCGACCACCACCGCGACAATCAGCAAGGGCGCGAGCAACAATGGCATTACCAGAATTGAAGGATGACGTCGATACAGCCATTTGCTCATGTAATAAAAGCCAAGGGTCATTAAAAAGCAGGTAACGCTTAGTAACGAGGCGTGAAGCCAAGTAGGTAAAGCAGACATCATGGCTTAGCACTCCGGTTTTAAATCAGGATGGTGCGTGTGGTGGTTGCTGCGGCGGCGCGCCATTTTGATCTCAAAACGGTACACCTTATCGACCACCCAAGCGGTTGAAGCAATCACCATCGCGGTACTTAAAATCAGTACAACCATGATTTTACCGCCTTCTTGCAGCAATAAATCTTGATAGTTAACCACCGCCACCACCGCCGGCACAAAAAACAGCAACATCTCGGCTAACAGCCACGCTGCCCCGCGACGCAACCAATCGGCACGGACAATTTTCAACATTAATGCGCCTAACAACAGCAACATACCGGTGAGGTTAGCCGGTAGTGGAATAGCAAAGGTTGTGACCAACCAATCAGACAAGAACCAAATGCCTGCTAAGACAAAGACTTGTAGTAAGGTAAGGAAGGCGTTTTTAATCAATTGCATCGAAAGCGTGCCAAGAATTTGTGAGATGGCTCATAGTTTACGCTTGGCAGAGAATGAATAAAGTGACTTTTTTTTATTTAAACTATGCCCACATGGCATGATTTGTTGAGCGATAAAGCTGCGTTAGCGACGACCCAGTCCCGTGAGGAATCAGTTTTCGTCATACATGCCTGGCACTAAAAGTGAAACTATGTTTTCATATATCTCCTTAAAAATAATTTATAGTCGCATTTTATGGCAGTCCGTCATGTTGTCTTTGACAAAATCGAGTCTTAGCAGATTGTCTTTGATTTCTTTTTAATGTGAAACTATATTTTCATATATTGAGTTTTTATCGAGTTTTAATTTCATTATGGTGAAGTGTGATAAGGAATCGCCGCCCAAGCGCGGTGCCACCGTGTTCCCGCGGCAGATGAAAATATTGCATCAATTGGGTGAAAACATCTTATTGGCGATGAAACGTCGAGGGATCAGTCAAGATAGAATGCATCAGCGCACAGGGATCTCGAAACCAACGCTACGAAAAATCACAAAAGGCGATCCGACAGTGTCGTTAGGCCATTATGTTAATGTGCTCGCCGTACTAGGTTTGTTAGACGATCTAGGTAAAGTCGCGCTCGATGATGAACTTGGTAGGAAACTGCAAGATATCGAGTTGTTGAAAACGAGACGATAGGGCATCAAACGAATGGAAATCTTTGTCTACGCCGATTGGATTGAAACTGAGCCGCCCTTGTTTATTGGGACACTGAGAGCATCGCGAATCCGTGGTAAAGAGCATTTCAGCTTTTGCTATGACAAGACCTGGCTTAAATCTAAGTATGCTTCTCAAATCGACCCTTGCCTTCATTTATATAGTGGCGAGCAGCACGCTGAAGATGATAAAAACTTCAAGATATTCTTGGATTCTTGCCCTGATCGATGGGGGCGCTTGCTGATGCAACGTCGAGAGGCTGTTATAGCTCGCATTGAGGGACGTAGAGCGAACACATTATACGAAACCGACTATCTCCTCGGTGTTCATGACTCTTTTAGAATGGGCGCTTTAAGGTTTTGCACCGAGCATGGTGGCAATTTTCTTGACGACAATGACGACAATGACGATCTGGCGGCTCCAGCTATGACTTCACTCGCGGAGCTAGAATGTGCAGCGCAAGGCATCGAGGACAAACCCGACTTTGATAATCCTGACTACCTCAAATGGTTGAATATGCTTATCTCGCCAGGGTCATCGTTGGGCGGAGCTAGGCCGAAAGCTTCTGTAAGAGATGTCGATGGTACTTTATGGCTGGCAAAGTTTCCAAGTCGGTATGACGATTATGATATTGGCCTGTGGGAATACTTGGTGTACCAAATGGCCTTAGACTCTGGGATCAATATGGCTGAATGTAAAGTGCAGGCCATTGGTTCAGACCACCATATTTTTCTGACTAAGCGATTTGATCGTACCGATGACGGCAGGAGATTGCAATTTACGTCAGCAATGACACAGCTTGAATATTTCGATGGCAATGATGATGGAGCGAGCTACTTAGAGTTAGCGGAATTTCTTATCCAGAATGGTTCTAATACGCGGGCGGACTTGGCACAGCTTTGGAGACGTATGCTGTTTAATATCATGGTTGCCAATAGTGACGATCACCTACGTAATCATGGCTTTATTTTTGACACGACAGGTTGGCGACTGTCACCCGCCTACGACATCAATTCAACACAACATGCCCACGGGCTGCACTTAAATATTGACGACAAAGATAATGCTTTAGATATTGACCTTGTGTTTGAGGTGGCGGAGTACTTTCAACTTGATGTGAAAACAGCTGACAAGATTTATCATCAAGTCGCCCAAGCCGTGTCGAAATGGGAGAGCTTGGCAAAAGAAGCGGGTATCAAACGCGGTGAGCGAGACTTAATGAGAGACTCAGGGCGAGCGCATGAGTGTTCATTTTTCAACCATTGCCGGTATGCCTGCGGCTAAAACCTTCTCTAAGAAGCTGGGATTCATGAGACAGCGCTTCTGTTTGGCCACCAAGCTGATCTTGGTCGGCTCAGCCCGCACCATGTTTGAAGCCATGTGTCGCAGGCAGGCAAAGTT
>NZ_AQOD01000136.1 GCF_000513715.1 Salinivibrio socompensis S35
TCTGAGGCCATAAAACGCTGAGAGCGGTCAGTCACATATTCTTCAGGGAAGTAGAATTCAGACTCAGGCAACGCATCACGGACACGCTGCTCCACTACATCAATGTTGGTTCCGGTTTTTGCTGAAACAGGGATCACGTCGACAAACGGCATCTTCTCCGACAGCGTTTGTAGATGCGGAAACAGCTCCGTCTTCTCTTTGACGTTATCCACTTTATTGACCAGTAAAACCGTCGGCAACTCTGAACGCGCTAGCTTATTCAGCACCATTTCATCATCATTGGTCCAGTGGGTGCCATCAACGAGGAATAACACCAATTCAACGTCGGTCAGCGAGCTATTGGCAGCTCGGTTCATGAGGCGATTGATCGCGCGCTTTTCTTCAATGTGTAGCCCAGGCGTATCAACATACACCGCCTGGTAGTTATCACGGGTATCGACGCCCATAATTCGGTGACGCGTGGTTTGGGGTTTACGCGAGGTAATAGACAACTTTTGCCCTACCAAGCGGTTGAGCAAGGTTGATTTTCCTACGTTCGGGCGGCCAACAATGGCAATAAAGCCGCAGCGCTGTGTGTCAGTCATTATGTCAACTTCTGTAATGCGAGTTCTGCAGCCGCTTGCTCTGCCTTGCGACGACTACTGCCTTTTCCAATCACAGAACGCTCCAGTCCTGATATCTGGCACTCTACCGTAAACTCTTGGTTATGTGCTTCACCCTTTACTTTCATGACCGTATAAGACGGTAAGGGTTTACGTTTACCCTGCAAATGCTCTTGGAGGCGAGTTTTGGGATCTTTTTGGCTGACACCCGGCTCAATGGTTTCAAGTCGCTGCTGATACCATTGCAAGATAATGTCTCGCACCCGGTTAATATCACTGTCTAAAAAGATAGCGCCAATCAATGCTTCTACGCCGTCAGCCAAAATCGAATCGCGGCGAAAACCGCCACTTTTAAGTTCTCCTGGGCCAAGGCGCATTACTTCGCCCAGAGAAAACTCTCGCCCAATTTCGGCCAGTGTATTACCGCGTACCAAGGTCGCGCGCATCCGACTCATATCCCTTCATCCACATTCGGAAAGCGATGATAAAGATCCTCGGCAATCACGAAGCTAAGAATCGAGTCCCCCAAAAATTCGAGACGCTCATTATGCGTGCCATTGGCACTACGATGCGTCAACGCCAGTTCAAGCAATGCTGTACTGCTGAACTGATAGCCGATCTCACGCTGCAATTTATCTGTTAGTTTTGTCATCATAGTCCAGAATTAATCAATTCCACCAATACGGTTAAAGCGTATCCCTGTTGGGATCCACGATGGTAGCCAGCTGTCACTGTTGCGCTCGAATTCGAAGCTGACCCAAATAGCCACCGCTTTGCCTACTAAGTTGCGCTCAGGCACAAAGCCCCAGAAGCGGCTATCCGCACTGTTATCACGGTTGTCACCCATCATAAAATAATGCCCTTCCGGCACCACCCAACGGTTGACGCCAGGGCGTGGCTGGTAAGCACTGACGCGATCGCGCTTATTAGGATGGACAAGGATCTGATGCGCTTGTTCGCCCAGCTGCTCCTGTGCTTGTACGAGGTTTACGCCACCTTGCGCAAAGTCACTGGGTTGGATGTGATCCATCGCGACAGGCTGGCACTGCGCTTCGCCTTTAGGCTGAATACACAAGCGCTTATCTTCATACACAATGGTATCGCCGGGTAGCCCCACCATACGCTTGATATAGTCAATATTCGGCTGCGGCGGATATTTAAACACCACAATGTCACCGCGCTCAGGTTTGCCGGTTTCGACCAGTTCAGTATGAAAGGCCGGATCACGCAGCCCATAGGCAAACTTTTCGACCAAAATAAAATCACCCACCAGTAAGGTTGGCATCATGGAGCCAGATGGAATTTGGAAAGGCTCATAGATAAATGAACGCAACACCAATACCACTGCAATCACCGGGAAGATAGACGCCATATTCTCAACCCAACTCGGTTGTGGCATCACTTTCGCGACTTGTTCGGCATCCAAATCAGTCTGTGCGACCTTCAGTGCTTTGCCTGCAGCCTGGCGGCGACGCGGCGCCCAGCGGTATTTATCTAACGCCCAAACCAGGCCGGTGACCAAGGTCACCAGCACTAAAATTAAAGAAAACGTATTGGCCATCATGGAATCCGTTGTTATTTATCTTTGCCCACATGCAAAATGGCCAAGAAAGCTTCTTGCGGCAGCTCGACATTACCGACCTGCTTCATTCGCTTTTTACCTTCTTTTTGTTTTTGCAATAGTTTTTTCTTACGGCTCACATCACCACCGTAACATTTTGCCGTCACGTTTTTACGCAACTGCTTGACCGTTGAGCGAGCGATAATGTGGTTACCAATCGAAGCTTGGATCGCGATATCAAACTGCTGACGCGGAATAAATTCTTTCATTTTTTCCACCAGCTCGCGGCCACGTGGCTGAGCATGTGCGCGGTGTGTGATGATCGCGAGCGCATCAACGCGTTCACTGTTAAGTAAAATATCAACGCGTACCATGTCGGAGATTTCGTAACGTTCGAAGTTGTAATCTAACGATGCATAACCGCGAGAGGTTGACTTGATACGGTCAAAAAAGTCTAACACCACCTCCGCCATCGGAATATCATACGTCAGCGCCACTTGATTGCCGTGATAGACCATATCCACTTGAGCCCCACGCTTTTCGACACACAAGGAAATCACATTGCCGACGAATTCATTGGGCACCAAGATATTACAACGCGCGATGGGCTCACCAATGGCTTGAATATCATTCACTGGCGGCAGCTTGGCTGGGCTGTCTACATAAATCACTTCGCCATCGTTTTGAGTTACCTCGTAAACAACCGTGGGTGCCGTGGTGATCAGCTCCAGATCGTATTCTCTTTCAAGACGCTCTTGGATGATCTCCATATGCAGCATGCCCAAGAAGCCACAACGGAAGCCGAAACCGAGCGCCGCAGAGCTCTCAGGCTCAAAGAACAGTGATGCATCATTGAGGCTTAACTTATCCAGAGCATCTCGGAAGTTTTCGTAATCATCGGATGAAATCGGGAATAACCCCGCGTACACCTGAGGTTTAACTTGCTGGAACCCTTCGATCCGTTTTTCACAGCCGTTTTTAGCATGAGTGATGGTGTCACCAACGGGGGCGCCCAAGATATCTTTGATACCACAAATCACCCAGCCCACTTCACCGGTACGCAGACCATCGAGTTCTTTCCGTTTAGGGGTAAAGATGCCAATGCTATCTACGTTCCACTCTTGGCCTGTACTCATGATTTTGACTTTGTCGCCTTTCTTTAGCGAGCCTTCACGGATGCGCACTAAAGAGACCACCCCGAGGTATTTATCAAACCAAGAGTCAATAATTAGCGCTTGAGTTGGCGCGTCGGGGTTCCCTTCCGGGGGCGGGATAAGGCGAACAATGTCTTCGAGCACGCCATCAACACCGACCCCTGTTTTTGCTGAGCAGCGCGTGGCTTCAATAGCTTCAATACCGACAATATCCTCGATTTCTTGCGCAACGCGATCAGGATCGGCCGCGGGCAAATCGATTTTGTTCAGGACAGGCACCACTTCAAGGTCCATATCCATCGCGGTGTAGCAGTTGGCCAGCGTCTGTGCTTCAACCCCTTGTCCTGCATCCACCACCAGCAAAGCACCTTCACATGCCTTCAGTGAGCGCGACACCTCATAGGAGAAGTCGACGTGTCCTGGCGTATCGATGAAGTTGAGCTGATACTCATTGCCGTCTTTGGCTTTGTAGTTCAGTGTCACACTTTGTGCTTTGATGGTGATACCGCGTTCACGTTCCAGATCCATAGAATCAAGGACCTGCTCTGCCATTTCCCGGTCAGTAAGGCCGCCACATACGTGAATGAGTCGATCAGAAAGCGTCGACTTACCGTGGTCAATATGGGCGATAATCGAAAAGTTACGAATATACTTCATAAGTGGGTGTGACTTACTCATTATCAATAAGAATGGGATCCTAAGATCAATTGGGCTGGATTCTACCGAAAATAGTAGCTAGTCGCTATCCTGGTGTCTGGTATTTATCACCGTTAACTCGGAAATCGGCTCCCCCATCACACGCAAAAGCTCAGGCTGCTGCTGATCGGCACTCCCGACGTATCTCGATAAACGTCGCGCTATACCGACCCCAAGGGCACCAAAACCTAGGCTTAATGCGATAACGCCACCTTCACCACTGCCGGCCAAGGAGGCAAAGAAAAACTGTCCCAGTAAGGCCCCCACTAACATCATCATTAATGGCACCATATAAACCACTAGCGCCGAGCGGACTAAGGTGGCTTCACCAAGACCGATTTCAACTAAGGTCCCTGTAGGAAGCGATTCAGGCGAACGGACACTGACATGGTTTACTTTTCCAGGTAAGGCCTTAGAAACAATGCCAGTACCACACTGACTTTGCGATTTACAGCTGCCACAGCTGGTTTGCTGCTGACAGGCAAGAGACAGCCAGCCATCTTGGTAACCTGTTACCTCCGCCAATGCTTTAATCATGGTGAAACCTTTTACTCTGTGTCTGATGTCGGCATGCGATTAATACGAACCGAGTCAGCAACCCGTTTAGCGGTCTCTGGCGGAATATCCCCCACCACTGTAATTTCGGCGTTTCCATTTGTGGTACTGTGCAGGGTGCGTCGACCTTGGCGTACTATCTGCTTACGCACAGAGATATCGTCGGCTTTGGCTAAATAAACCGAAAAGCTAAAAAGGCCGTCGCTAAACATTTGGCTTTCCACCGCCCGTTTCGTCATCATTAATCGGTGGCGATTACTATACACAGGCTTGAAGCCATCAGGTAGCGCTGTCACCTGCCAGTCCAGCTCTGAGCGCTGTATTGTCTGTGGTAACGTCAATACAGGCGGCAAGGCTAACTGCGTGAGTTTTTGCATCGCATCGTTAATTTTGGGGGTGACCACCAGCGATAAGGCACGATACTGTTCGAGTGGATCCCCATCTCGGTCAAGTAAATCGGCTCTCACTGGTAGATGACTGTCTTGGTCTAGCCATAGCACGTACGAATATCGCTCACCATCTTTCGGCGTGATACGCACAACCTGGCAATCCATGCCCGCTTCTCGCGCATGCCCCATAGAGACAAAGTCATAATGGTTAGCCAATTCATCAATATCAGCTTGAATGAGCGTGGGCAGGGGCGCCACCATATGGTCGCTGGCAATGGTGAACGGATCATAACCCGGCTCAAAATAGCTGATTTCTCCTCCACGACGAATCACTTCTCGCGACGGACCACTCAAATACATCAGATGCCCAAATGCCTCGCCATCTACCCGAGCATGACGAAAGCGCAGTGGCTCTAGGCTATTTTTGCCAACGAGGATGTAGGACAATTCATAGTCCAGGGTATCGCTTGCGGTATCCATTTGATGTAACAAAGCCTCGGCAGATGGTTCGGCCGAGGCTTGCGCAGACATCAAACTGACCAGCGCAAGCGCACCGATCAGAGTTTTTTTCATTGCTTATTACTGCTTGTCGACGGTGCCATTGTCTGATTGTCAGACAGCCTATCCTTATTCAATCTTAGCTGCAATTCATAGTCTTTAAGCATTGCATTAACACGGCGACGCTGCTCCATCATTTCAGCCTCTGAAGGCGTCGCACGCAAATCATCACGGCTTAAACTCACCGGTTCAGCAGCACCTGCAAAAGGAATCGTTTCCAATACCGGCGGTTGGGTTTGGGCACTGACCACCGGGCGATGTTGGCTCAGACTGGTTATAATGCTGCACGCCCACGATCACGGCGAGAGAGACACACGCAGCAACACTCACTTGAGTGAGTTGCTGCAACCATCCTGGTAAATGGCGACGCGCTTTGTCGGGACGCGGTTGTGCCTCGTGCATAGAGAGCACATTACTGTCAACGTGACCGCTTTGATAAGCAGGCTCTGCTTCCAACGCAGACGCGACAGTGTCAGCAATGTTCCATTGCAACGAACCAGGCGCGTCACCACGCATCACATCGCGAATGGTGCCAAAATCGCTCCAGGTCTGTTGCGCGCTATTATCTCGCTCTATGTCATGGATCACCGCCGTGTCCACCAGTTCGCCATCTAATAACGCCGAAATTTTTTCTTTATCCGTCATTCAAGTCACCGTCA
This sequence comes from Salinivibrio socompensis S35, assembly GCF_000513715.1. GTDB lineage: Bacteria > Pseudomonadota > Gammaproteobacteria > Enterobacterales > Vibrionaceae > Salinivibrio > Salinivibrio socompensis. The sequence continues at coordinate 6,175 of NZ_AQOD01000136.1, forward strand.
TGCAGCCAGTAAAACTCGTTACCGTTTCATCAGTGGCCGGATCCGCTTTTCCACCGCTTCACGCGCTCGGAAAATACGCGACCGCACCGTACCGACTGGACAATCCATTACCTGTGCAATTTCCTCATAACTGAGCCCATCGAGCTCACGTAAGGTGATTGCGGTTCTTAAGTCGTCAGGCAGTGTTTCTATGGTCGAAAACACCACCTGCCTCAATTCATCAGACAACATCAAGTTTTCAGGGTTCGATATTTCTTTTAACGACCCCCCACTTTCGTAGTTTTCTGCTTCGTCGGCGTCAATATCGCTGCCTGGCGGACGTCGTCCTTGCGCCACCAAATGGTTTTTCGCGGTGTTCACTGCAATGCGATACAACCAAGTATAAAACGCACTTTCGCCACGAAATCCCGGCAAAGCACGATACGCTTTAATAAACGCCTCTTGTGCAATATCCGGAATATCACCACTGTGTGAGCCTACATAGCGGGCAATAAGGTTACAGACCTTATTTTGATATTTGACGACTAACAGATTGAAAGCTTGCTTGTCACCATTCTGTACACGTTCTATTAGAACCTGGTCGGTTAGCTGCTCGCCCATTCGAGCGTTTACTCCTTGGTTGATCTTTCCGCCCGATTATCGAAATTCTAGGCCCGACGTTGTCAGAGCACGGTTAAACCCGCTAGCGAGCTTTCGCTGAGAATTCGATGACCGCGTGGGAGAAAAGTTCCTCACCATGTTGGTTTTATTATGCGTGAAATCACATTACTGTGACGGAATGACCAAAGCGCGCGTCTTTGGCTGCGTGTATTGTCACCCGAACAATGCCACAGTTGCAAACTTTCACCCCAGCCAGACAGGATTTGATCTTAGCGCGCGCGGCTGTGTCAAATTGGTGTAATATTGGGGGCGCAGAAAGAGGATTAGGGATCATGACGACCACAACTCAGGAACATCAATGTGACGTGTTGGTCATCGGCAGCGGTGCCGCTGGCTTATCGTTGGCGCTACGTTTGGCGTCCACACACCAGGTTATCGTATTGAGCAAAGGCCCACTCAGTGAAGGGGCAACACTTTACGCACAAGGCGGTATCGCCGCTGTTTTTGACGAACAAGACTCCGTGGAGTCCCATGTCGAAGATACACAAATTGCCGGTGGTGGTATCTGTGATACCGATGTTGTCGACTTTATCGCCCGTAACGCCAAAGATTGTGTCCAATGGCTCATTGATGGCGGCGTGCCCTTCGATCAAGAAGACAGTGATGATGAGATACCACGTTACCACCTCACTCGCGAGGAGGGCACAGTCACCGACGTATTCTTCACACCGCCGATGCGACAGGTATGGCGGTGCAAAACTCATTGCAAGACAACGTTCGCCAGCACCCCAACATCACCCTACTCGAACGTCACAACGCACTGGACATTATTACGCGTAAAAAGGTCGGCCTCGGTGGTCCTAATCATGTGTTAGGGGCCTATATTTGGAACCGAAATCAAGAAGTCGTAGAAACCGTTCGCAGCAATTATGTGGTGCTTGCAACAGGGGGCGCGTCTAAAGTTTATCAGTATACCTCTAACCCAGACGTCTCTTCTGGTGATGGCATTGCTATGGCGTGGCGAGCCGGGTGTCGGGTGGCAAATCTTGAATTTAATCAGTTTCACCCGACCTGTTTATACCACCCTGATGCACGTAACTTTTTGCTGACAGAAGCACTGCGTGGTGAAGGCGCGCACCTAAAGCGACCAGATGGGTCGCGCTTTATGGCAGACTTTGATCCTCGCGGTGAGCTAGCCCCCCGTGATGTGGTTGCCCGTGCGATTGATTACGAGATGAAGCGCCTTGGGGCGGACTGTATGTATCTCGATATCAGCCATAAAGATCCGCAATTTATCACCAAGCACTTCCCAACCATTTACGAGAAGCTGAAAGAGTACGGGATTGACCTCACCCAAGACGCGATTCCGATTGTGCCTGCCGCTCACTACACATGTGGTGGCGTGATGGTGGATAAAAATGGCACCACGGATCTGCCTGGTTTATATGCCATTGGTGAAGTGAGTTATACCGGGCTTCACGGTGCAAATCGTATGGCCTCAAACTCACTGCTCGAATGCGTGGTGTATGCGTGGTCTGCCGCTGAACACATTAAGGCGCACTCAGACCATATCGAGCCCCATACCGCACTGCCGCCTTGGGATGAGAGCCGAGTCATTTGTTCCGACGAGGAGGTGGTGATCCAGCATAACTGGCACGAGTTGCGTCTGTTTATGTGGGACTACATGGGCATTGTTCGCTCAACCAAGCGCTTAGAGCGTGCCCTGCGCCGTATTGAGCTGCTTAAACAAGAAACGCACGAATACTATGCTAACTTCCGCGTCTCGAATAACTTACTCGAATTACGTAACTTACTCCAAGTCGCTGAATTGATGGTGCGTTGTGCTATGCAACGCAAAGAAAGTCGTGGCCTGCACTACACCATCGACTATCCTGAGTCTCATGCGGAATCAGGTCCGACCATTATCGTCCCGGATCAGCCTTGTTAATGTGGCGCACAGTATCGTCGTAATAAACCACGGCCAGCCTCTCGACTGGCCGTATGATTAGCTTTTAAATTCACTCACGGCCCGCTCTAGATTCGCCGCTTCTTCTGCGACTTGATGAGCGGCCTGACGGTTTTGGCTCGCCCTTTCAGTGCTCGTTTGGGCAATATTTTGAATGTTATGCACGTTTTGATTAACTTCTTTGGCCACCGAGCTTTGCTGCTCTATTGCCGTCGCAATATGCGTGCTCATATCCATAATGTGTTGCATGTCTTGCATAATCTGCGTTAGCTCTTGCGAAGCGGCATCCACTTTGGTGACAGAGCTTTCGCCATCTTCTCGGCTTTGCTCCATACGCTCTGCAACCGACTGTGTTTGCTCTTGCAAGGACGTGATAATGCCCGATATTTCATCGGTCGATTGACGGGTGCGAGTTGCTAATTGACGAACTTCATCTGCCACCACCGCCAAAGCCACGCCCTTGATTCACCGGCGCGCGCGGCTTCAATTGCCGCGTTGAGAGCCAACAAGTTGGTTTGCTCTGAAATATCTTTAATCACGTCCAGCACGGAACCGATGGTCTCAGACAGCTTACTCAACTCAAGCACCTCGTTGCTGGTCGTACTGAGTGTCTCGGCCAATGTCATGATCATCGCCCGAGTATCATCCACCACTTGCTGTCCATTTTCCGCACGACCTAGACTGGTACGCGCATTCTCAGCCGCTTGATCGGTATTGCCGGCGATATCTCGGATGGTGCTTTCCATTTCATTCATCGCCGTGGCGGCATGGGTGGTTTCATCCAGTTGTGTCGCCAGTGCAGTCCCTGTCTGCTCCGTACGCGACTCCACTTGCTCGGCACTTTGGTGTAAAGCCTGCACCGCTCGGCTGACATCAACCACCATTTGTTGAATACGGCTCAGCATCTGATTGACATCGTTAGCCATCAGTGAGATTTCATCTCGCCCAGCTTCATCGGCGCGCAAGGTTAGATCCCGTTGCTGCGTAATGGCTGCCATCTGCTGACTAAACCGAGCAATACGCAGTTGAATGCCTCGGTTCATCCATAGTGATACCACCGTCATGATGACCGCCAACACCAGTACAATCGATCCTGTCACTATCGTGGTCTGACGTAGCGCTTGATCGATCGCTTGCTGGTACTCTTTATTTAACGCATCAAACATATTTTCAACTTGATGCGTTTTGCTTCGTATTTCTCCCAGCAGCCCTTTATCTGCAGCCAACCCCAGTTTTTTCTTCTGCGCGACAACCTTTTCAACCTCAGACTGATGAGCTTGGAACAATGCCAACAGATCGCCTTCAAGGTAATCCATTAGCTCACCCATATGATCTTGGTATTGGTCGATGTAGTCCAAATGACTGCTTTGAACAAACAGCTTGGCGTTGGCCACTAACAACCTTGCACTGCTTTCCAGCACAATATCGTTTTGAGTTGCCGCCACGAGCGCTTGGCTCGCGCGTTGCATTTGGCCTCGCAAGCCTTGATCCGTCGTTAAGCCTAATGTTTGGTAGCCTTCACCCAGATTGCTGAACCCATTCGCATAGGCTTGCATGGCGGTTTTCACTTTATCTATCGTGGCGGTTTCTAACCCAAGGGAGGCACTACGCGCGCGAAAGTCAGTCAGTTTCTGATTAAACGCGGCAACGTTATTTTCAAACCGTGATAGGTATTTGGGGTCCATACGAGCAAGAAAGTCTTTTTCATTGCGTCGTAAATTGAGAAGGATCACTTCAAGGTCGGATACCGCCGTTAACTGGCGATGCATTTTATCTAGCCGCGTTTCAGCGTTCCATGCAGCCGCCATAACCGCCAGTAATGCCACCACCGACATCATGGTAAGCGAAAGCAACTTGTGTTTTATTTTCATAACGACCCTACAACATCCTTAGAGCAAGACTGGATTGATGACTGACTCTCATTGACTATCGGTGATGTTGAGCAAAAGTAAAGTCACTCACACAATATGTCACAAATATGTCACAAACTATCCTGCTAAGGTTGACAGTAATGCCGATAAATAAGACGAAAATGATAGTCTGCAAGGCCACCACGCCATAGATACCAGTTATTGGGTTCCGTTTGAACTTTGAATACAATCAGCCAAGGCGTCGCCCAAATACACATCATTTGTCTGCGTTGGCCGCTGGTGGGCAATACCACCCAACCATCAAAATACACTGTCACTTGACCGGTACTCTCGACCAATCGGTGTTGAAAGTTAATCAATTCACGGACAACGTGAAGCGTCAGGAAAGCACGCGCGCAAAGCGGGAGGGACACATGCACCGCCAATAGCCATGTCACCATCATACCGACAAGGAACAAACAGACGGTGACATAGCGCGGGCAATGTAGTTGGCTATGTACGCAATTTACTTCGGTTATAGGCAACCACCTTATCGACAACAGATTTCATCTTAGGGTCGTCAGGTTTACCATGCCCCATCAACCAGGCAAAAAGATCCGGATCAGCGTTTTCTAAAAATGCGACAAAATCTTGCTTTTCATCTTCATTCAATGCATCGAAACATGCCTCAAAGTAGGGCATCACTAATACATCCAGCTCCAACATACCCCGGCGGCATGCCCAACGAATTCGCGCTTTATCCTCAGTGTTAACCATGTTGACCTCTATCACTGATATCAGTGGGTGCATACTATCAACGCCCGTGTCGGACGACTACTTTTCCCGAAAAAGAAACAACGAATCTGAGAGCTCTCTAGTATTAATCCGTCGTTTGAGGCAATACCCTTACAATACAAAGGCTGACAAGCCTGTTACGCACCATTACTATACGAAACATAGCCTGTGTTTTCTCAACGGAGAGCGTGATTTATATGAGCGAATGGTATCAAACCCAAGCTTTTAAGCCTGCGGAACAACAACCCGGTGACCAGACACCTGAACTGGCCATTGTCGCACTCGATAACTGGGCATTAACCAAAGTCAGTGGTGACGACACCAAAAGTTACTTACAAGGACAGCTCACTTGCGATATTGAGCACCTCGGCGCCGATCAGTCGACCCTCGCGGCGCATTGCGATCCAAAGGGCAAAGTCTGGTCCGTTCTGCGTTTTTTCCACTTCCAAGATGGCTTAGCGATGGTGCAGCCTGCATCGATTGAGGCGACCCAGTTACAAGAAGTCAAAAAGTACGCCATCTTCTCTAAAATCGCCTTTGATAAAGTCGACTGCGTATTACTCGGTGTGGTTGGCGCGCAGGCTGATCAATGGGTTGCCGACCACTTTGGCTCACAGGGTAACGTCCGACAGGGGAAGCCGGGTACCGCCGTGATGATTGAACCCCATCGTTGGTTGCTTGCGATCGCACCCGACGCGGCGACAACGCTGGTGGATCAGGCGCACTCTTTTGCGACGCTACTCAGCCGTGAGTACTGGGACCAGTACGAGATTGACGCGGCACTTCCTCGTATAGAGGCAGCAACCAGTGGGGAGTTTATTCCTCAATCGTTGAACTTACAGGCACTGAATGCCATCAGTTTTACTAAAGGCTGTTATACCGGTCAGGAGACAGTCGCTCGCGCTAAATACCGAGGGATAAATAAACGGGCGATGTATAAACTGACGGGTCAGGCAGATCGCATACCCCTTGCAGGTGATAAAATTGAACGTGCGGTGGGCGAAAACTGGCGCTCAGGTGGGACCGTGATTACCGGCTATCGTCAAGCTGATGGCCAAGCAGCGGTGCTGGCGGTGCTGCCAAACAACCTTGATGACGATACGGCATTTCGTCTGGCTGATGCGCCAGATTTTACTTGGCAGCGTGAGCCTCTACCTTACTCTCTGGCTGAAAATGAATAAGTGGTGAGCTAGGGATCCCGCTAGGATCCCTCACTCGTCAATGCCAATGCCGTACGATTGATGCTAACACCTTAGTCGGCATCTTGGTCGCCTAAGGTTTCTTCATAACCTTGTGCATCAAACAAGGCATCAATTTCTGATTCGTCAGTCGCTTGGACTCGAAACAGCCAACCATCGCCATAAGGATCACTATTGACTAATTCTGGGGCGCTATCCAGCTCTTCATTCACCGCAACCACTTGCCCTGAAATCGGCGCATAAATATCTGACGCCGCTTTTACCGACTCAGCCACTGCGCAATCATCCCCGGCATCAAAGGTGTCCCCTTCATCGGGTAAATCAACAAAAACCATATCACCAAGCAACGCTTGAGCATGATCTGAAATGCCAATGGTGAATAGACCTTCTCCTTCAGGACGCACCCACTCATGCGTCTCAGTAAATTTTAATCCAGATGGGATATCGCTCATAATAGTGTTCCTTGTTAGACCCAATGACCTTGTTATACCCAATACTAATGTGCAACATCAGTCGGTAAATTCAAGACTTCACAGACAAGCTGATCGTCATGCTGTTTAGCATATTCTCTTTTTTTCGCCAATTTCCGTCATCACACAATTAGTTCCGTTATCACACAATCAAGAAAAATGTGCGCGCCGAGCAGGTGGCTTAGCGAGCTCAGGGAGCTCTCCTTCCAGCCCCAGGGCTTTGGCCATAAAGGGCTGTTTGGCGCCGGGTAAATGATTAACCGCGCGCATACCCATACCACGAACTAACTTTTTCACTGGGTTTTGACCATCAAACAAGCTCCGGAACCCTTGCATCGCCGCAATCATTTGCATGGCTTCAGCTTTACGCCAACGCTCAAAATGACGCAATGACGCATACTCTCCCACGTCTTTTCCTTTTTCTGAAAGCTGCGATAACGTCTGTGCTAGGGCTGCGGCATCTAGCATGCCTAAATTCACCCCTTGCCCAGCAAGCGGATGAATGGTGTGGGCGGCGTCCCCCACCAGCGCGATACGATCAGTCGCAAAATGCTGGGCGTAACGCATAGTTAGAGGATAACTTGCACGCGGTCCAACAACCTCACACCGCCCTAACCTAGCATCAAAGGCCGTCGTGAGCGCGCGATCAAAGGCATCAGACGCCATGTCGCGATATGCCGAAGCGTGTTCAGGCGGCACCGACCAAACAATCGAACATAAATGCGGATCGGACAACGGCAGAAACGCCAAAGGACCATCGGGCGCAAAGACTTGCCGTGCGACGCCTTGATGGGGCGTTTCTGTGCGCACGGTTGCAACCACAGCATGATGGCCATAGTCACGTTGAACCAATGGAAAATGTGCTTGTTCACGCACCCATGAGCTAGCCCCATCGGCACCGACAACCAATTTTGCCGTCACGCCGCCCCCCGAGGCCAATTGCAACCAGGTTTCGCGCTCACCTTGCACCAAAGACTGACACTGCTCAGGCATGAGCAAGGTGACATTACTCTGCTGCTGCACTTTATCGAGCAAGGCAAGTTGAATCACACGGTTTTCAACAATATGCCCCAGGTTTTGTTGACCAAATGCTCGTGCATCAAAATCAATTTGTGCAAAGCTATCTTTCTCCCAGACGTACATTTTCTGATAGCTTGCCATTCGGCGTGCGACAATGCCCGGCCAAACCTCTAAGGCACGAAGCATGTTCTCGCTCGCTCGGCTCAGTGCCGAAACACGATTTTCGGGTAGATCGTCTAATGTTGTTACCGGTTTTTTACCTTCAATCACAACGATGCGTAAATCCGTTTCTGCCAGTGAGGCGGCAAGGGTTAGTCCCACCATTCCGCCCCCTACAATCGCGACATCTGCGTTAATCATCTTCATTTCGGTTCTACCCATCCTATGGTCCGTTGCACGAGGGGTTGTTTACCCCTCTCTATTGCCGACATCAGCCCCAAGCCTGCGTTCCGTGCGCCCGCGAGCAGCGCACTGTCGTWGGAGAAAAGGTGACGAGCCTGATGTTAATGCGACGGTCGTGTCTCTGTCTGGCTGGCGTTGACTTGCATAATCCATGAGGACCGGCATCGCGCCAATATCTTGCCCGCGCTGAAAGGCTGCGCTGACAGTTTGAGCCAGCGTGATGACATCTCGCAGGCCTAGGTTAAAGCCTTGCCCTGCAATCGGATGCAAACTTTGTGCTGCATTGCCAACCACCGCCACACGATGACTCACCGGCCGCACGACTTGATTAAGCACCAACGGATAAGCATGACGCTCTCCGACATGGAGCAACTTACCAAGACGCCAACCGAAAACCTGTTGTAAGCGCTGTAAAAAAATCGAATCGCTGACTTGGGTGAGCTGCTGCGCCTCATCGTGGGTGACGCACCACACTAATGAACAACGTCCTTGCGACATAGGCAGTAAAGCGACGGGTCCCGTGTCCGTAAAGCGCTCAAAGGCGTGGCCTTGGTGCGGAAGCGCGGTAGACACATTGGCAATCACAGCCACTTGGCCAAAGTCGTGCTGCTGCCGGGGGAGATGGAGCAAACCACTACAAGGCGAGCGCCCGCCATCTGCGGCAATGAGTAACGATGCCGTTAACGGTTGTCCTTGTTTGAGTGTGACAGTGACAGCGTCAAGCTTTCGTTCAATCGCGATCACCGCGTCAGGGCAAAAGACATCAATGGCTGGGCGCGAATGCAGTTTTTGGTGCAATACGGCACCGGCGTCTGCCAGTTCAATGACCTGACCGAGATATGGCACGCTCTGAGTTTGCGCATCTATGTGCGTTTGTCCGGCATGACCACGATCTGACACGTGAATGTGTTGGATAGGTGTGCCAAACGGCGCCAACGCCTCCCAAAGTCCCAATTGCTCAAAAGCAGCACAACTGCCTTTAGCTAACGCAATACTGCGCGCATCATAACCTGGGTGATCACCATGGTTTGGCACCATCGCCTCAACGACCGCAATACGTAACATACCGCCACTTAGCGTATCTAGCGCCAGTGCCGCTGTTGCGCCAGCCATGGCACCGCCGGCAATCACTATGTCATAGGCTTTCATCCTACTTTTCCTCACCCTGAGTCATCACCACGCCTCAAATCGCAGACGTCATTCTGGTTAATGGCGCGTTTTTGGCGTCTCGTCGTCAGTTTCAAGACGTGCGCCAAGCTCGGCATGGACAACTAAGCTGCACACACGAACATGCTCAACAACCTGCTCAAGCAAGTCCGCTTGCCCTTGCAAATCCCCTTCTTCGTCAATGCCTAACTGCGCCACTTCCTTTAAATCACTGAGCGCTTCTGTGACGTCTTTGGATAGTTTACGCCCTTTTGTCCCAATCAGACCAACGCCAGCAAGAAAGGTATTAATCCATTCCACTAACGCTTCTGCACGGGCAACAACCCCCGAGTGATCATCATCCGGGACATAAATATCGAGGTCTAAATCCGTTCCTGTCAGCTGGGTTTTCAATTGATGGTAGCTCTGCATTGCCAAGGTTTTTGACTCGGTCGGCCAGCCCATTCCTTGGTTGGTATAATCATAAAGCATGGTGAGCCAGCTCCCCTCTTCCAATGCCAAGCCACCACTTAGCATGCCGGCGATCAATCCATGCATTTCTGCCGGCGTCACCGCCAGACTATCGGCTGTTAATATCTCTGCAGTCTTCGCGTATGCGGGTAAACGGGTTTCAGTCACAATGTTGCCCTTGGTCGTGCGCTCAAAAATAAGTGGACCAGTTTAGCATTTCACGCCACTGGCTGAATCACTCAGCGAAAAAACCCTCTTTCCCTGATAAAGCCGGTGCGATGCGCTGTTATTCTGCCCAAGCTAGTGATCACAAAGACCCAGTGTAAAAGCAGGAGGGCTGACACCACGATGATGACGATCAATCCCTCGGTGCCCACTTTTGTCTAAATTATCTGCATCACGCCCCAAGGTAGCTTTCGATGTAGTGTATTAAGGAAAATAATTGCTAGAATAGCGCCATTATTCTGTATCTGGCCTTCGATATTGCGGGCCGTATGAGGAGCCAGCTTGGGACTATGAACACACAACCGGTTGAAATTAAAATCCTGGATCGCCTTGTTCGCGTCAATTGTCCGCCTGGACAAGAGCAAGCGCTTAAAGATGCAGCAAACGAGTTCGATCAACGGTTGCATCGGCTGGCAGAGCGCACTAAAGTAACCAATACAGAGCAGTTAATTGCCATCGCGGCTTTGAATGTTTGTCACGAATTAAATGATGCCAAACAGGCGTTGGAGACAGTTGAAGATCAGGTAAAGCAACGGAGCGCCCTGATGACCTCCCAACTCGACAAGGCTCTGGCAGTGCAAGGAACGCAGAAATAACCGAATTCCCTGGGGTGTTTGTCAGCGGATCAACGTCCCTGAGCCGATAAGCAAACCGAAGGGTGTGTTGTTATAAGCTACTGAGCAAGCTCGGCTCGTACCGAGAAGCCTACGGTTTACTACTACCCACCCGCCTTGAACCAGCGGTTCAAGGGCCATCGATCCCAACGGCATCCCGGGGCCCTCCTTTACAGGCTAGCATCAAGGACAGTTATGCAGCCCAGACAGCAGATTCGCCAAACCATCCGTCACGCTCGTCGCCAGCTATCACGTAAGCAGCAAACCGAGGCAGCCCAGAAGGTTGCGGCACGATTTATGGCATTACCTGACGTCATGAACGCACAACGTATCGCCTTGTATCTCTCCTTTGACGGTGAGTTAGACACTCAACCTGTCATTAAAGCCTGCTGGCAAGCAGAAAAGAACGTCTATTTACCGGTTATTCATCCGTTCAGTCACGGCCATTTACTGTTTTTACAGTATCACCCTCACACTCGGATGCGCATCAACCGTTATGGCATTTCCGAGCCAACCCTGGATATTCGCACACTGACCCCTAGCTCAAAACTGGACGTAATCGCGACCCCATTAGTGGCCTTTGATGCCGATGGTCAGCGCCTAGGCATGGGCGGAGGCTATTATGATCGTACACTGGGTTTATGCGCGCCGAATTCGACCGCCATTGGCCTCGCCCATGATTGTCAACATTGGCATCCCTTGCCATCTGAGCAATGGGATATGCCTTTATCTCATATACTGACACCCAGCCAACACTGGCATTGGCCTGCTTAGATTCCACTAGCTTTAGACTTTGCCAGCTTTAGATTTTGCCAACTTAAATATTGCCAACGTCGATTTCGCGACCCATAGCCTGACGCCATGATTTGGCTTCGCTATAATCACGCCTTATTCCCCGTTATACAGGAGTTACTATGACCCAGGACGAAAAGAAAAAAGCCACCGGTGAAGCGGCGGTAGAGTATGTGAAGCCAGGCAGCATCATTGGTGTCGGCACCGGCTCTACGGTTAATTACTTTATTGATGCCCTTGAGCCAATAAAAGAAAAAATCAAAGGGGCAGTATCAAGCTCAGACGCGTCGACCGAGCGCTTAAAAGCCTTAGGCATTGAAGTATTCGATGCTAACGAAGTGGGTCATCTCGACATCTATGTTGACGGCGCCGACGAAATCAATAAGCGCAATCATATGATTAAAGGCGGGGGCGCCGCATTGACGCGCGAGAAAATTGTCGCCGCGCTTGCCGATAAATTTATCTGTATCATCGATGATAGCAAACACGTTGATGTCCTTGGCGGATTCCCACTTCCAGTAGAAGTCATCCCAATGGCCCGTTCTTACGTGGCACGGCAGCTGGTCAAACTGGGCGGGGATCCTTGCTATCGCCAAGGGGTGGTAACCGACAACGGCAATGTTATCCTCGATGTTCACAACCTTAAGATCCAGGATCCGAAGGGGCTAGAAGACACCATCAATGGGATCGCGGGCGTGGTCACAGTGGCTTATTTGCCAACCGCGGTGCTGATATCGTCCTGACTGGTACTGAGTCTGGTGTGGAAAAAATTGCAGATTAAACGCATAACCTCGCAGATCAACGGTTTGTGACAGCCCCTAGGGCCATCAAAAGCCAAACGTTTGCGTCTAATGTAATCAATAAGTTAAAAGCACCTTTTTTAAGGTGCTTTTTTTATGGCATAGAACGGATAATTCTTACCCCTTATGTAAATTTTTGTTATCTTGGTCACTGTTCTGATACCGGCACATCGCATGTCCTGGTGCAGCTTGGCGTAAAAAATTAGCCCACTGACCACGTCATTCATCGCACTGTCTTCACCAGAAACTTAGGGGAAAGGATGACGATGCGCCCGGGCGTTCAGGCGCAACATTGCGACCACTATTGTTTCTAAGGAAGAGAACAGCCCACATGTCACACTATTCATTGGACAAGAATAAAATCAAAATTCTACTACTCGAAGGCGTCCACCCCACAGCCGTTGAAGCATTCAAACAAGCGGGTTATACCAATATCGAGTATCACAAAGGCTCACTCATCGGTGAAGATCTTGAAGCCGCAATCAAAGACGCGCACTTTGTAGGGTTACGCTCACGTACCCAGCTCACCGAAGCCGTTTTTGAAAAAGCCAAAAAGCTGGTGGCGGTCGGATGCTTTTGTATCGGGACCAACCAAGTTGATCTCGATGCCGCTGCGAAACGCGGTATCCCGGTATTCAATGCCCCCTTCTCGAATACCCGCAGTGTCGCCGAGCTCGTACTGGGTGAAATTCTATTACTATTGCGCGGCATTCCTGAGAAAAACGCCAAAGCACATCGTGGCGAGTGGTTGAAATCGGCTGAGCGCTCTTACGAGGCACGCGGTAAAGTCCTTGGGATCATCGGCTATGGCCACATTGGTACCCAGCTCAGTATTTTGGCTGAAAACCTCGGGATGCGGGTGTATTACTATGATGTTGACAACAAGCTCTCACTCGGCAATGCCATTCAAGTCAACTCACTCACTGAGTTACTGAATCGCAGTGATATTGTTTCTTTGCATGTTCCAGAAACCGCAAGCACACAAAATATGATTGATGCCGACGCGTTCGCGCGCATGAAGCCGGGTGCTATCTTTATTAATGCCTCACGAGGGACTGTGGTCGATATTGACGCGCTCTGTGGCGCCTTAGAAAGTCACCACCTTTCAGGGGCAGCGATCGATGTCTTCCCTGTCGAGCCTAAAACCAATAAAGACCCATTCAGTTCACCGTTACAGGCTTTTGATAATGCGTTGCTAACGCCACATATTGGCGGCTCTACTCACGAAGCTCAAGAAAACATCGGCCTCGAAGTGGCAGGGAAATTGATCAAATACTCTGACAACGGGTCGACACTATCGTGTGTAAACTTCCCAGAAGTATCATTACCTGAACACCAAGGACGCTCACGCTTGCTGCATATTCATGCCAACCGCCCAGGTGTGCTCACCAAAATTAACACCACCTTTGCCGATGAGGGTATTAACATTGCCGCTCAGTATCTACAAACCTCGGCACAGATTGGCTATGTGGTCATTGATGTAGAAATGGAACAAGCGGAAAAAGCATTGAAAAAACTTAAAGCGATTGAAGGCACTATACGTGCACGGATCTTACACTGATGTAACGTGTGGATAGCACCGATCAAAAAAGCCCCAACTGGGGCTTTTTATTTTACCATTACTTTTTGTTTTACCACTGACTGTATGGCTGTATTCACTGCTCGTCGCGCAGAAACACCAGCTCATTGCCCTTAGACAGTTCTTCACTGAAGTAGTAGCCGGCGACATCAAACCCTTTAATGTCTTTCACCGATGTCGCCTGTTGATCGATCAAATAGCGAGCCATCATTCCACGGGCTTTTTTCGCGTAGAAACTGATCACCTTGTACTGCCCGTTTTTGCAGTCTTTAAATACGGGCGTGATAATCTCACCCGACAGTTTTTTCTTGTTCACCGCTTTAAAGTATTCATTTGAGGCGAGATTGACCAGTAGCGGGTTTTCTTGCGTCGCTAGCGTCTCGTTGAGCGCATCTGTAATGATATCGCCCCAAAACTGATACAGGTTATCTCCTCGCGACGTGGCTAACTTGGTGCCCATTTCCAGACGATACGGTTGCATCAAATCAAGAGGACGCAACAGACCATAAAGGCCAGAAAGCATCCGAAAGTGCGCTTGTGCCCAGTCAAAGTCCTGCTCTGACATTGAGTTGGCATCTAAGCCGGTATAGACATCCCCTTTAAACGCCAACGCAGCAGGGCGGGCATTGTCAGGTGTAAATGTCGGTGACCACTCAGCAAAGCGTACCGCGTTCAGGCTAGCAATTTTATCACTCACCTTCATCAATGAGCCGATATCGGCGGGCGTCAGTTGACGGCACACCGCTATCAACGCCTCTGAATGCGTGGTGAGCTGCGGCTTTGTGTATCGTTCGGTTGGTAACGGTGACTCATAATCCAGCGTTTTTGCTGGAGAAACCACAATCAGCATTTTGCTAACCCCTTTGTTATCTGTCTGTCGCTAAGCCTATCATTCCGGTGTTAAAAAAACACCGTTGGCTCCACTAGCGCTTGGGAAGCGGCCACGCTTTTTCATCTAATTGGCTATGTAACTCAGGGAATCGGCGACTATCAAACACAGGTACCCGTCCTAGCGAGCGCTGGGTGTGATAATCCGTCGCCAAATTTTTCACAATTCCTGATAGTAATAAAATCGCAATCATATTGACGAGCGCCATCATCCCCATTGATGCATCGGCCAGCGTCCAGACTAACGGTAGCTCCGCTAATGCCCCAAACATAACCATGCCTAAAACGAGTGCGCGAAAATAAGGGAGTGCCGGACGCCAGCGGCCATTTATAAAAAGTAAATTGGTCTCAGCATAGGAGTAGTTGGCAATAATGGAGGTAAAAGCGAAGAAAAAAATCGCTACGGCGACGAATTGCTCTCCCCAGCCACCCACTTGTGCGCTCAGTGCCCGCTGTGTTAATTCAACCCCCGTCACTTCACCACCGGGAATATACTCCCCAGAGAGAAGAATAATCGCCACGGTTGCGGTACAAATCACCAAGGTATCAACAAATACCCCGAGCATTTGCACATAGCCTTGAGAGACAGGGTGTGGCGGATAAGGTGTCGCTGACGCCGCCGCGTTCGGGGCGGATCCCATGCCCGCTTCATTAGAAAACAAGCCGCGCTTAATGCCTTGGATCATTCCTTGCGCCAAGGTATATCCCAGCGCACCTGATGCCGCCTCATGTAAACCAAACGCACTTTTTATCACCAGCATAAAGACGGCTGGCACCTGATCAAGGTGCATAACCACTACATACAAAGATAAAGACAGGTATAACAGAGCCATCACAGGGACGACCACTTCAGCCGTTCGAGCTATCTGGCGCAGACCGCCATAAATAATCAACCCACTGACCAACACTAATCCTGCGCCCACGTAAGCCGGCGGCCAGCCAAACGCCACTTGAGCCGCTTGCGAAATAGAATTGGCTTGGACCGAGTTAAACACCAACCCAAAGGCGAGAATGAGCAAGATAGAAAAGAGGATCCCCATCCACCGCATGCCAAGCCCATGCTCCATATAATAGGCTGGCCCACCGCGAAAATAACCGTCAGGATCTTGCACCTTGTACACTTGCGCCAAGGTACTTTCGGCAAAGGCCGTTGCCATGCCAAGAAACGCCATCAGCCACATCCAAAAAATGGCCCCCGGCCCACCTAAAGATAACGCCACCGCCACACCGGCCATGTTTCCGGTACCTACTCGCGCCGCGAGCCCCGTACAGAGGGCTTGAAAAGACGAAATGCTGCCGCGGTCATGACGGCGACTATGGCGCATGACAGAAAACATATGCGAGAAATGACGAAACTGGATACCGCCCAACTTCAGCGAGAAAAAGATCCCGCCACCAATGAGCACATAAATGAGTACCGAGCCCCAAATCAGATCATTGATAAAAGTGAGTAGGCTCAATTGACTGTCCCTCGTCATATTTAAAAGGAATGATTAGATGGCGCGCAATCTTCGCGTGAACGGCTATCGAGGTCAATTCAAACTCGCCACCGTTGAGTAAATCGTCACTGATTTGAAAACTCAGTGAGAGCGATCTCATAAAAACGTCATCTCACTGCCACAAATGAGAAATAGTTCAATTTTATGTTAGGGACGAGTGTGGTATTAAAAACCTGACCGCAAGGTGAAAAGAGGTGACTATGGAAAACATTGCCTTTAACGATATGTTTGAGCAAGATCCGCCACGGCGCAATGGACGCGCAAAACCAGTCAAACGTAAATGGAGAGAAATTGAAGCGCTGAAAGATAAACAGCGGCTAAAAAAAGAATTGGAAGACATCGATATTTTTGGCGATTTCTCTCAACTGGACCTCGATTAACTCACCCTGAATATAGGATGGATAAAAGGTGCTCGGCGAGCACCTTTTTTATTCACCACCTAAGGCTGAGGGATCCCCACTTTTTTTCACCTGAGCTCTCCCGCTGCCATTGCCTTCAGCCCTCCAACCGCTAAAGCCAGATCCCTCACTCTGTACCCATATCCTTCTCGTCCAACCAGCTCCCTCCCCAGGAAAAAATAGGACAGA
>NZ_AQOD01000137.1 GCF_000513715.1 Salinivibrio socompensis S35
TACCATTCGAACCCGCCGGGTTCTGTCCTATTTTTTCCTGGGGAGGGAGCTGATTGGACGAGAAGGATATGGGTACAGAGTGAGGGATCTGGCTTTAGCGGTTGGAGGGCTGAAGGCAATGGCAGCGGGAGAGCTCAGGTGAAAAAAAGTGGGGATCCCTCAGACCTTAGTTCTGCTTTATTCTTTCTTCGCTTTATATTTTCACAACAAAGCAACACTTTTAACAACAAGCAGTGTAATAATGATCGCCATCACAATTTAAACCAAAAAAATGCCCATACTTGTTAAATTAAAAAAAATCAAAAGATAGTCATTCATTAAAGGCGCATAAGCTTTAATAAACACCAAATAAAACAGGCATAAAAAAACAACAAATGCCGCGCAAACCCTGAAGATAAAAAATAAAAACGCTAAGCAATCATTAAAAGTGATTAATTATTAAAGACCAAGTAAATCATCTGCCATAAATACCATTAACACAGGGTAAAAACCGCTTTCTGCGATGTATTGAGTCAATGTGATCTAACTTCCAGTTCCATTATCACGCCGCGTTAGAATGAATTTGTACCCAATAATAAATCTGCACTTTTTATTTATCCCTTCCGATGAAAAGCCAAGCAGAGATATACGGAGAAAGAAAGATGAACAACTTCTATGTCGGCTCAGAAATTGGTCAATTACGTACAGTGATGTTACACCGTCCTGAGCGTGCTTTGACACACCTCACTCCCTCTAACTGTCACGACCTGCTTTTCGATGATGTACTTTCCGTTGAACGCGCAGGTGAAGAGCATGACAAGTTCGCACAAACGCTTCGAGACCAAGGTGTGGAAGTCTTATTGTTGCAAAACCTGCTGGCTGAAACGCTGGATGTCCCTGAAGCCAAAGCTTGGCTGATGAACCTAAAAATATCTGACTATACCTTTGGTCCGTCGTTTGCGAACGATATCCGCTGCTATTTAAATGATCTTCCTCATCATGAGTTAGCGTCGATGTTCTTAGGCGGGCTCGCCTACTCTGAACTTCCGCTGGCGACAACATCGATGTTGCAAGCGATGCATGCGCCTTCAGACTTTATTATCGATCCACTGCCTAATCACTTATTTACGCGAGATACCTCGTGCTGGTTATACGGCGGCGTGTCTATCAACCCAATGGCTAAACCGGCGCGTAAACGTGAAACCAACCATCTACGCGCCATTTATAGATGGCACCCACGTTTCGCCAATGGCGACTTTATTACCTACTTCGGTGGCGAGAACATTGATTATGATAATGCCACGATCGAAGGCGGCGATGTCACTGTCTTGGGTAAAGGGGTGGTCCTCATTGGGATGTCTGAACGCACCACGCCGCAAGGGGTAGAGAACCTCGCTTCCAGCTTATTCAAGCACGGACAAGCCAAGCAAGTGATTGCGATGGAGCTCCCTAAACACCGCTCATGCATGCACCTTGATACCGTAATGACTCATATGCGTGAAGATACCTTCTCGGTGTACCCAGAAGTGATTCGTAAAGACATCAAGTGCTGGAGTCTCACCGGTGATCGTACTGGCAAACTCAATGTTCGCGAAGAAGATTACTTCCTGACCGCAATTGAAAAAGGACTCGATGTAGGCCCACTGAATCTGATTACCACAGGGGGCGACAGCTTTGAAGCCGAGCGCGAGCAGTGGAACGACGCCAATAACGTCCTTACCGTCCGTCCAGGAGTTGTCGTCGGTTATGAGCGCAACACCTACACCAACGAAAAATACGATAAAGCGGGTATCACTGTCTTGTCTATTCCAGGTGACGAATTAGGTCGCGGCCGTGGTGGCGCGCGCTGCATGAGCTGTCCTATCCATCGTGATGGTATTTAAAACGCATTGGGCTGGGCCTGCTTGCGCTCAGCCCCATCGACTGTAGAGAGTATGATTATGAATAAACCCACTGTCGTGGTTGCATTAGGTGGCAACGCCCTCCTGCGTCGAGGCGAGCCTTTAGAAGCAGACATTCAACGTGCCAATATCGCCAAAGCGGCGAAAACCATCGCGGCGATTGGTGAGCAATACAACGTCGTTCTTGTGCATGGCAATGGCCCACAAGTCGGCCTATTAGCACTGCAAGGATTAGAGTATAAGTCGGTGACCCCTTATCCATTGGACGTGCTCGGCTCAGAAACCCAAGGCATGATTGGCTACATGCTCATGCAAGAGCTACATAACTTGGCACCAGATCAACATGTATCTTGCATGCTGACGCAAATGACGGTTGATCCCAAGGATCCCGCCTTTGCCAACCCGACCAAACCGATTGGCCCCGTGTATGATCAACAAGAGGCGAATCAGCTTGCTGACAAATATGGCTGGGATATCAAACCGGATGGTCAATATTTCCGTCGTGTCGTCCCTAGCCCACAACCCACCGGCATTATTGAAGATGATGCCATTGCCAGCTTGATCAAACAGGGACATTTAGTGATTTGCACCGGGGGCGGCGGTATTCCGGTAATTAAGGAAGGTGATCAACTCAAAGGCATTGAAGCGGTGATTGATAAAGACATGTCAGCCGCATTCTTAGCCCGCCAAATCAATGCTGACGCCTTACTCATTCTTACCGATGCGGAGGCTGTGTATTTGGACTATGGTCAACCCAATCAACGGGCAATCGCCGAGACAACGCCCGAGGATCTGAGCCAATACACCTTCGACGCAGGATCAATGGGGCCTAAAATTGATGCCTCCTGCGAATTTGTTCGCCAAGGTGGAAAACTGGTTGGCATCGGTGCTTTAGAAGATGGCCTAGCGATTCTAGCCGGTCAGGCGGGCACGCGTATTCGTCCACATTCAATGAATAAAAACACTATTTCTCACGGCCAACCTGCGCCTGCACAAGCCTGAGACCAATAACGAAGAGGATTTCCCATTATGGCTTTTAACCTACGCAACCGTAACTTCCTTAAACTGCTGGACTTCACACCCCGTGAGATCCAACACTTTATCGACATGGCTATTGAACTCAAAAAAGCTAAATACAATGGTTATGAAACACCGCGTCTGAAAGGTAAAAACATTGCGCTGATCTTCGAAAAGGCATCAACGCGCACCCGTTGTGCCTTTGAAACCGCTGCGTTCGACCAAGGCGGTCAAGTCAGCTACATCGGTCCAACCGGCTCTCAAATTGGTCATAAAGAATCGATGAAAGATACCGCTCGCGTACTCGGCCGCATGTATGACGGTATTGAATACCGTGGCTTTGGACAAGACATTGTCGAAGAGCTCGGTGAGTTTGCCGGGGTACCCGTATGGAATGGCCTGACCACCGAGTTTCACCCTACACAAATTTTAGCTGATTTAATGACCATGCTCGAACATGGCCGTGGTAAGCAGCTTCATGAAATGCGCTTTGCTTATCTAGGTGATGCCCGCAACAATATGGGAAATTCCCTGATGGTAGGTGCAGCAAAAATGGGGATGGATATTCGCTTGGTTGCACCAAAAGCATTCTGGCCGGAAGACGCATTGGTGACACAATGCCGTGAAATCGCAGAGCAAACCGGTGCCCGCATTACGCTCACCGAAGACGTGCAAGAGGGCGTTAAAGACTGTGATTTCTTGTATACCGACGTCTGGGTTTCCATGGGCGAGTCTAAAGAAGCGTGGGACGAGCGCGTTGCGATGATGAACCCTATCAAGTCAATATGGACGTGGTGAAAGCAACCGGTAACCCCCATGTGAAGTTCATGCACTGCCTGCCCGCGTTCCATAATAACGAAACCACCGTCGGCGCCGAAATAGAACAAAAATACGGCCTTAAAGGGCTAGAAGTCACCGAAGATGTGTTTGAGTCAGACTGCTCTATCGTTTTTGACGAAGCAGAGAACCGCTTGCACACCATCAAAGCGGTGATGGTCGCCACCCTCGGCGATTAATCTCCCCAAACAGGGCGTCAGCCGACGCCCTGTTTATTCCACTTGATACCACGCAGTGACACGCATCAAGGTTTCTCCTGAAAGCAACTGATAGCATATGCGAATAAATCACTAATTATCAGTTTTATTAACTAGTATGAAAGTGAAATGCCGTTAATTATAAGGGGTTACCCGTGGTTGATGATGCAATTCTATCGGTAACAGCCGCCACGCAAGAAGAGGATATTCTCTCTACATGCCGGCATCTGCTCCAAACCCAGAGTTTTACCACGCAAGACGCTGTGCGTCAGCAACTGGTTGAACTCGGCTACCTTGATGTCAGCCAGTCGACCGTCTCACGTTTGTTATCTAAGCTAGGGGTTGCCAAAGTCCCTAATGCGCACGGACAAAAAGTCTATACACTGAGTGGCGAGATGGAGCCTGTATATGCCATCTCTTCGATTGGGTCTCAAATTGACGAGATCAGCTGTAGCCAAGCCATGGTGGTGGTCAAAACCCATCCAGGCGGCGCGCAGTTGATTGCAAGATTGATCGATCTTCACCCGACACCCACATTAAATTTTAGGCACCGTTGGTGGCAACGACACCGTTTTAGTCGCCCCGCGGCACTTAAGCGATCTGAGTGCCTGCGAGCAAGCTGTCCGCGATCGTCTTGCCCCCACGTAAACGGCTTTACCTGACTGGATAACCGTTGCAGACTATAGGCGTCACGTTTAATAAAGGAATAGACAATGATCCAAGTACTGCAAACTGAGCAGGCGCCTGAAGCTATCGGCCCCTATTCACAAGGGGTTGATCTTGGCAATATGATCCTCACTTCCGGCCAGATCCCAGTAAACCCCGTGACTGGGCAAATTTCACCTGAAATTACTGCTCAAGCGCGCCAGTCGCTGGACAACGTAAAAGCGGTGGTCGAGGCGGCAGGGCTGAAAGTGAGCAATATCGCCAAACTCACTGTGTTTGTGAAAAACATGGAAGACTTTGCTGACATCAACAAGGTGTATGGTGCGTTTTTTGACGAGCACGGGGTCGAAAACTACCCGGCGCGCTCGTGTGTTGAGGTCGCGCGCCTCCCCAAAGATGTCGATATTGAAATTGAAGCGATTGCGGTGCGTAACGCGTAAAAAAATAAGCGGCGTCGACGACGCCGCTTGATTGTCACGATACCAGGCGCTCAGTTTATATCTGCGAAGCGGCCGGACACTCAACCATCGCATTAATCTGTGTTAACACCTGTTCAAACCACGCGGTAAATTGTTCAGGCGTATCTGCAACTGCCTGCTTGATCTCACTTTCCGACCACCAGCGGCAATCCTCTACCTCGTCCGGGTTTAAGATCATATCGACGCGATTCACCTCACAGGCAATCACTTGATCCAACTCGTGTTCAACCAGTCCATTACCTAACTCTGCGCGGTATTCAAACCAAGGCCCCATGGTAAAGTCGAGCGGACGAGCAATCCCTAATTCTTCATACAAGCGCCGTTTTGCCGCCGCGGCAACCGGTTCGTCCTTTTTGGGGTGTGAGCAACAGGTATTCGTCCATAATCCACCACTGTGGTATTTTTCTGCGGCTCGGCGTTGAAGTAGGTACTCACGTTCGCCGCTCGCGTTGCATCGAAATAACATGACAGAGAAGGCCATGTGCAGCCACCCTTGCTGATGCGCCTCCAACTTTTCAGCGATCCCTTGTGGCTCACCACTAGGTGAAACCAACACAACATGGTGGCGCTGGGTTGACGTCATAAGTGAATCCTCAATTAGCGGTCGCGTTGATTGCGTTCCGCAACTTCTGCATCAAGCTGTTCTAACTTACTTTTCATCACCTGGTGACAGTGCTTAGCAAGCGAACGAACATTGTCTTTATCGTAACCCTCAGAGGAAATAGGCGCCATCACCTCGACAATCACGTGACCATTATTCCAACGATTCGCTTTTAAGTGATGAGTAGAGCTGCACACTATCGGGATCACAGGCACATTTGCCCCGATAGCCGCATGAAAAGCGCCCGTTTTAAAGGGCAATAACCCACGTCCACGAGAGCGTGTTCCCTCTGGAAATAACCACACGCTCAATTGCTTGGCGCGGATCTTTTCCGTCACCTGAGCAATGGTGCTCATCGCTTTTCCACGGTTAGCGCGATCAATCAACACATTCCCCGTTAGCCAATAAAGCTGGCCAAAGATCGGGACCCACAATAAGCTTTTCTTACCCACAGTCACCGCCCCTGGCATGAGCGCGTTCGATGAGGTCACCAGATCCCAATTACTTTGGTGGTTGGCAATACAAACACTGGCTCCGGGCTCACGCGGTGCACCCTCGGCAAAACGCAGTTCAAGGCTAATCCCAAATAAACAAGAGAGGCGTCCAAACCACTTGCTGATATGGTAGCAATTACGAGGGTGACGGGGACGCAATAGGCAGTACAGCCCGCCAAAGACAAACAGCAAAACAGCGGCAATTAATAAAGCCAGCAGTCGCACGACAAAAATCATTTCTCTCTCCAAAGAGCCTGCGTAGAAGGCGAGTCAGTATACGGATTCAGCGCAAAAATGCACCCACGCCGCCCCTGATAGCAAGGGCAGGCGTGGTGTTTTATTGGCCGATGAGAATGTCTATCTCATCGACGCGCTGAAGGCCTCGAGGAAGCATGCTTCCTCGACGACCACGCTCGCCACGATAATGGGCCAAGTCGTCCGGCTTTAACGTTAATTTCCGTTTGCCAGCATGCAGAGTAATCCCCACATCGGCGGGCACAACATAGAGCTGACTTAACACCTCTTCACGCGATTTCGCGCGTGCGCCAGGGATATTAATGATTTTATTGCCTTTACCTTTACTCAACTGGGGCAGTTCATGTACCGGGAAAACTAACATTCGCCCCTCGTTGGAGATCGCAACGATCAAATCTGTTTCTAAGTGGCTAATTTGACGAGGTGGCATCACCTCAGCGTGCGCTGGAACCGTGAGTAAGGCTTTGCCGCTACGATTTTTTGACAGCATATCGGCTTGTTTGCAAACAAAGCCATAACCGGCATCTGAGGCCATCAGCAAAAACTGGCTTTCGTCAGCCATTAGCACGTGGCGAATCGATGAGCCTGGCGTGATATTAATCCGGCCTGTAATCGGCTCGCCTTGGCTTCGTGCTGACGGTAACGTGTGTGATTCAATCGCATAGCTGCGACCATCCGAGCCAACAAAAACAGCGGGTTGGTTACTCTTACCCGATGCCGAATCCAAAAATTGATCTCCGGCTTTGTAGTTAAGGCTGCTGGCATCAACATCATGGCCTTTAGCATGACGAATCCAGCCTTTATCGGACAACACCACAGTGATCGGCTCACTTGGAATAAGATCACGCTCTGTGAGGGCTTTCGCCTCGGCGCGTGCGACTAATGGTGAGCGTCGATCATCGCCATACTTTTCCGCATCCGCTAAAATTTCTTTTTTTATCAAGGTGTTCAACCGACGATCCGACCCCAATAAGGTCTCAAGTTTATTCCGCTCTTTGCTTAACTCATCCTGCTCACCACGGATTTTAATCTCTTCCAACTTAGCCAGCTGGCGCAACTTGATCTCGAGAATCGCTTCAGCCTGTTTCTCACTCAAACCAAACCGTTTAATCAACTCCGCCTTTGGCTCATCCTCACTGCGGATGATTTCAATCACTTCGTCGATATTAAGATACGCGGCAAGCAAGCCTTCCAAGATGTGTAAACGTGCCAGCACTTTTTCTAAACGATGCTCAAGGCGACGTCTTACTGTATTGCGCCGAAAGGTTAACCATTCAGAAAGAATACCGTGCAATCCTTTCACCTGAGGTCGCCCGTCCAGACCAATCATATTGAGGTTAACGCGATAGTTTTTCTCTAAATCGGTCGAGGCAAATAAATGATCCATCAGCTGATCACAATCGACACGATTAGAGCGTGGAACGATCACAATGCGGGTCGGATTTTCGTGATCCGACTCATCGCGCAGATCATCCACATTGGCAGCTTTTTCGCCCGCATCTGGTTGGCAATTTGCTCTAAAAGCTTTGCACCCGAGACCTGGTGTGGCAGCGCTGTGATCACAACTTCATTGTTTTCTTTATGCCATAGCGCACGCATTTTGATCGATCCGCGACCACTGGTGTAGAGCTTTTTCAGGTCAGATTTAGGCGTGATCACCTCAGCTTCTGTTGGATAGTCAGGCCCTTGAACATGGTCCAGTACGCCGTCTAAATCCATATTGGGCTTATCGATCATTGATGCGAGGGCATTGGCTAACTCACGGGCATTGTGCGGGGGGATATCGGTAGCCATCCCCACTGCAATCCCGGTAATACCATTTAATAAAATATGCGGTAAACGTGCGGGCAGGGTTTTAGGCTCTTTCATAGTGCCATCAAAATTGGGCCCCCATTCGACCGTGCCCTGCCCAAGCTCTTGCAACAACACTTCTGAGAAGCGAGATAGACGTGATTCGGTATACCGCATCGCAGCAAAGGATTTAGGGTCGTCCGGCGCGCCCCAATTGCCTTGGCCATCGACCAACGGGTAACGATAAGAAAACGGCTGTGCCATTAAAACCATGGCTTCATAGCAAGCCGAATCCCCGTGGGGATGATATTTACCGAGGACATCTCCCACGGTACGGGCCGATTTTTTATACTTTGCGGAGGCGGAAAGCCCCAGCTCAGACATCGCGTAAATAATCCGGCGCTGCACTGGCTTTAAGCCATCGCCGATAAACGGCAGTGCGCGATCCATGATGACGTACATCGAGTAATTGAGGTAAGCGTCCTCAGTGAACTGGCGAAGAGCAAGCTGCTCAACCCCATCATAAGTCACCTCTGTCATGCGAATAAGATCCCGTTATAGTTATTTAAATATCGATAAGTTCGGCCATATCGCCTTTTTGCTGCAGCCAATGCCGACGATCTTCCGCGCGCTTTTTACCCAGTAACATATCCATTAGCTGCTGCGTTTGCTCATCGTCATCGACAGTGAGCTGGACAAGACGGCGCGTGTTGGGGTCCATGGTCGTCTCGCGCAGCTGTAAGGGG
>NZ_AQOD01000138.1 GCF_000513715.1 Salinivibrio socompensis S35
ACTGACTGTTTTTCTCAAAAGATAGCTTTTTTAGTATGTGAAAATAGGCATTTTGGAAAAGGGAATTAAATTAGGTCGGTAAGGTAAGGAAGAGATCAGAGGAGTCAGCGTATACGCGTACAATCAGCGTAGACTGTTGTAAATTCAGAAGGTTACCACATTTATTTGTGCACAATTAGTTAGACAATCGTGATGCGCTACCAGATATGTCCCAATCCACATCAAATAAAAGGGCTTTTTGCGCGGCAAACAGAAGAGATGTCTTCCATACTTTAGCGAATTCGAAACCATAATTAACACAAGGTATCCGGTATGTTGAAGTTAATGCTGCGCGGGAAGCTCTTAGTGCTTGCCATTGTACCTTTAGTATTATCCATTCTCATTACATTGTTTATTACCACCTATTACGAGCGCGAGCTGGTCGAGGAGAACATTGTCACCTTTAGAACCAAATTGGTTGATGAGCGAAAAACACAGCTTCGCGAAGCCACTGAAATTGCGGCGACCGTAGTAAAAAATGCGCAGCAAGCGGGCGGCGATGCTACGCAAAATGTCAAAGACGCACTTCGCGAAGTGACCTTTGGTAAAGCGGGCTACTTTTACATTTATGACAAACAAGGCAACAATGTATTCCACGCTTTGAAGCCGGAGCTTGAAGGCCGTTCCTTAATCAATCTGACCGATCCCAAAGGCAATAAAGTGATTGTAGGCCTATTGGAAGCAGCGCAACGTGGTGATGGTACGTTTACCTATCTTTATCAAAAGCCTGGCACCGATAAACTGATCGAAAAAATTGGCTACGCCGATATGGTCAACAACGGTCAATGGATGTTGGGAACTGGTGCGTATATTGACGACATTGAGGCGCGTGTTGCCGATTTCCGTGAAAATGCAGAAGAAGCATTAGCGGCACAAACCGTACGAATGATCGTTGCGGGTATTCTTATTCTGATCATCACGTTCGTTGCCGTCGCTTTTGTCGCCCAACGGATGTCGACCCCCGTAAAAGACATGCTAGATAATCTCAATGATATCGCCGACGGGGATGGCGACCTCACCCAGCGCCTTAAAATTAAAGGAAGCGATGAAATCGCCTTGCTGGGGGATGCGTTCAACCGCTTTATCGATAAGCTGCAAACCACCATACGCAGTGTCGTTGAGGTAACAGAAAAGGTCAGCCAATCGGCCAATGATATAGACAGCCAAGCTGCACAATTTGCAAGCCAGTTACAGACACATGATAACGAAACAGAACAAGTGGTCACCGCGGTCACCGAAATGAGCTCTGCCGCACAAGAAGTCTCTCAGAGCGCCACGCAAGTTGCCGATGCCACCAGTGCGGCAACGGGTGATGCACGCCAGGCACAAGACAAAGTTGCGTTTTCAATTAACTCGATGAAAACACTTGTGGAGCAAATGAGTACGTCGAGCAGTAATGTCGATTCATTAAATGAACAATCACATAAAATCACCGGCGTCCTCTCCGTGATTGGAGATATCGCTGAACAAACGAACCTGTTAGCACTGAATGCGGCGATTGAGGCTGCACGTGCCGGTGAGCAAGGTCGTGGTTTTGCGGTGGTTGCTGACGAGGTTCGAACCCTCGCGAGCCGTACGCAAAAGAGCACTCACGAAATTCGAGAGATGTTGGATGAGCTGCAGTCTTATGTGAATCAGGCCGTAGAGGGCATGAAGCAAAGTAACGATACCTGTCAGCAAACCTCAGAGGCGTCAAACGAGATTGGCAGTGGGATCGATTCGGTGAGCAATGCCATTACCCAAATCAATGACATGACCACTCATATTGCCTCTGCGGCCGCGGAGCAAACCACCGTCACCGAGGATATCCACCGCAATTTAATTTCTATCCGAGATATTGTTAGCCAATTACTCAGTGCCAGTAATGACTCGGCGCACACAGCGTCAGATTTAAATCACTCCGGTGATGAGCTCAAACGCCTGATCCGCCAATTTAAAGTTTAGATTTTTGCTGTCATGTAAAAGGCGCTGTCGATCCAGCGCCTTTTGTTCTATTGGGTTTCTTCGATTGATAGAGCTAACAAGATTTTTAGACTTATCACTCCACTTCAGGTAGAGCGCGTGCCATCAATGCGCCAAGTAACCCAAGAACAGATAACACAGCAATCACCGCCATGATCCCCCATTGACTGAGCCACGCGGTCGACGCACCCATTATGAGCAAAACAAGACCAATGAATGTGTTACTCACCGAAACATAATCAGTCCGCTGGTTGCCTTCTGCCATATTCACCACATACGTTTTACGCCCAAGACGGACGCCTTCGTGGGCAATGGTCAACACAAAATAAACACAAGGTAGCACCCACGCCGAGGAGAAAAGTACCGGATACCAATGACTGATGCTCACTACAACCAGCCCCAATACCGCCGTCACAACAGCGGCGAACATCATCACCTGGCGGCTCGAACGATCCGCAAATAAGCCCCAAAATGGTGCAGATAACAAACTGGCGATGCCGCTAATCGCAACAAAGCTCGCAGTAGTAACGGCTAGGGCTTCACTATGTTGGCTGGCTAAAAGTACATAGTACGGGGCGGATAAGGCAGAGCAAAGCAGCAATGACCGGGTGATCACGAAACGCCGAAGCCGCGCATCATCCACCAATAATCGGGTTTTAGAAAGTGCATGCATCAGAGCATTAGCGCCGCCTTCTGTTGCGCCTTCATATTCATCGACTTGGCTATAAATCGCGGCGGCCACCCACCAAAGCACCGCGCCGAATGCTAGCAATGCACAGTACACCCAAACATGCTGCTGATCAGAGACACTAAAAAGCCCCACGCCCGCAGCAATCGTCACCGCGCCGGCCAAACTCGACGACCAGCCATTCAAGCGTCCCCGCTGGGGTTTAGGAATCGTTTTACCCAAGACATCTTTCGATGCCACCGAGCACAGACCTCGCGCCAGACTAAATACCACCAGCAGCCCAATAATGGCCCAGCCCGCTGCTTGACCAGTTAACAGCAGTGCCGTGATCGCCATGGCGAGGATACAAACACCTTGGATAACAGAGCCCGCTACCCATGCCCACTTACGTACCGCAAATTGGCGGACATAACCGGCAATGCCTAGCTGAGGGACTAACGAGCCCGCCTCTCGGATTGGTACCAATAACCCAATTAAAGCCAAAGGCGCACCAACCGCGGTGAGAAGCGCTGGCAATACGATTTTCGGGTTGGACACCGCATCGCCAATTTTGGTGAGCCCTTGGCTGACGATAATTCGGAAAAAATTCCCCGGCACTTCACGACACGCACTACCGTCGATATCTTTACAAGCGCGCGCGTCTTCCTCATTGAATAGTTTTTGATGAAGATCATCCGCCAGTTTATCCACACTCTCCCCCAACTCTATAATTTATTTGCTCGATAGCGGCACTTAAATCAATCATTGTAAGTCTTTATGTCGAAAACGTGTTAACCAATATTCACGGTAACGAAAGTAGCAATAGGTCGACGCAAACAAAAAGAAGAGATAAGACAACGAAAACACAAACGGGGAGGTGATGAGCGAATGCTTTAATCCGAGAAGAACGCCGGCCGCGGTTACCACTATTTTAGCAACCACACCGAGCAGCAATAAAAACAAGGCAAACTGTGGATAATGCGTACTACGAAAGGTAATCCAATAACCCACACCCACGGCCGTACTGGCAACCCCAAACCCTAAAAGATAGGAATGAAAGTGTTCACCGGCTAGTACACCACCCAATAGAGCAAGTGCTGTTATGACGAGAAAAACCATAAGCTTCCGCCTTTTCTTTTCAGTATGGTACTGACTCGCATGATCAAGGAGCGGGAAGTTAAGAGTCAGACAATGGCGCTTAAACTTCTTTTGTCATGGTAAGAGTAAGACTTCATCGCAATCAATTCTATACAGATGCACTATCATAATCTAAAAGTGGTAACAAAATATATGAGGATTGGTAGCAAGGATGAGAAACACACTGTTGGTATGGCTTATCGTGTCTGTGGGAACGCTCTTCAATACACTCGCCCTCGCGGCAGCGCAACAACCGGCCCGAGTACTTTTTATCAACCAGCTTTGCCACTGAGAGCTTTTGGCAGGATGTAGATGATTATGCCAACGCTGCTGCCAAGGGGTTAAATCTTGACTTAACGATCCGACATGCCGATCGCAATCACTTCGCAATGCGTCAAATTCTCTCTGCCACCCTAAATAAGCCGACGCGTCCCGATTACGTCATCATCGTTAATGAGAAATTAGCAGCGGATAACTTATTACCGATGTTGCGCAATTATCCCATTTACGTTCAGGTGATCTTAAACGATATGGATGAGCAGACAAAAAAGACATTAAAACAAGATACGCATTGGCAAGAATTTCTTCTCCCTAGCATCATTCCGGATAACCAGACTATTGGTTATGCTATCGGCGGAAGAAATGGTACTTGCTGGCAACGATGAACCTGGTGAAGCGGTGATGATTTCGGGCGATCTCACCACTCCAGCCTCCGTTCAACGCGAAGCGGGCGGACAACGTTTCTTTAATGAGAAAAAAAATATTACCTTACGTCAGATTGTTCATGGTCAATGGAACGAATCCATTAGCCGTGAACAAATGCATACCTTGCTACAGCGCTACCCGAATGTACGTTACGTGTGGACCGCCAATGACCACATGGCGTTTGGCGCGATGAAAGCTGCGAAGGCGGCGGGAAAAACGCCGGGCGAAGACATATTTTTTGCCACGGTAAACACGTCAGAAAAAGTGCTCGCTTCACGTGAAAAAGGGAATATTTCGGCACTGGGAGGTGGGCATTTCTCCGCAGCCGGCCTTGCATTGAGCCATATTTATGCGCACGATAGCGGTCTACCCATACCAAAAAGATGTAGCGGCGAGCTTTTTCGTTTGATCACGCCTGACACGCACTTTTTTACACAATTACGCGAACAAGCTTGGCATGAGATCCCGTTTTTAAAAATGGCTCGACGGACCGAAAGCCAATGTGCGCCTCATTCAACGAATATGGATAACTAAGTGACAATACGTACTATTAACTTGCGCGGCCTTCAAACTCGTGTCGCCTTTATCGTACTCGCCATTAGTTTGTTCTTTGCTATCGGGACGACCCTAACGCAAATGTATATCAACTATCAGCGAGCACTGACAACGACGACGCAACTGGTGGAAAGTCGCAGTCAAAACTCAGCACGCGTTATTAGCCATGCGCTATGGGTCGTTGATTTAGAACTCGTACGTCGTAGTGTTAAAGGGTTAGCGATGACCCCGACCGTCTGTCGAGTCGATGTCACGGGGTTTGATGGTACGACGGTCACCGAGGTCAATCACACCAGTCGTCATTGTGACGCCAATCATCAGTCATTGCTTAGTGTGCAAGGCAATAATATTGGTACCTTGAATATCGTGCTCGATAACAGCGAGGTAAAACGCGAGGCATTGAGTAGTATAGCACCGATTGCCGCCGTTCATTTTACCGAAACATTGATAATCACCTTGCTGATTCTCTGGGTGCTAAATCGTCTTTGTTCTCGGCCGCTGAAACAGCTTGCAAACGCATTAGACTATTACCAAGCCGATAAAACGAGCCAAAACAGTGTGCCGATTCAGTTAATTCAACGTAATGATGAAATTGGTCAAGTCTCGCGTTCAATCCATTCGCTCCAGTCTCGAATCAAAGATGATTTATCACAAAAACGCATCACTGAACGCGAGCTACGCCAACATCAAACGTTACTCGAAGAGCAGGTAGCGCAACGAACGAAAGCACTAAACTGGCAATCAAGTGCGAGCGCATTGCTGGCCGATATCTCCATTCAATTTCTGCGCGCAGATTCTCAGCATATCACCGAAGATGTTGAGCGTATTTTTCCGCAAATGGCGTCACTGCTAGGCGTGGAGGCTATCGGCTGGTACGCCTTTGATTCATACCTCGCCGAACGTCGCTGTTTTTGGCCAGAAGAGGCCGATTTTGCCGCAGAAACAGTGGATTTAAGTGACATGCATATGATCAAACGCTGGCTCGCGGACACAGATACACTGGTAGTCCCTCACGCTGGAAAGCTTGGGGATGATGCGATTAATGAACGTTCGTGGTTGCGTCAACGGCACATTCTCTCTTTTGCCGCATTCCCTCTCACCGACGGCCGAAAAAGCTTTGGTATGATCACGGTGGCAAATCGTCAATTACCGTTTATTTGGGATAATAACAAAACGTTACTCTTGAAGCGCTTTGCGACGGCGATTAGTGAGGTCATGATTCGAGAGCGTAACCACTTTGCGATGGAAGAGCTGCAGGAAGAACTGATCGCAGCAAATGAAAAACTAAAAATACAAGCAGAGACCGATGATCTTACACGCCTGAGTACACGTCGCCCTTTTAAACGCGAACTTAAAAGCCATATCCATCATGGTATTGAAAATGAATTACCCGTTGCGGTGATGATGATCGATGTTGATCACTTTAAAGCCTACAATGATGAATATGGGCATCTCAAAGGCGACGATGTACTCACTAAGATTGCGCGTGTGTTACTCAAACAAACCCAAGCCTTTCAAGGAACAGTGGCAAGGTTTGGGGGAGAAGAGTTTGCCATCACACTATCGACACACTGTGCCGCTCAGCTTCATGCATTAGCTGACGCGATTCGTGATGATATAGCGAAACTTGGTCTCACTCATGTGAAAAACCCAGATGGCGAGACGATTACGGTGAGCATGGGCGGGATCATTTTACAGCCGACCGATGAAACCACTGACTCCTATCTGCTAGAAATGGCGGACCAACGCCTGTATCAGGCCAAAGAGGAAGGGCGTGATCGCATTAATATTATTGACCATCGAAGTCAAAAATAGCGAGATCGCTCACGTCATATTCTCTATTCTTCGAGCGTTTCATGACAGCACGATGACGGTATGCTACAACCCATATCAATGAGGTTGTAGCAACTATCCACCCATAAAAACGCCTCTTTCTTGACGTATACGCAAACTGAAATCCGTTATCGACGCTAGAAAAGGAAGCCTGATGAAAGTCGTCTTTGTCCGTCATGGAAAAACCGATTACGCTTTGGCCGATGCTCGTCAGATGAGCCAGCTGGAAAAAGACTATGCGCCACTGCAGCGCGCGTGTATTCCAGACATTCAAGCTCAGGCCAGCCACACCCTCTTGCAACAAGCAGAGATTATACTCTCGTCACCCTACACGCGCGCCCTTCAAACAGCCGAAATCCTTAACCGGCAACTGCAAAAGGATCTGTTTGTCGAGCACGATTTACGCGAATGGCAAGCGGACACAAAGGGGAGCTATATTCCGCTTTCTGAACGCGATCGCCGTTGGAATGAGTACAGAGAGCTCTTTGCGAATGGTAATGAGGTCACCAATGCTGGCTATGAATCCGCAACGGCATTGCACCGTCGGGTGAGCGCTGTGCTCGATACATATCACGCGTATTCGACGATTGCCGTGGTCGCGCACTTTAATGTGATTGAAGCGATCGTGGGTTATCGTGAACAAGGCATCGAATATGGCGAAATGATTGAATTTGATTATCAACCCAATCTTTAAGCCATCACCACAGCCCTAGTTCGTCGTGTCAGTTTGACAATAAAAGGGACGCTGATGCGTCCCCTGTGATCGACTCCCTATTCAGTCAAACCATGATTGGCAATGACAGACTGGTACCAATAAAAGCTTTTCTTACGATGACGAGAAAAGTCACCACTGCCATCGTCATGACGGTCAACGTAGATAAAACCATACCGTTTACGGTACTCTCCGGTGGTGAAAGATACACAATCAATACATCCCCAAGGCGTATATCCCATCACATCCACACCATCGAGTGACATCGCTTCGCCAAGCGCTTCAATGTGCTGCGACAAGTAGCCGATACGATAATCGTCACTGACTGCGCCCGCTTGATCGGGAGTGTCGACCGCGCCTAGGCCATTTTCAACCACAAAAATAGGCACTTCATAGCGTTCATACAACGCTGAAAGGGCATAACGTAATCCTTTCGGATCGATCTGCCAACCCCAATCAGAGGCCGTTAAATGCGGGTTCAATCGGCTTGCACTGAACAAGGCATTTTCATCTTGTTCTGGTGGATTAGCGTCGACAATGTTAGTCATGTAGTAGCTAATGGCCAAAAAATCCGCCCGACCATTTTTTAAGATCTGGCATCATCATCATGCATCACCACCTTAATTCCTTTGCTTGCCCATTGAGGCCAAATATAGTGAGGGTAATGACCCCGAATCTGCACGTCACTGCAGAGATACTTATCGCGCATCGCTTGCTGTGATGCCAACATATCATCTGGATGGCACGTGGCAGGATAGCAAGGGCATCATGTGATCATGCTACCAATTTTAAAATCAGAGTTGATGACATGACCCAGCGCAACGACTTTCGCACTCGCCACAAATTGATGATGCAGCACTTGATACAAGGTTTGCTCAGGATGATCGTGCTCCGTAAACACGACTCCCGAATTACAATAGCCAAATAGCGGATAATCCCAGTTGAGCTGATTATTGATCTCATTGAAGGTAATCCAATAGGTGACTTTGTCACGGTAGCGCGTCAATACGGCCTCACAAAAACGAACAAAGTGATCGACGACTTTTCGGTTTGCCCAGCCACCGTATTCACTCACAAGATGGTGCGGCATCTCAAAATGCGACAATGTAATCACAGGCTCGATACCATGCTCTAACAGGCAATCAATCAAGTCATCATAAAACGCCAGCCCTGCTTCGTTAGGCGTTGCGTCATCCCCATTCGGGAAAATACGGGCCCAAGCAATCGACGTCCGAAAACATTTGAATCCCATCTCTGCAAACAGCGCAATATCGTCACGATAGCGATGGTAGAAATCAACCGCTTGATGGTTAGGATAAGTTTCCTCAGCCTTGACTTGCTCGGTGATCTTACGCGGCACGCCGTGTTCACCTTTAGTTAACACATCAACGATACTTACGCCTTTACCATCACAATTCCATCCACCCTCGACCTGATGAGCAGCCACTGCGCCACCCCATAAGAAATTATCCGGAAATTTGCTACTCATGCCTTACCTCTACTTACGTTTTTGTTCCAGCCTAACCGGTTCAATGCTGCTGAAGTGTGAACTGACGCAAAGATTGTCTGAACACTTTTCCTTCCCTCTTTTTGAATAAAAAACCAATATAAAAGAAAAATTAATTCTATTAATCTCTTCAGGTATCGATGCTAAGCTAGCACGACGACATAAGCGGATGTCTTTTCATTCAACACAAGGAGTTCTCATGAGTCGCTTCAGTCAAGTGGCCATCGTCGGTGGCACCCATGGCAATGAGTTTAGCGGGATTTACGCACTGAAACAGTGGCAAGCAAATACCTCGATAACGACTCGGGATAGTTTCTCAACTGAGCATGTATTCGCTAATCCCTCGGCTTATCATGCAAACAAACGTTATCTCGACTGTGACTTAAACCGACAGTTCGACCCGCAAGGCTCGAGCCGATTCAATTACTTTAGCCAAATTACGAATCAAAGTCGTGCGAAAGTCCTCAATCAACAGCTAAGGCCAAAGGGATCCTCGCGTCGATTTCATCATCGATTTGCACAATACCACCAGCAATATGAGACCTACGCTCATCTTGTTAGCATTAGATACGTTCAATAAACAACTTGCGGCCTACATCAGTGAGCGTATGCCCGATGCCATTATTTTAGTGGAAGATCATATCAAGCCTCTCCAGCATGCTTTTTTATGCTCAGTAGCTAAGCAAGGGGTGATTGTTGAAGTTGGCCCCCAACCGCAATCGGTATTACGTCATGATGTGATGGAATCCATGCAAGAGATGACCATCCATATTCTCGATTTCGTTCATCTTTTTAATATCGATAAGGTGCCAGAGTTGCCTCTACAAGTGACCGCTTATCGCTATAAAGAGACGTTACACCTGCCACAAAATGCGCAAGGAGAACGCATCGGTATGGTGCATCAAAACGTGCAAGACAAAGACTTTGCCCCAGTCGCACCCGGTGACCCCTTGTTCATGTGCTTTGACGGTCGTGAAATCGCTTGGGAAGGAAGCTACACGGCGTATCCGCACTTTATTAACGAAGCGGCGTATTATGACAACAACATAGCGATGTCGATGGCTGAGGTGTTGACTATTGAGGTGTAACTGAGAGACGTATAAAAAAGCGACCAACATCGAACCGATGTATCAATGCCTCGGTTATGTGGCCGCTCAGAAAACAGAAACAACGCTCGCTCGCAATTAACTCACTGGCTTAGTTGCGGGTTTTTTCTTTAACGCCGTTTTTTGCCAGTAGCGATCATAATGAAAGAAAGTGTGTGCCCGACGCAATTCAGCCGCTCTTTGTTCTACCTTTTCAATGACGTCATTTGATACTCGCGAAGACGCTAACTCAAACTGTTCCATTGCCTGCTGCCTCAGATCGACAAAACGCCCTTGGCCAACCACATCCAAATAGGCAGATAGATAAACGAGGCCATCTGTATACTCGGGATCGTCAGGCGCGTGTTCTGTTGTATAAAGGCGACCGAGGGCAGCAAGAGACATTAGATCACCTTGCTCAATTGCTTTTTCTCGCCACTCAACGGCTTTAGGGCTTTCTCCTCGGCGGATTAAATCGCGATATAAACTTTTGGTTCCTGGGATCCCACCAGCATTGGCAACCTGCTTTTTTACTTCAGCGGCCGCATCGAGGCGAGAGCTTGGGAAAAGATAAAAGCCGCGCTCAGCCAGCTCTATTTGCGATGCTTTATGTAACAAGGCATCGACATCATTTGCCGCAATCGCCTCTTCTAAATACCGTTCGGCTTTTTCTTTATCTGTTGGATAGGTGTACTGATACAGACTAAAAGCAGCGTCTTCAGGCGCTTCTTCATACCAAGCCACTAACGCTTCTTCATACTTATAACGCCAAATAGTACGGTGATTTGCCGACAACCACTCTCCTTCTTCAACGAGCAGTTTCATGGCTGGAATATAGTTCGCCTTTGCAGCCTGCGTGAGGTATTGCTGCGCGACTGGTGAATAAGCCAATTTATTACCATCATCACTGACGAGCACAGCGTATAAATAAGCCGCAGGGACAATGCCTTGATCCGCCGCCGCACGTAGGTACTTTTCAGCTCGTTGGTAATGGAACTGAGCGCGAGACAAACGTCCATGCTCAAATAGCGCCTCCGGTGTCATCGCCTGGATATCATAGTCATCGGCGATTTTTTCAACCGGCTCTAATTGCACAAAAGGGATCGCCTCAACGTCAATCTTTTCGGCATGTACGTGCCCACTAAGTATTAATAAACATGGTATTAATAAACATGCATACGCGCTTGCTCTGAGCATTGATGGGGGATTAACCAATATTGACACTCGAACCTCCTGAAATCACACCACCACAGCTTACCGCATCACCGATACGGGCGGCCGGTTTACCATCAATCATGACGCTACCTGAACCGGCATTTACCGCTCGCCCATGAGGCGGATGTTTCGGTTTACTGTGCGGTGCCAGTGGATCGCCTTTACGAACAACGGGTATTCCATCCACTTTTACCGTTGGCGATCCCGCGACAATCGGTGTTGGTGGAAAGCCATCATGCGCGGTTCCCACATGGCCAACAAGTGCAGCTTTTGGCATATCTTTCCTCAAATTCTCTATGTTTACATTAAACGATTAAGGTTTATTTACCGAACGCGGCGGTTTAGCTTTTTTTCCTTGGTAGCCCGAGCCACTACCGGCACTCCCACCGGCATTTAAGTTAATGGCAGGGCCTAACAAGTGCACACCTGCCGCATCAACCTTCATGACGCTACCACCGGCGGTTACCGTAACCTCCGTGCCTGCATCAAGCACGACATTTGATCCTGCTTTTAGATGCACCTCACGTCCCGCCGTTGCGGCGAAACGGTTATCGATTTTTTCATCAATACCGCCAGATACATCAAGCGTGGCATCTTTTTTCACTCGTGTTCGTGATTGCTTATCGACCGTGACATGCTGATTATTCGCGACGGTCGAAAAAGAATCATGCCCGACTTTTTGGTGTTGATCATGCCGCACCTGGGTAATAGCATCATTTTTTACGCTTGATTGCCAATCACGCTGAGCGTGCAAATACACTTGCTCACTGCCTGATTGATCTTCGAACGTCAGCTCGTTGTAACCCTCCCCTTGGTGACTTTCACTGCGCCAGACCGTCTTGGTTTTGTTGACCGGCAAGGTATAGGGCGGCACATTGGTCGCATGATAGGTGCGGCCGGTGATAATCGGTTGGTCTGGGTCACCGTGTAAGAAAGACACGATCACTTCATGGCCAATGCGGGGGATAGCCATCATGCCGTATTGGCTGCCCGCCCAGCCTTGCGCCACCCGTATCCAGCAGCTGCTTTTGTCATCACCATTGGAGTAACGGTCCCACGGGAAATGAACTTTCACGCGGCCGTGTTTATCACAGAAAATTTCTTCGCCTTTAGGTCCAACCACTATACCAATTAAAGGGCCGTCCACCTGTGGTTTAGGGTGCGGGGATGCCCGCCACGAGGTGGAGGCCGGTATCACAGTAAACTGATTATGGTAAGTCGTCGCACCTTCACCACCTGCCTCTTCTAGTGCTTGAGGTTGCGTGCCGTAATGCTGAACGCGCACCACCTGCCATTTTTGATTCATGGTACGGTCGAGATGATCTTGCATTTCAAATGCATGACCCGCCTGCACAAGAAAATGATTACTTTTTCCTGCTGCGGTGACTTTATCACGCACCAAAAATTCTTGCCGTACCTGCGCTAAGTGTTTGCCTTGCGCATCATCTTTATATCTGCCCGGAAAGTCATAAACCTCATAATCTTGGCGTTGATAATCGATGCCTACAGTGTTTACTTGCTGCAAAAAACTATAACTGGGTTTTTTAAAGCTATAGTCTTTCATTTCCAGTGATGAAGGGATTATCCGAGTGTGCTTTTCGATGGCACGAATATACGGCTCATCGACGACACCTCCAGCTTGAGCGTTATGCGCAATCGGCTGTTCAAGAGCAGGAAGCGAAAAGGGCGAGTCAGTGATATATAAAAGCTGCTTTCCCTCTTTCCATAAAAAGCAGTAGATGAGCCCCTCTTCTGCGGCGATTCGATGGAAAAACGCGAGGTCCGTTTCTCGGTATTGAACACAGAATTCACGCTCAGCGTATTCTTTTGTCAGTCCGAAACCGACATCCGTGATATCCATTTCCTGCAAAAGCACGGAAATGATTTGCGGGACCGTCTGATGCTGGAATACACGGCTATTTTGCCGTAGTGATAGACGCTCAATTTCAGGCACTAATTCAACATCATAATAAGTGTGATGGTGGCCAATATCCCCTTGGGAAAATTGACGCACAATGCCACTGATACGACGCTCACACTGCTCATTACGATAGAGGGAAAGCGTCGCTTGGCAGTCCACCACTTGGTCTGGAGTAAGTGAGTGGTCACGACTCGCCAAAGCAATCGAATAACGAAACCCATTACAGGATTGCTGATCGAATTCAGCAGCAGAAAGCGATTCATATCCTTGGTACTTTCTGACCACAAACGTTTCAGGCTCTAGGCCCTCGACGTTAAATTCAAACCGCAACTTCGCCATGATGTCTCCTAAGTCTCGTTTCAACGAAAGTGAACACTTGTCTAGCAACGCTCTCTGG
This sequence comes from Salinivibrio socompensis S35, assembly GCF_000513715.1. Lineage (GTDB taxonomy): Bacteria > Pseudomonadota > Gammaproteobacteria > Enterobacterales > Vibrionaceae > Salinivibrio > Salinivibrio socompensis. Next base: position 13,736 of record NZ_AQOD01000138.1, read on the forward strand.
AAAGCGAACGTTGCTAGACAAATGATGAAGCGCCGGCACAAAGCCGACGCAATCTATAAATAGCAGTAGCAATTAAGCTTCAACCGGCTTGCGCCAGTCATCAGAGCCAGAGGTGCCCGCGTTAACGTGCTCCCAGATAACTTTGCGGTAAGACATCGATACGGTTAAGTTCTGAGTGAAGTCAGACTTAGCCGGATCCTGGCAGTGTGGCATTTCACAATGAATATCCACGATAGAAGCACTTTCTAACTTAGTGGTAAAGAAGTTTTCTTGCTTACCTTCAATCGAGGTACGATACCACTTCAGCTCTACTGTCGACATTTTTTCACCCGAAGACAGTGCGTTATAAAGCAGCGGGACGGCTTTATTTAGCGCGACGGTGAACTTAAAGGGTTTATGAACACGCTGCCCGGATGGTTGACCTGACTGTGGATCAGTCGGCACCGTCACATTGTGATCAAACTGTTGCACCAGCATTTCGTCTTCGTGGCCTTCAACGAATGCATCACCGATAGAATCCGCGGTACATGCACCGGCAGTAATCAAACCCTGAGTTTCGCCTTCAATTGAGATATAACATGGCGTTGGCATAATCGCTCCTTTTTGTATGATTCGAGTTCAAACAGCGACTGTTGCTGTCTACCCCACCTATCAAGCTAGATTCATGCCAGTTTTTTATCCCTTTAATTTCATAATCTTAGAAATCATCTGACCAATTTTTTGCACGCACCAGGCAACTTTTTGCTTGGCTTGGCAAAAAGTTGCTTAGCATACCGCTGAGTGTTTACTAACTATCGCAGCTGAGCATCCACTTCAAAGGCCGGATCGACGGTTACCTGGATCTGTGATGAACCGGTGACACAGAATATTGAACACCCTCGATCTACCCACCATTACTGCTCACTGAGCAACTCGACTGTGTTTTTGCTATAAACTTTGCCCACTTTCTCCCATGGGATTGGGATAGTCGATACACCTGCATCTATTCCACGCTGTCGAACTCTTTGTGGTGTGGGTGTGGGGCCCTGTCTATACTCATCGGCCGTTGTACCATTTTGGTCTCGGTCTTTCTCTCTTGCAGGATCCAGCTCTGCCAAATAGATCAATTGTCGTAAGCGGTTAATAAACCGGTGAGCGCCTACTCGACATCACTGAGTTCCACACACCACGGCATCAGATCTGACATATCGTCCGATGGCGAGCGCTTAGGTAATTCAGCGAACAGGTGCCGGAAGTAATAATAGGGATTGATGTCATTGGCACGGCATGTCATCACCAAGCTATACAGATTGGCACTCGCTTTGGCACCACCGACAGATGTCGAGAACATCCAGTTTTTTCGACCCGTGGCGAACGGGCGGATGTCTCGCTCTGTCACATTGTTGTCGATGCTAATACGCCCATCTTCCAGATAGGTCAGCAGCTTGGGCCACTGATTTTTCGCATACGTGATGGCTTGGCCTAAGGCGCCTTTGGGTAACACATGCAGGCTATCAAGCCAGCGTTTAAAGTC
>NZ_AQOD01000139.1 GCF_000513715.1 Salinivibrio socompensis S35
TAAGCACTTCCGAGCAATATCAACGAGATATGATAAGTTAGCAAGAAATTACGCCAGTATGGTATCACTGGCGTTTACTATAATGTGGCTGCCGATGTATTGCTGAATAAAATGTGTACAGCAAAGATCAACACGCCCTAGGAAGACAAAACCGTCATTAACATGGGTAATTTGAGTTTTCTCCATGTTTAATGTGAGCTTGAGTTTGCTCTCCAAAAAGTCACGGCATTGCTCTCGGATCACCTGAGCCTGTTGTTTCGAGCCTTTGACGATGACAACAAAATCATCGGCATAGCGGCAGTACGCAACTCCAGGCTTCCATTGCCTATTCTCTTCAAGGGCAGGTTTACGACCAATCTTGATACTGTGATTCCAGTACCAGCGGTCTTTACGCGCCTTTTTGCTTAAGTAGCATTGATTCAAATACTGGTCGAACTCATTGAGCATGATGTTTGACAGCAGTGGTGAGATCACGCCACCTTGCGGTACACCTTGGTGAGTGGCACAGAATAAATTCTTTTCAACGTGACCAGCCTTGATAAAGAGCCAGAGTAGTTGATTAAATCGTTTACAGGCAATTCGTTTACGGACGCATTTCATCAGTAGTCGATGATGAACTGTATCAAAATAGCTCGACATATCGCCTTCAATTACCCATCGTCCTTTCTCCTGATTCGAATCAGTCAACTGGAGTTTGACCGTTCGGATCGCGTGATGCACGCTGCGTTCAGGCCTAAAGCCGTAGGATAACGAGTGAAAGTCGTTTTCCCAGATTGGCTCCATCGCCATCAGCATGGCGCGTTGTACTATGCGATCTTTCAGGGTGGGGATACCTAAAGGGCGTTGTTTACCGTTTGCTTTGGGGATATAAATTCGTCTTGCTGGAAGCGGTCGATACGAGCCATTTCTCAGTGTTTGGCTGAGTATAGCGAGCTCTTCATCTAACCTTTCTTGCAGATGATATTTTGTGATCCCATCAACACCCGGCGTTTTCGCTCCTTTAGCTAAGAGGGTGATGTCAGCTGCGTGTTTCAACCATTGAGGATGGCTGATTAAACGCAGTAGTCGATTGACTCTTTGCGATTTATCCGCTTGAGTCCATGTTGCTAATTTACGTTGCATTTCACTGATTATCAAAGGTCTTCACCTTGTTATGGTCAGCTAATTTGCCGACGTAAAACAATTAAGCTACGCCCCTTCGCCATGTAATGGGCTTTCCCCATTTCAGACTACTACGAGCGCTCCGCCAGTCTATTTGTCCTTAGGGTCATGCTCCCTTAGCATGCAAATAGACCTTCCCCGGTTTACCTGCCTGAACTCAAACATATTGGGGTGGATGCCGATCGCAGTCTTTAACCTTATCGTGCTGTAAGGTGATGACGCTTAAGCGCAGAATTGTGATTTAGCACTTATCCACTGGCAAGCACTTACATTTTGCTGACCAGTTCGGTTATTGCGCAGCTACCTATTGCACAATATCAGCGTCATACCGCCTGTTAACTCGTGTAGACGGTGGCGACGTTTCAGCCCACAGATGCGGATTAATCGGTTCATGTTCTTCATCCGTCCAATACTTAGTCTAGAGAAGCATCTTGGCTTAACGAATTCGCCTCACTTCCCGTTGTCAGCGAGTTACATCACCTTACCAGCATACGGTAAGTCACTGCCGCTCAGACTCATACTCCTGCACAACCAGAAGTAGCCATAACTTATTGGCTCCTACCAATATCGTCATGGATTTCAGACAGGTTCGTGGTTCAATTTAAACATCCTTGTTAGCCCTGAACTCCGGGCACACTGTATGTGACGTCACCACACCAAACTTGATTTGGTGCTTCAACGTTAAACTGTCGGTCTAAATGGTTCGGTATCTCAACATGTTCATCGCCTGTCTTCTTGTATATATGGCTGGGTATTTGGCAACTCACTAAACCAAGCTTCTCCATCAGTTTGCTGGCACGATAGCGGCTCAGCGGGACATCTTGATCCGTCGCCATTCTCGCAATACTACGCGCGCCAGCAGAGCCTTCACTGTCGCGAAAGAGCTCTTTGACCTTGGCAATTTCAATGACTTTTTGGGCACATATCGGCTTTTTTGAACGTTGCTGCCAGTGACGAAAGCTGCTGCGGTGTACGCTAAATACCTGACACAGCTTGTTGACTGAATAGCTCGTCTTGAGTTTCTCGATTATCGAGAATTGTTCACAGAGTCCGACATCAAGAGAGCGGTAGCCTTTTTTAAAATGTCATTATGCTCCTCAAGGCGCGCCAGCTTTTTCTTTAGCTCCCGAATTTCAATTTGCTCTTGTGTGATGGGGGATGCATTAGGCGTGATGCCTTGTTGCTCCTGTCTGAGTTGTCTCACCCACTTGTCCATGGTGGATTTACCCACGCCCATGGCAGTAGCTGCTTCGATAATCGTATAGTTTTGTTCGAGAACAAGCTCAGCGGCTTCACGTTTAAATTCAGCGCTGAAAGTACGTCTTGTGCGTTTGGTCATGGTTTCACCTGTCATGCTATGAGGTGCATCTTAACACCTCTAATCAGGTGGCCAAATTCACTATGCCACTACAGATATCTTTGTCGGGTGTCGAGCTTAACGGTACTCTAGGAGTGAGAAGCGATAAGACGCACGAAGTAGGTTTTGAGCTGTTGCTGGGAGAGGTTATCAGGGGGGAGAATCGAAGAATGCGGCGATACGCCGAACGGCACGGGCATAAGCATCAATGGTAGCGGGGCGTTTGCTTGAAGGGTTAAGTTGTTGAGGTGCTGTTGATAAAGGGCATCGAAGTGCCGTTGTTGTAGAGGGCTCATGGTGCTTCTCCTGTTTACTGCCGATTGGCAGAGTAGGAAGAAACATAGGCGGTAAGACGGCATTCTGCCGCGTAGCGGCTTCGTTCAACAAACTGCTCAAGAGGGATTCGCAACGCGTGGAATTTTTGCTATGCGTTGAATTTAGTGATTAAGGTGGTTTGCGGCAACTTCGGTATTGTGTTGCTCACCCCTTAGCAGGGCGTTAGTTGGACACAATTTGACGCCTTAATGTCGTGACGCCTTAATGTCGTGACGCCTTAATGTCGTGACGCTATAATGTCTGAGCGCCACAATATTTGGAGAATGTCATGAGCGAGATATCGAAGCGTTCTACGGTTTATTTTGACCCTCAGCTACACGCTGCGCTGCGGCTGAAGGCCGCGCACACGCATCGTTCCTTATCAGATATCGTCAACGAAGCTGTTCGTGCGGCATTGGCTGAGGATCAGGAAGATTTGGCGGCATTCGAGGAACGGGTTTCCGAACCAACAATGAGTTATGAGGCCTTGCTGGATGATTTGAAGAGTCATGACAAATTATAAGCTTGTCTTCAAGAAATCTGTCTCCAAGGATCTTCGGCTAATCCCAAACAAAGATGTTGCCCGTATTCTTCAGCGCATGGAGCAATTGCAGGAGAATCCCCGACCAGTCGGCAGCGAAAAGCTTTCAGGGCAAGAGCGTTACCGGGTCCGACAGGGCTTGTACCGAATCATATACGAAGTGACAGATGAGCTTCTTGTAGTAACGGTAGTGAAGGTTGGTCATCGTAAGCATGTCTATAAGCGTAGCTAACCAGGCCATGCACCGGATGCCAAAACCTCCGCTGCGCTACGGCCTTGGCACCGGTGATGGCAGGCGTTATGTTTTTCCAACACCTTGCTTGCTGCCAGGCGGTATTGTACTCTTAGATGTACACGTAAGCGTACTTAAGGTGGTTCCATGTCAAGGGTTCGAGTAGATGAAGATATCCGTCCTCTGTCTGAATTTCGAGCAGGTGTAGCGACATTTGTAAAGCAGATCCATGAAACTCGTCGTCCTATGGTGCTGACACAAAGAGGTCGTGGTGTTGCCGTGCTGGTGGATGTTTACGAGTACGAGAAGATGCAGGAACGTCTGGAGATACTGGAAGAGGTATATAAGGCGGAAGAACAGATAGCCTCCGGGGATGGTATTGCACATGAAGATGCGAAGGCTAGGGTTCTGAGCGGGCTGGCCCAATGAAAATAGTTTGGTCGCCGCTTGCGCTGGAGCGTGTTGAGGATATTGCTCGGTATGTCGCAGAAGACAACCCGGCTGCTGCGGTACAGTGGGTTGATGATTTATTTGCCGCGGTCGAGCGGTTAGCTGATTTCCCTAAAAGCGGGCGTATGGTTCCCGAGGTGGGAGCACCTCGCATCAGGGAGCTGATATTTGGAACGTATCGGGTAATTTACAGCGTCAAAGATCAGGTCGATGTGCTGACAGTGCGTCGCAGTAGGCAATTATTGCGGATGTCCGAGATCGGTGATGACGAAACATAACCAGTATCACATCGACCGATTTTCCGCCGCTTGGCGGCTCCAAACCGGCGCGTGAGCCGGGCGTTATAGGGCAAGCGTGTTGATGTTGTTTTGTGAGTCTTACTGAACCAAACGGAGTCACGTGCGTACTGTGTCTCGTCATTTTTAACCGATGCAGTATCTAATGGGGTTAGCGTGAACCAAATCAATCCAACCAAGTTACGCAATAGCAAGTGGACGGCGGTAAAATCCATCCATCGCGAGAAGCACTTTTTAGTCTCCGACGTTGAGTATGATGAAGAAGGTGTGGTGGTGTTATGCGTGATCGAGTCGGTACTGTCGAAAAAGGAATACCCGATTGACTGGCGTGAGCTCAAAAGTGGCGAAAAGTGGCTTCAAGGGTGGAAGTAATTATGCCCTTGGAAAAAGCGTCAAGTCATCGATGAAATGGCTTGGTGCTTTTTCACCGACTGAGGATCGAAGACGCTGAACGGTTGTGAGACGTCTGTGAAACCAACTCGCCAGAGATCGCTTTGACGGTCTTTTGCTATAAAAGACAAACCTTCATGGTAATTAGGTCACTCGCTGCTACGCTTAAAGCAAATACTAGGTCAGAGGATTTTGCCATGACTATCAGCCGTAAGATTAAAGCCATGGCGCTTGCCCTTTTATTGGGGTCATTTCTTACCATTTATCTCGTAATGGAGTGGGTGGCTAAGCCCGTTTTGCAAGAGCAGGCAGTAGCTGGCGCTCGACAAACCGTTACAAACATTGAAGGGCGTATTGCAACGGTACTGAATGAAGGGGCGGTTTTGACCGATACACTCGCGGCATTATCGGAAACACTGCCGCTGGAGCGTTCACAATTTATTGACCGCCTCGAGCCCGTCGTCGATCATTACGGCAACGTTGCGATTGCGGGCGGCGGCGTGTGGCCTGAACCCGGTAAGCTAACACCGGGAAAAACACGTGATTCTTTATTTTGGGCACGTAATGAGCAAGGCTCGCTTGATCTATTAGATGATTATAATGATCCAGCTGGCAGTGGCTATCACAACGAAGGCTGGTATCAAGCTGGACGGGGCTTACCGGCTGGGCAATGCGCATGGTCTGCCGCTTATGAGGATGCGATTTCTGGCACTCCAATGGTTACCTGTACGGTGGCAATTCACCGAGATGGCCAGTTTTGGGGAGTGGCGACGGTTGATTTGATGCTCTCCGGTTTGTCCGACTTATTGACTGACCAAAATGAGGCAACCGGAGGTTATGCATTTGTGCTCGATCAAACCGATCGAATTTTGTCATTTCCAGGTGCGCGTTCTTCAACCCTTAGTATGCAAAGCTTGAGCGATGCGAGTAGACAATATTCCGCTTTTATCCCCACTTGTATCGGCACTAAACGCCGGCGAGCCGGTTTATCTGCCTGAAGGTGTGGTTGGCGAGGGCCGGTCGCTCCTTGTTCAGGTCCCTTTGCCAAAACAGGGCTGGACAGTGGGTATGTTGTTACCTGAAACAAAAGCCTTAGCCGCGTTGAATCGAGTAAGCTCTGGCCTATATATAACATTGTTACCGTTGGTGACTGTCTTCGCATTGGTCGTAGTCCTGCTCGGCCAGAGGCTGGTTCGCAGTATTAAAGAGACGACTCAGCAAGTTGACAGCCTATCTAAAGGCGAGAAAGGCAGTAAACTTGAGATTGCTCGTGCTGATGAGATGGGCGAGTTGCGGCGTTCGGTCAACGAATATGGCGCCCACCTCGAAAAAATTCTTGAAGACGTGGCGACAGAAGCGATTGGCGTCAAAAGCAGTGCAAACGACTTACAAGCGCTGAGCCAAGATCTGAGTGACCAAGCTTCTGCACAGATGAATGAAAACATTACGCTGGCGGCATCGATCAACCAAATGTCAGCTAGCGCTACCGATGTGTCCAGCAATACCGCCACTGCGGCAGACACTGCCGAGGATGCGTCGAAATTGGTGGCAAAAGGGCAGCTAGCCGTCGATGAAAATAGTGACGCTATTGCAAAGCTTGCCACCACACTGAAAGAAGCCTCTTCCGTGATCGATAAATTGGCCTCAGATTCACAACAGGTGGGAACCGTACTTGAGGTCATCAAAAAGATTTCAGAGCAAACCAATCTACTGGCACTGAATGCGGCCATCGAGGCGGCGCGGGCAGGAGAACAAGGACGTGGGTTTGCGGTGGTTGCCGATGAGGTGCGCTCATTAGCCGCCAAAACTCAGGAATCGGCAGCTGAAATTGATGGTATGATTCAGCAGCTTCATTCGGCGGCTAGCCAAGGCGTGGAAGTGATTGAATCGAGTTATCAGTTATCTCAGTCTTCGGTTGAGCGAGCGGGTATGGTACGTGAGCATTTTGAACAGATTGTCACCGCGTTTGATAATATCAAAGAGCGCACCGTGAGCATTGCGACGGCATCTGAGCAGCAAGCGCATGTAACAGAAGAGATCAGTCAACTCGCAGATCGAATCAGAATGTTATCCGAGAAGAACGCTGAAGGCGCATCGGAACTCAAAGCAATGAGTGCTGATTCGCTAGAGCGGTCAGATCGCCTGACTCAAATCAGTCAATGATGACACTCATCTACATTGCTTTTCTGGGCTGATAAGTTGAAGCACGAAACCATTACTTATCAGCTTATCAGCATTTTTTAAGGGACTGGCGTGACCTCAAAAGTGACGAGAAGTGGCTTCAAGGATGGAAAAAAGTACACATGGTATGAGCGCCAAAAATAAACGGGTTATCTAACAGAGTGTGATACAGTCCGCGCCTCTTTTTCCCATCGTGATGATGGTTATTGTCGTCATAGAAAGGTTTCGCTCATGCCATTTTCTGCTCTCTCATTGCGTTCTGAATTGCTTCACGCGCTGCCCAAGGCGTTTAAAAACCCAACGGCTATTCAAACGTTGGCGATCCCTGAGCTGTTAGCCGGTAACGATGTCTTGGCATTGGCAAATACCGGCAGTGGTAAAACGCTTGCGTACGGTCTGCCTTTGCTGGAAACGTTAAACGCAAACCCACAGCACCAAGCGCTGATTTTGGTGCCAACGCGTGAGTTGGCGATGCAGGTCAGTGATGCAATCAACCAAGTGGGCAGTGCCTTAGAACTCAGTGCGATTTGCTTATGCGGCGGCGTTGATAAAGCAGCGCAACAAAAAGCATTGGCGGAAAATCCCAACATTCTTGTGGCGACGACAGGGCGGTTGGTCGATTTAGCCAACAACGGCTTAGACTTGAGTACGGTGCATTACTTGGTTTTGGATGAAGCGGACCGTTTGCTCGATATGGGCTTTTGGCCCGATGTGCAAAAGATTGCGATGCAAACTGAAAGCAAACGCCAAACCGCAATGTTTTCGGCCACGTTCTCCGATGAACTTGAGCAAAAAGCCAACCAGTTAATGGTTACGCCCAAACGGATCGCCGCGCACCCAGAAAATAGCACCAATCAAGATGTTGCCGAAACGCTTTACTTGGTCAACAAAGGCAGTAAAGCGAAAGCCTTGATTGAATGCATCAAACAGCATGCTTGGTCGCAGATCTTGGTGTTTGTGGGAGCGAAAGAAAATGCCGATGGCTTGGCGAAAAAGCTCAATAAAGCGGGCATCTCGGCCAGTGCACTTCATGGCAATAAAGTTCAAACCGAGCGAGAGCAAGCCCTGGCACAGTTTAAATCTGGCCAAATCAACGTATTAATTGCCACAGATCTATTAGCGCGTGGCATTCACATCGAACACCTGCCGGTGGTGATTAATGTTGAATTGCCTATGCATGCAGAAACTTATATTCATCGCATAGGACGAACCGCTCGTGCCGGTGAGCAAGGCGTGGCGATATCTCTGGTATGCCATGGCGAAATGGACGCACTCAACGCCATTCGTCACCTGACGCAAAGAGCATTGCCCGTACAAGAGCTGGACGGTTTCCCGGTGACAGATAAACCATCAACTGGCGAAAGCAAACGCGCTCCTCGCGATAAGAAAGCCAACCGACGCACGAATGCAAAAAAGAGCATTAAGCAGTTCCAAGCGAAGCCAAAACGCCCAGCGTCGGGGGCCAAATAAGGCGTGTCAGGATGTTATTTGAGGTGGAAGATTTGCTCTGTCTCTAATAATGTCATCGCCCGCACTTGTCGCCAAATGTAATAGAAAATACCGAACATCATCAACATGCTGGGGATCGCAATCATCGGGTAACTGTAAAGCGTCATCTTGCCCAGCTCTTCATTAAACGCCGGTGTGCCGGCAGGGCTAGTCACGATCCACGTGGCCAGGAAGTAATTCATCGCCGATGAGAACGCAAAGGTGCTGGCGAACAGGTAATTAGACCGCATCAGACAACGTTCAAAGGCCGAGGATTGATCATTCTCTTTCAAACGCTGATTGATTAAAGAAAGGTTTAGCACGGTGTCATTCAGCACTAACTTTTGCATCAAGGGGTAACGTGTAAAGGTCGAGCCCAACACCGTTAAACCGATAAGGCCTGGGATCAACGCCTCTTTCAAGGCTAACCAACGGGTATCGAGCTCTAGTAGGCCAATCCCACCTGTCAGTAACACGCTGATAAAACCAAGTGCAGCGATAAAATTAAATTTCCGGTTGCGGACCAGATCCATCCCGCCATAGATAAGAGGGAAGGCCAAAGCGACGACCAGTGCCATGGCTGTGCCCAAGTATTCATCCCCGCTCAACTTCATCAGAATGATCGAGGGGATAAAAACGTTGAACAGGATTTCAAACAGGGGACTCGGCTTCTTCGCCGTCGTGTTACTCATAGTATTTTACTGACTCTACGCTACATGAGCTGCCATTGTACTGTGCCACGCAGTGTTCATCTAGTCGTGATTGATGTAAAGCGTTACAGCGCCTTGTTGTGTAACCATGTGTGAAATCAATAGGTGTGAGGGGAGTGGCGTGCGAGGCCCGACACCTGTGCACTTCATAGTAGCTTTGTGGTCACGGCAAAGATGAATGCAATCATCCAAGACGAAATGTCAATCGCCTTTAGCCACATAAATAGTTCAATTTTTTGGGACTTTTTATTTGCGCGATAACGAATAACAGGATACATGACACAATAATCAATGTATCTAGAAAAAATACTATATGATGTCATACATTGTTGATTCGAGTGTAAATCTTTGGCGTTTTTTGCCAGCTCAAGATCTAGCCAAGTTATTCTTTCTTCGCTACCGGACGCTAATAGAATGCCAGTAATAGAACCCCAGCCACCAAGTTAGATAAGATCGATTTCTTCAGTCTATCACGCCGAAAAACTTAGCCAGAGACACAATGATACCCGAGAGAATAAGGCTGCAAAATCCTAAAAAATTGTACCACATAAAGGCTCTGAACTTCCATGAGTTGGTCGTTTGGCGATGTCGAATAATAGGGTAGGAAACACAGTATAGAGTAAAGCGATTGACGATTTTATAAGATAATTGATAATCAGGGCGAGCGCATGAGTGTTCATTTTTCAACCATCGTCGGTATGCCTGCGGCTAAAACCTTCTCTAAGAAGCTGGGATTCATGAGACAACGCTTCTGTTTGGCCACCAAGCTGATCTTGGTCGGCTCAGCCCGCACCATGTTTGAGGCCATGTGTCGCAGACAGGCAAAGTTCGCGGCCCCATTGTCTTTATAAATTTGGCAGGCGTCTTCACCCATGTTGACATCTAACACCCAGTGCATGGCTTCAATGCCCCAATGCGAGCGAATAGCACGGCTTGCCTCATCGGCAGTCAGTGATTTTGAGCTGATATAGTAGCGGTACTCCAACGACATCGGACGCCCTTTTTCGACACGCAAAGACTCAACCATGACAAGGCTTTGTAGTGATGGCCAACGGCTAAAGTCGCCGGATAAACATTCTTTATCAAGCACATAGCACTGACGCGATTCAATACGACCGTGACCATATTCAAACTCGACATCGTCATTGAAGGTTCGACGTTGCTCACTGAATGCCGCGGTGATCGCGTTCGCCAGCTTGCCCTGGTTTTGTTTCACCGCTAATAAGTAATCGCCACCTTGTTCAAGAATCGT
>NZ_AQOD01000140.1 GCF_000513715.1 Salinivibrio socompensis S35
CGTGGACGTGTTGTTTTAGATATTAATATCCCGTCGATTGATGGGGTGTTGCTCGCACGCAGTTTACATACCAATACGCGCCCACCCTTTATCATCTTCACCACCGCTACAAAGAGCACGCCGCAGACGCTTTTGAACTTGAAGCGTTCAACTACTTACTTAAGCCGCTCAACGAAACGCGGGTTAAAGGCGTGCTCGATAAACTCGCTATCGCGGCGATCCCTGCAGACATGAACGCCAACCAAGGCCATACATTGCATTTAATGCGTGATAACCGGATCCGTATTACCGATACGGCTGACATTTTGTATGCCGCCGCCAACGAAAAGACCACCCTGGTGTATACCCCCGACGGCGAGTTCTATGTGCCCTACACCATCAGTGAATTGATGCACAACTCCCCGCCAACTTTTTCCGTTGCCACCGCTCTTATTGCGTCAACGTGGATAAAATCACTGAAATTGCACCAGGATTAAATAGTACTTACCACGTCTTTCTGCCCGGCATTCCCGACCCTGTGCTGGTCAGCCGCGGTAACCTGAAGGCATTTCGCGAACGCATGCAGTTGTAATTCATGCCGTCTCGCTGCAGTTCATGCCCACTAACTGCAGCTTATTTTATCTTTTTCACCTACTCTTGATGTGGGGGTTGAGGGTCGTATCTTGGAGGTGTTCCCAATAGATAAAACCCTGGAGCGTCACCATGAACGCACGTTTATCCCCCGGCATCAAAACCCTTATCGGTACTGTATTGGCTCAGTTTGCACTCGGCTCTGTGTATACGTGGAGTCTGTTCAACGCACCACTCGCAACCCAACTTGGCGAGCCTGTCAACCAAGTGGCGTTCACTTTTGGCATTATGACTCTCGCCTTGGCCATTGCTTCTTCCGTCTCTGGCCATTTACAAACACGATTCGGTGTCCGCCGCGTGACCATCGGTGCCGGTTTACTACTTGGCGCCAGCCTCGCGCTCACATCAGTTGTCAGTCAATTATGGTTACTCTACCTCACCGCGGGTCTTCTTATCGGCCTGGCTGACGGTACCGGCTACTTAATGACGTTATCTAACTGCGTGCGCTTTTTCCCGAAAAACAAAGGACTCGCATCAGCCTGTGCCATTGGCGCCTACGGCCTAGGTAGCTTAGGTTTTAAATACATTAACTTGTACTTTTTAGCCGCAGGGGGCGCAGCACTGAGTTTTCAAATGTGGGCAGTATTGGCCTGTGTGATGGTCGTCATTGGAGGCGCACTGATGCATGACGCACCACAACAAAAAACAGCTACAAACGGATCAGACGTCGATGCGCCTGCTGATTACACCCTCTCTCAGTGTTTTAAAACGCCACAGTTTTGGTTGCTTGCTACCGTATTCGTCACCATTTGTATGAGTGGCCTGTATGTGATCGGCGTTGCCAAAGATGTGGGTGAGCTTTACGTTCACCTTGATGCAACCACAGCCGCCGAAGCCGTAGCCATTATCGCCTTGGCGAATTTAGGTGGGCGTTTGGCGCTCGGCGTACTGTCTGATCGCATGGCGCGCAGCAAAGTTGTGGGTTTGGCGCTATTGGTCTGTGCGGCCGGCGTCGGTATGCTCCGCTTTATGCCACTTGATCAATATAGCTTCTATCTGTCGGTTGCTTGTGTCGCCTTTAGCTTTGGTGGGGCTATTACGGTATTCCCCACCTTGATGAGTGACTATTTTGGCATGAACCACCTCAGTCAAAATTATGGCTTTATGTACCTCGGTTTTGGTGTCGGTAGCTTTATGGGCTCTGTGATTGCGGCACTGTTTGGCGGTTTTGTCACCGCGTTCAGTGTGATGCTGGTAATGATCACTATATCCTTGTGCATTGCATTCACTATTCACTCGCCTAAACACATTAACGAGAGCATTAAGCATCACTGGCAGTTGGAGTCACCGACTAGCTAAGCATTGTTACGCGCTTGCCCTTCGTCTTAGCAATAATACGAGGGGCACCTCCTCCGATTTGATTAATAGCCATTAAGATTCTGTTTCAAGCCAATAACCCAAAAACCCAAAAACAAAGTGTGACAACGTCACATAAAGTGGCGCAGTTTACACTGTAAACCCGGTGATATGGTTGTTCGTTGATAAATCCACCGCCAAATACTGAATAACATCTCAATACCTTAACAACACTATTGATTGTTGTGGTGTCCTCGCCTAATTTAAAACCTCGGCAACGGGCCTTTCTCCCTCTTTTCTTGCTAGGTGTTACATGACACGGACGCGATTTATCACGCTTCACAGCAAAGTAGCGCTTATTTTTATCGTCGGTTTACTTGCCATAATTTTCAGTAGCCTTTTATTGACGCGCTATTTTTTCCTCTTCGGTATTGAACATCTAGAAGAAATAGAAATCACACGCGCGAACCAACAAGCGAGAGCCGTGATCCAACGGGTGATTGATAACCAGGTTGAATATGCCGTCGACTGGGCCTATTGGGATGATACCTATGCGCTACTTACAACAGGCAATAATGACTATGCGCAGAGGAACCTAACTGACGAGACGTTACTCGCGCTTGGTTTAGACATGATGGGGTTTGCCGACTTAAGCGGTGAAATCGTCGAAGCAAAAGTATTGGAAAAGACAGAGAATGGATCGATCATTAATGCGATATATCGCTCGCCTGCCGTCACAGCTCATATTCATCAACCACTCCCCGATAAAGAGTTGTCTTCGTTCGCTGGTTTACTGAAGCTTAAAGACCGCATTTGGGTGATCAGTCTCAACCCTGTGAGAGACAGCGCTGGCAACGCTCCGGCCGTCGGTTGGATGGTTTGGGGACAAGCACTGACTGGGCGGTTTCCCTCTGACTACAACAACATATTGGCGGGTAACAACCGACTCGCTGACAATGGCTCTGCAGCAGGAAATGGCTTTGCAACAGGAGAAGATACCGTTGGGCGTATTGTTCGCACTGACGATAAAATAACCCGATATACGTTTTTATACGATTTGAGTCACCGCCCTATCGTGGCCTTAGAAACAACCGAACCTCGCCGTTACTACCAAAAAGGAAAGCAAGTCTTTCAATACCTTCTTTGGGCCTTATTAGCGATCACTTCTTTTATTGCCTTATTGGTTTATCTACTTTATCGGCGCAAGATTGCGAGACAATTTATCTCTTTTGAGAGAAATGTCAGTGCATTACTGGGAGATACAGCCCCGCTCACAACAGAAAAAGATACGTTTACCCGCATCACTGAACAAATCGAGGCGCTGACGAGCATGTCTTCTCAAGCTGAACGACAGCTCAAAGAGACACTGTCTAAATTTGACGCCCTATACCACAACCAACACATGGGTATGATCCTTTTAGAACACGACCAGATTGTGGATGTGAATCAGGCACTACTGAACTTGCTAGGTCATCAACGCACACAGCTCATCAATGCTCCACTCGATATTCTGTTAAACAATAAAGACGGCACACTGTCTGATTTAAATGCCTTCCAACAGCAAGACAAACAAGACGTCACTCACTTTGAAACCAACCTACGCAGTGCCACCGGGCAAACCATTTCTTGCAATATAGAAGCGATGCGGCTAGATAATCAGGTGTCTCAAACCGTGATGCTGGCGGTGAAAGACATTAGCCAACAAAAACGACAAGCCGCTTTAATAGAAACGCTATCACACCATGATACCTTATCAGGTTTGCTCAATCGGCCCTCAACAACCAAAGCCTTAAATCAAGCCCTCACAGACAAAAGGGCCATCATTACCCTTTATGTGATTGCCACACGTCTTCGTGAAATCTACGAGATATATGGGCATCATGCCTATGACAATGCGGTAAAGCACATTGCTGATATGCTAAAGCAGCAGTTTCCACAGGCCGAGATCGGCCGGCTAAGCGAAAACGAGTTTATCGTTTTTACTGACCAAATAGCGGCGGATCAATTTGCTCCTCGGGCGAATACCGTGCTAAAAGTCAGTGCAAATCATTTATCCGAAACGACCGCAGACTTTGATATCGGCCTTAACGCCGCAATGATAGGGCCGGAGCTAGCGTTTACCCATTTTGAACCTCTCGTCCACTGTGGTTTTTATGCGATTGAGCAACAGTCGGTACCAAAGCACAATGTGACCATTGTTGATCAAGAGACCGTACAAGCTGCCAATGAGACATTAACCATTAATCGAAACCTGGTTACTGCACTGAAAAACGATGAGTTCACGGCTTTCTTTCAACCAATCGTTAACGCCACATCAAATCAAGTGATCGGCTTTGAAGCACTGGCACGTTGGTATCATCCAGAGCTAGGGACGGTGTCGCCCAGTATTTTTATCCCTTTGGCTGAGAAACACAAATTGATCGTTGAACTCGACGAACTGGTTTTAGAAAAAGCCTGTGCATTTTTACAACGCATGCAAGAGTATTGGAGTAAAAAGTCGCAGCACCGGCTCACCATTCATGTCAACCTCTCTAGCCCTCATTTTGGCACAAGTGCGCTGATGAATAATTTGCAGCGACTCATTAAGCAGTACCAACTCTCGCCTGGGCAGCTGGTGCTGGAAGTCACCGAAAGCATTCTACTCGGCGCTGATCAGGAGACGATTGAACGGATGCATGCCCTCAAGGCGCTGGGCGTCCAACTGGCTTTAGATGACTTCGGTACCGGCTATTCATCGTTTAGCTCGCTGTGTAATTTCCCGCTCGATATCGTCAAGTTGGATAAGTCGTACATGAGTGAAATTGAAACCAATGAAAAAGCTAAAACCTTGGTACGTAGCATCATCAATATGTCCCAAGAGCTCGGCATGACAACCGTTGCGGAGGGCGTGGAAACCGCGTCACAATTACGCATTCTTAACGTCTGGCGCGTCGATGAGATCCAAGGATTCTACTTCTTCAAACCCATGAGCGCCGAAAAAGCTTTAAGCACGTTTGGTAAGAGTGAGCAATAAAGATAGCGAGGTGACATGACATTATAAAACCAATGTTTATTTTTGACATCCAACTATACTAGTCCTGAATAAAGATTGGATGTTTAAACATGTCATTCATTTTAGCCATTTCCACATACTCGATATCTTTCCTAATGTTTTTAATCAAGGGTACAACCCAGGGCGAGCGCATGAGTGTTCATTTTTCAACCATCGCCGGAATACCTGCGGCTAAAACCTTCTCTAAGAAGCTGGGATTCATGAGACAGCGCTTCTGTTTGGCCACCAAGCTGATCTTGGTCGGCTCAGCCCGCACCATGTTTGAGGCCATGTGTCGCAGGCAGGCAAAGTTCGCGGCCCCATTGTCTTTATAAATTTGGCATGCGTCTTCCCCCATGTTGACATCTAACACCCAGTGCATGGCTTCAATGCCCCAATGCGAGCGAATAGCACGGCTTGCCTCATCGGCAGTCAGTGATTTTGAGCTGATATAGT
>NZ_AQOD01000141.1 GCF_000513715.1 Salinivibrio socompensis S35
AGCATTCATCGCGAGTGAAGACACGTCCCGCGTTTTTGGCTAAAAAATGCAATAAATCAAACTCAGTGCGTGTCAATGTTACCTCTTGTTCGCCACAAAAAACGGCACGACTCGCGGTATCAATTCTCACCTCATTGATAATGAGATCGTCACTCGACACTTCGGCCTCTCCGACAGGATTACGAAGATGAACACGCACACGTGCGAGCAACTCTGCTTCGGCAAAAGGTTTAGTGATGTAATCGGTGGCCCCCGAGTCTAGTCCACCAACGCGATCACGCACTGACACCATGGCTGTCAATAAGATCACTGGCACGGTTTTTAGTTTATTCCAATCGGCAAGCCATTCGATTGAGTCGCCCTCAGGGAGTTGGCGGTCTAAGATAACCAGATCCGCATCACGCCATAACTCAGCCACTTTCGTCGCACTATCTGCATATAAACACCGATAGCCCGCTTGCTCCAAACTTGCCAATAAGCCATCAGCCAGGTTGGCATCATCTTCAACCAGAAGTAACGTCGGTTGCGTCACAATGAATCTCCAAAGTAAATGTGGTGGGTGGCCCAGAAAGGATTAACTTGCCCCCCATTCTCTCAATCATCGATTCCACGATCGTCAGCCCGAGCCCTAGCCCGCTTTGGCTAACAAAAGGTTTACGTATATGTTTCCAATCTTTGGCGGTAAGATCGCCTTGATCGCATATAGCAATGGTAAAACGATCCGCTGTTACCTTTGCATGCACTTCAACCGGTGCAACACCGTATTTGACCGCATTGGCAATCAAATTGTTCAATGATGTCGTTAACCAATAGATATTGGCCCGTACCGCACCATCTCGACTCACCTGAAGCGTCACTTGATGTTCATCACAAATGTACCCGAGCCACTCTTCGATAGACGGAATCGTTTCTTTGCCTAATGGCTTTTGATTCGACTGCAAATAATCCTTACTTGCTTCCGCCAGCTGCTTTAGGCGCCTTGAGTCTTCACACAAACGACGAAACTCATCATAGAAAGACTCTGGTAACGTATCAAACTTACGCCGAAACCCTTCAACGGTCATCGACAAGCTGGCAATCGGGGTGCGTAACTCGTGCGTCAGTATTTGCAATACCAACATCCGCTCTTGCATCAATCGACGTTGAACCGTCCATCGGTTAAATGCCCAACCACCAAGAGCAACTAGGTTGATCAAAATCAGCGTGCCGACTAAATAAGGCCAATAACTGGGGGCTTTCTCTTCATTCCAACAAATATTACCCACCCGGGCTAAGCAGAAATCTTGCTCTCCCCGAGGCGTGAGGCGTAAATCAAACTCAGTGACGAGAGGCTGCCATTGCTGCGCGGCGTACAAGTGATAATAGCTCCCCACACGGATCCACATTTCATTTTGACTGACCAAGGCTTTGGCACCGCTATTTAGGGCCTCAACCGCCGCTGAATCCATCCTTTGCAGCCGACCAAGTAGGCTGTCTGGTCCGGCTTGTGGTCGCTCTTGGATATGAAAAAAGCGCACGAGTTCACTGCGTCGCGCGGGAAACTTTTCCGCGTACTTGGCCGCATAGCTCCCACCGCCGGGATGAATAAACCCAGAGCGTGAAAACCAGGCAACCGGAAGCTGAGTGTTATTGCACATGGCACGGGTAAACACCAGCGGCTCTGTCACTTGCGGATTGACCGGCCAAGGACCCTGACACTTTTGCTCGGCCTGGTAGAGCCGGCGAATGTCTTTCAAAGGGTAGTTAGCTGTCTGCGGCAATAAACTATCTGGACTTAGCAACACACGCGGAAAGGCACGGTTAATACCGATGAGGTTGTAACGCGCAACAGGTCCGCCAAAAGCAACTGAGCCCGGAACGCAGTCATTTGCTCTGAAAATGTACTCGCCGCCATGGCTGGCCAGGCTGTCAGCGTAAAAATGATTAGCAGCAGAATTCGCATGTTGACAGCTTACCACCAAACCTTTAAATAATGTCAGTGCATTGTAAGTTCGCGCCGCTCGGATGCAAGCTCTCGAATCGAAGGTATTGTTCTGTTCATTGCGAGGAGAAGATCAGAGCTGTACTCACATCCGCAGCTACCGACTACGCATAAAAAGAGCCAGTCAATTAACTGGCTCTTTTGAGCTTAACTGGCTCTTTTAAGCAATAGTGCTTTAATTTATTAGCAGGCTATTGGGCTATAGCGCCTTAGAAATCGCCTCAACGCTTTGTTTGGCATCGCCAAAGAGCATGGTGCTATTGTCTTTAAAGAACAATGGATTTTGCACCCCGGCGTAGCCAGTATTCATCGAGCGTTTAAAGACCACCACATTTTTGGCATTCCATACTTCAAGTACGGGCATGCCAGCAATTGGACTAGACGGATCATCGGTCGCCGCAGGATTAACCGTGTCGTTGGCCCCAATAACCAATACCGTATCAGTCTCCGGGAAATCATCATTAATTTCATCCATCTCTAAGACGATATCGTAAGGAACTTTCGCTTCTGCTAGCAACACGTTCATATGCCCCGGCAAACGTCCCGCAACCGGGTGAATGGCGAATCGCACGTCAATGCCCATGTTACGCAATTTTTCTGTCACTTCGTAAACCGGATATTGCGCCTGAGCAACGGCCATTCCATAACCGGGGGCGATCACCACACTGTTGGAGTCTTTTAGCATTTCTGCGACTTCTTCCGCGGTACTTTCACGGTATTCACCGACTTCTTCGTCACCGGATGAAGTGGTGCCATCTGAGCCAAAGCCACCAGCAATGACACTGATGAAAGAGCGGTTCATGGCCTTACACATAATGTAAGACAGAATGGCACCCGATGAGCCGACCAAGCGCCCGTGACGATCAATAGATCGTTCGCCAGCATAAAGCCTGCCGCTGCCGCTGCCCAACCGGAATACGAGTTCAGCATAGAAACCACAACCGGCATGTCTGCCCCGCCAATCGAGGCGACAAGGTGATAACCAAATGCCAACGCAATGAGCGTCACCACAATGAGTGCAAATGTGGAGCCTTCTGCATTCACAAAGCTGATCAACAGCAAAAATGAAACCACAACGGACTGCTAGATTAAGCTTGTGTCGATGCGGTAATGCCAGCGCTTTCGACGAGATCACGCCACGCAGTTTACCAAAGGCGACAATCGAACCGGTGAAGGTCACTGCACCAATAAAGACGCCTAAGAAGATCTCAACCAGGTGAATGTTAAGCATCGCACCAGTCAGTGGTGGGTGATCAATATAGGTGTTGAAACCGACTAATACCGCCGCCAAGCCGACAAAGCTATGCAGCATCGCCACCAGCTCTGGCATTTCGGTCATCTCAACCCGTTTGGCATAGTAAATACCGATCGCGCCGCCGATAACCATGGCGAGAATAATCCAGCCAACGCCCTGAACATCGGGCCCCCAAATCGTCGCCACCAGCGCGATGGCCATCCCGGTAATACCATAGTAATTGCCAGCACGCGCAGACTCTTGCTTTGAGAGCCCAGCCAAACTCAGAATGAAACAGAGTGCGGCAACAATGTACGCAGCTTGTACCAATCCTTCAGACATTCTTTCTCCTTATCCTCTACGGAACATTTCAAGCATGCGCTTTGTAACAGTAAAGCCGCCAAAAATATTGATACTAGCGATCAACACGGCAATGAAGGCGAGGAAGGTAACAAAACCGATCCCTTGTCCTACTTGCAATAACGCCCCAACAATAATAATGCCTGAAATCGCATTGGTGACCGACATCAGTGGCGTGTGCAGCGCATGGGTCACATTCCAGACCACGTAATAACCCACCACACAGGCAAGAACAAACACGGTCAAGTGAGAAAGAAACTCACTCGGGGCGTAGTTCGCCACCCAGCCAAAGGCACCCAATGCCGCCGCCATGAGGCCATACTTGGTCGCCCGTGACATTTTTTTCGCTTCTGCTTTCGGCGCAGGTTCAGGTTTCGGTTCCGCTTTCGGTTGTGCCGACACTTGAATCGGCGGGGCAGGCCAAGTGATTTCACCTTCTTTAATGACAGTCACACCACGCACCACAACATCGTCAAAATCGATAACGACATTGCCATCTTTCTCTTTGCACAATAATTTAGTGAGGTTAACCAAGTTAGTGGCATAAAGCTGCGAGGATTGGGTTGGCAAACGCCCAACCATATCGGTGTAGCCAATCACTTTCACCCCGTTTGGCGTGGTGATGACTTGGTCTTTTTCGGTGTACTCGCAATTACCACCATTAGCTGCAGCTAGATCAACAATCACGCTGCCTGACTTCATGCTGTCTACCATTTCTTTGGTAATCAACGTTGGTGCAGGTTTACCGGGGATCAGTGCCGTGGTGACGATAATATCGACGTCTTCCGCTTGTTGCGCGTAGAGTTTTTGTGCGGCCTGATTAAACTCATCTGACATTTCTTTGGCATAGCCATCACTGCTGCCTGCACTGTCTTGTTTAAAATCAACCTCAAGGAAGTCAGCCCCCATGCTTTCAACTTGCTCTTTCACCTCTGGGCGAACATCAAAAGCACGAACAATGGCGCCTAGGCTCCCAGCAGCGCCAATGGCAGCAAGGCCAGCCACACCCGCACCGGCAACAAACACCTTCGCAGGCGGTACTTTACCGGCCGCCGTAATTTGTCCCGTAAAAAAGCGGCCAAATTCGTGGGCAGCTTCGACGACAGCGCGATAACCGGCAATGTTTGCCATCGAGCTTAGGGCATCTAATGATTGTGCGCGCGATATACGCGGCACGGCATCCATCGCCATCACATTGACATTGCGCGCCGATAACCGCTCAAGCAGTTCTTCATTTTGGGCAGGCCAGATAAAGCTAACCAACGTGGTGCCTGCTTGCAGTCGTTCTACTTCATCCTCGCCGGTTTGTTCAATCACACCCGGTGCATTAACTTTAAAAATGACCTCGGATTGCCAAACGGCATCCGTATCAACAATGGTCGCCCCGGCAAGTTCGTACGCAGTATCTTCGAAGCTTGCTTTCTCGCCCGCTCCCTTTTCTACCACAACGTCAAAACCGAGTTTGATAAGCTGCTCCACCGATTTTGGCGTTGCAGCTACCCTCGTTTCATTAACGAGCCTCTCTTTTGGAACACCAATCTGCATAGCTATTCCCTGAATGTTGGCTTATAAGAAATTTTTTAGTTGTCACAGGTGAGGTACCACCTGAGAGACATTCACTGACTCAATATGTATTGAAAACGGGTTTACCCATTTTTCACTCAGTTGCGGGGGTCAGTGCTTCGTGCTTAGCAACGCAACAGCCTTAACTTAACGAGTTTATTCCTTAATCACCACAGGGCGAGGATCGCCATTAGGGTATAAATGTGATCTAAGCGACACTTTATCTGTTTTTATTGTCTATATTTATGCATTAATTTTGCTATGACTCAGCATACCCTAACCACCAAACGCAAAAATCTTATCGCCATTCTGGTCAATCATCATTTGGGCTTTAGTGACCATCAAACTATTTGCATCGTCTTGATTTCCCAATAGATCGGAACGGATAAAGTGATGCGTCATCACCTGTCCATCGATTTCTTTGCAGATACGTCCGCATACACGGTATTGGCCGCTCTCTGCGGTCGCTTCAGGGTAAATCAAATAGCCTTTGTAGTCTGTGGGGGTGACAGACGCTTGAGGTTGTTTCGATTGACCACTAGAAAAAAGTGCTGAAAACCATCCCATATTTCTTTACTCCTTTTCCTCTTTCGGCTCGGACAAATCAGACAATGTATTATTGGTCTATGCCTAGGGCGATTAAACCACAAATAAAAAAACGCCACATCTCGATGATGTGGCGTTTCGCGTTCTGTCTACGTTTTGTCGTCTTATCGGTTTATGCCGATATCACGCTGCAAATGCGCCGGTAAACGGCTTGCATCATAAGCAGGTGCTTGTGTGCTGCGGGTAAACAACACATCCATGGCATGAGCGATCAGTCCTTTGATAGTTACCGCGTAAGATCGACGTGAACGTGTCATATTAACCGTTGCAGTCGTCATACGATCCTCGCTTTATTTTCTGAATTCACTCGGCGCGTAGTATAAGGGGCAGACACACAATAATAAATTTATGAAAATTAAACCATTGGATTAGTTTTTATAATCCGAAACAGCACTATCAAATGATAACAAAATAATGTTAAGTCACCGTTAAAAAAGAAGCTATTCGCTTTCAGATGCGTCAGCTCTCCTATTACATTTATTTTGTTTGAAAGTGGTATCCGCCCCCATGCTATACGTGTAACTTGTGCTTGGTCGTGTCTTACTTATTGAAAATGGCGATTTATCACTCGATTATCGATTAAAACCTGATAACATCAGCGTTACACATGTAACTAAGGTGTTGCCATGCTTGCATTTCTTGCCCGACACTCTGCGATCTGCCTTTTTATCGCTGCGCTGATTGGCTTTGCATTTCCAGCGGTATCGCTAGGGCTGTTCCCTTTTCTCCCCTATGTCTTGTTTGCGCTGATGCTATTTACATTACTTGGGATCCATCAAGGTTTGCTGGTCAAGGCACTCGGCCAGTGGCAGGTCTGGATATATGCATTCATTCATGCGGTGGTGTTAACCTTGATAACCTGTTCTATCGCCTGGTTATTAGGCGCGTCGACAGCGTTATTACTCGCGATTAGCGGGATCTGCGCAACCGGCTCTTTGTTTGCCACACCGGCCATTATCCGCTCGCTAGGCATGGATGCTCTGATCGCCATGGCTTACACGATCGCTTCGACGCTAATGATGCCGGTGGTATTGTTCGTGAATCTAACGATATTTAGCGGTGATGCTTTTTCACTGGATTTGCAAAGCTATGTGATTCGATTAGTGGTATTTATCGTCGGGCCCATGGCGTTCGCCGCTGTTTTCCACGCGCTGGTCAAGCCCGAAAAACTCAAACGTATTCACGGTAAGCTCGCACAATTCACTATCGTGCTGGTATTTAGCTTTCCCCTGGGGCTGGTGGGGCCATTTGGCGAAATCTGGCAAAACAATCAGGCGTATGCCCTAGAACTGTTAGCAATTTCAGTCGCAATTTGCATACTTTTTTTTGCAATTGCCTACGGTTTATATCGGCGACAAGGACAAGCAGCCAGTATGATCGCGGCCGTGACTGCTGTGAATCGCAATGTATTACTGACCTATACCGTTGCCGGCGTCGCGCTTGGTCCGGTATTTTTACCCTTAATCGGTGCCATTCAGTTACCCATTTACTTACAGCCGCTTTTAGTCCGTTGGGTAATGCGTCACGCGCATCGTGCAGAGACGCAGACACCCTAGCGCTTTTATACCACTTATACCACTGGCACAAAATAGACTAAGGACGCCCAAGCTATCAGCCAAAAGCTAATCAACCCCACATCAAACCAATCACGTTTTTCCATCATCTTCACCTTTCGAGAGTATCGCCACATTCAGGTCATCTACCGTTATCGGCAATAGCGACCAAAACTTCATCAAACGGCAACATCATGCCGAACGTGCAACCTATCGATGAATAAGCAAGGGGTGGGCCAAGTTATTGGCCCCAACACGTTTGTGTCTGATCGGGGGTGTGTAGGTAACAAACTAACGGCTGATTCGATAATGCGAGTACGGCTTGCTGACGGGCATACTGAATAAAACACTCCGCCATTGACAGACCTATTGAGCGACGGCGGCCGGTCTGCAGTGCGTCATAGCCTTCTTTACCTTGTGCTGTATAGGAAGATGACACGCCGGTATATTGGTGATCATCGTCCATGCTCACCCAATGCTCATCCCGTTTTATCTCGAGCTGGGTAATACGCTGCCCAATGGGACGCCACGCTTCATAGCGATAACGGATAGCTGCACAATAAGGGAAGCTACCAGTCCCGAGGCCAACAACGCCATTATTGGTGGCATTATTGATTGCCCCTTCTAGCGCACAACGAATTTGTTTCCCTGTCACTCGATACGCAATCACGTCGATCGCAAACGGTAGCAATGTACCGGCAATCAATGCCGCTGAAAGCGGGCCAGCATTCAGACCGACTCGAACGCCACCGGCATTGTGAATCGCAAACTCCGCATCAATCCCTTGCTCACGCGCGGCCCAAAGGAAACTTTCAGTGACCAAAGGGGCCACGTCGCTACCGCCTTCACGGTCAGGGACGCGAACATGGCGTAAACGCTCAGGCACATGCGTGACAATGTCACGTTCTAGTTGCGCCACTTGCGGCCGATACGTCTGTTGCAAGTAGTGTTTTAAGTCTAAATCACTCGGTAAAATCAGTACATTCGACTGACTATTCAGATAGTCACGCGCCGCTTGGTAAGAAGCCACGGTTAATTGTTGCTCGCGCGACGCATCCATCGCCAAACTGCGTCCAAGCAGCACGTAATTTTGCCCTTCAAACGCAATAGGCCGTCCCTGCTCATCAATCGATAAGGTGAAACGGCCAATCGATTGCGCATGACAACCGGCTTGCACAATCCAGGTGTCGTTAACCTGATACCCGTATGGGTCTTGGGTATCGAGACCAATATTTTGAAAGTCACCTTGCAGCACGTGAGTGTGTCCACCCACGATCACATCGATACCCTCGACCGCTGCCGCTAAATCCTTGTCTTTGTCATAACCAAGATGGCTCAACAAAATAATGGTGTTGACACCTTGAGCGCGCAGATACGCCACCGTATTTTTGGCTATCTGAGTGGCCGGCAAAAACGGCGTATCATGATCGGGATGGGCTAGCGCTGCCATTTGCTCAACCGCTAAGCTAAACAGACCAACCTGATGGCCCGCGTAGGTTTTGATCAGGGTGCTCGCACGTGCGTGATCGGGCAGGTATGGCATTAAGGCGGGCTTGTCGCTTACCCGTTTTTGCTTATCTTTGGCTTCGTCATCAACATGCCAATTACCGGCCAACAAAGGAAACTGAATATCATCGAGAAAATCGGCAACTGGTTCATTCCCCTGATCCAGTTCATGATTACCAATCGCCATCGCATCGATCCTCAGACGATTAAGCATGTCGGCATTCGCTTTTCCTTTAAACAAGGAATAATACAACGTGCCTTGGAAGCAATCGCCCGCGTGTAGAAACAGAAAACCATGCTGATTTTGTTCAGCCTGATGACGAAAGTGCTTCACCGCCGAGGCGATACGTGCGAATCCACCACAATTCGCATACACCCGCGTGTCTTCGCTCTCTAAGCTGAGCGAGACAGGCGTGGACTCAAAGTGTGAGTGCGTATCGTTAATATGCGCGATAGTTAATGAGAATGGTTGTCGTGCTGTCATAATAATCCGTGTCACAACACAAAAGAAGATGATACAAGCTTAACATTGACAGATACAAGAAAGGTTAAGTTTTTGATAGATTACTACCTAATCAACCACAGGGAAGCGTGATGACATGCAAGTGAATAATACGAAGGTCGCCTTTATTGGTCTCGGCGTGATGGGGTTTCCGATGGCCGGCCACCTACAACATAACGGCTATCCAACTCGCGTCTATAACCGTACCACCCGCAAAGCCGAAACCTGGTGCGACACCTATCCAGGCACATATGGAATGACGCCAGCCGAAGCAGTGGCTGACGCTGATATCGTCTTTATGTGTGTGGGAAACGATGATGACGTACGCAGTGTGGTGTATGGCGATATTGGCGTGTTAGCCAATATGAAAAAAGGCAGTACGCTGGTCGATCATACCACCACCTCTACCGAGCTGGCACTTGAGTTGGCACAAGTATGCGAACGCCAAGGCCTAAGCTTTCTCGATGCCCCCGTCTCAGGCGGCCAGGCAGGAGCGGAAAAAGGCGCCCTTACCATTATGGTCGGTGGCAACCCGAATGTGTTCAGTGATGTTGAACCCGTCATGAACGCCTATGCCAGTGCAATCCAACATATTGGCCCGCACGGCAGCGGCCAGCGTTGTAAAATGGCTAACCAAATTTGTATTGCCGGCGTCTTACAAGGGTTGTCCTAGGCGCTGACGTTTGCACAGTCCGCTGATCTCGATATTGAAAAAATGATCGCAGCCATTCAGCACGGCGCAGCCGGATCGTGGCAAATGACTAACCGCGCGCACACCATGGCCACTGACAGCTTTGATTTTGGTTTTGCGATTGATTGGATGCGTAAAGATCTTGGCTTTTGTTTAGAAGAAGCCGCCAAGTTAGGCGTGGAGCTTCCCTTGACCGAGCAAGTGGATCAACAGTACAACAAGTTACAAGCGCGCGGCTATGGCCGTTGCGACACCTCGGTCCTGATCAAGCAGTTTGATACAGATACCAAACCATCTT
>NZ_AQOD01000142.1 GCF_000513715.1 Salinivibrio socompensis S35
ATGCTCACCGTGAAGTCGGATGACGTTAATGGTCGTACTAAGATGTACAAAAATATCGTAGATGGCGATCATCGTATGGAGCCGGGCATGCCGGAATCTTTCAACGTATTGCTGAAAGAAATCCGCTCGTTGGGTATCAACATCGAGCTGGAAGACGAGTAAGCCTCGCGCTACTCTCTCCGGTAAGGATATGAAGGCGCTGCCTGTCAGCGCCTTTATGGGTCAACTCCTCACAGGAGCCGATTGTGAAAGACTTACTTAAGTTTCTGAAAGCACAGCACAAGACTGAAGAATTTGACTCGATCAAAATCGGTCTTGCCTCACCGGACATGATTCGTTCATGGTCGTTTGGTGAAGTGAAAAAGCCAGAAACCATCAATTACCGTACCTTTAAGCCTGAGCGTGACGGTTTGTTCTGTGCACGTATCTTTGGCCCGGTCAAAGACTATGAATGTCTTTGCGGTAAGTATAAGCGCCTCAAGCACCGCGGCGTCATTTGTGAAAAATGTGGCGTTGAAGTAACTCAGACTAAAGTACGCCGAGAGCGTATGGGTCATATTGAGCTTGCTTCTCCTGTTGCCCACATTTGGTTCCTGAAGTCGCTGCCATCGCGCATTGGCTTGTTGATGGACATGCCACTGCGTGACATCGAACGTGTGCTTTACTTTGAGTCGTATATTGTGATTGAGCCAGGCATGACCAGCCTAGAGCGCGGTCAGATGATGTCTGAAGAGCAATATTTAGATGCACTGGAAGAGTGGGGCGATGAATTTGACGCGCGCATGGGCGCAGAAGCGGTCAAAGCACTGCTAGCGAACATGGATCTGTCGGTTGAGACAGAGCAAATGCGTGAGCAACTCGAAGAGACCAACTCTGAAACCAAGCGTAAGAAGCTAAATAAGCGTCTTAAGTTGGTAGAATCGTTCTTGCAATCAGGGAATAACCCTGAGTGGATGATTTTGACCGTGCTGCCTGTGTTGCCGCCCGATCTGCGTCCATTGGTCCCGTTGGATGGCGGTCGTTTTGCGACCTCGGATCTCAATGATCTGTATCGCCGTGTGATCAACCGCAACAACCGCTTGAAACGCCTACTCGATCTCGCTGCGCCAGATATTATTGTGCGTAACGAAAAGCGTATGCTGCAAGAGTCTGTCGATGCCATGCTGGATAACGGTCGTCGTGGTCGTGCGATCACCGGCTCAAACAAGCGTCCGCTGAAATCACTGGCAGACATGATCAAAGGTAAGCAGGGTCGTTTTCGTCAAAACCTGCTGGGTAAACGTGTTGACTACTCTGGCCGTTCGGTGATTACCGTAGGTCCATACCTGCGTTTGCACCAGTGTGGCCTGCCAAAGAAAATGGCACTCGAGCTGTTCAAACCGTTTATTTATGGCAAGCTTGAGGCCCGTGGTTTGGCGACCACCATTAAAGCAGCTAAGAAGATGGTTGAGCGCGAAGAAGCGGTGGTATGGGATATTTTGGATGAAGTTATCCGCGAACATCCCGTCATGCTTAACCGTGCACCAACCCTTCACCGTTTGGGTATCCAAGCGTTTGAACCGGTACTGATCGAAGGTAAAGCGATCCAGCTACACCCATTAGTGTGTGCGGCTTATAACGCTGATTTCGATGGTGACCAAATGGCTGTTCACGTACCGCTAACGCTGGAAGCCCAGCTGGAAGCGCGTGCGTTGATGATGTCAACTAACAACATTCTGTCGCCAGCGTCGGGTGATCCTATCATTGTACCGTCACAGGACGTGGTACTGGGGTTATATTATATGACCCGTGAGAAGATCAACGGTAGAGGCGAAGGCATGTATCTGACAGGCCCAGGTGAAGCCGAAAAAGCCTATCGTATTGGTCATGCTGAACTGCACAGCCGTGTGAAAGTACGTATCAAGCAAATCGACATCGATGAGATGGGTACGCGCACGGAAAAAGTGTCCTTAGTAGACACCACTGTGGGCCGAGCAATGTTGTGGTCAATCGTCCCTGAAGGCTTGCCGTATGACTTGGTTAATCAGACTTTGGGTAAAAAGCAAATCTCTAACTTGCTCAACACCTGTTATCGTAAGCTGGGTCTGAAAGATACGGTTATCTTCGCGGACCAAATCATGTATACCGGCTTCGCTTACTCTGCTTTGTCAGGTACATCGGTGGGCATCAATGATATGGTCATCCCGCAAGCTAAATATGACTTGGTCAAATCTGCAGAGGCAGAAGTTGCTGAGATACAGGAACAATTCCAGTCAGGTCTTGTGACAGCGGGTGAGCGCTACAACAAAGTCATCGATATCTGGGCTGCCGCGAACGAGCAAGTTGCGAAAGCGATGATGGATAACCTGTCTACCGAGACAGTGATCAATCGTGATGGCGAAGAAGAAACGCAAACGTCATTTAATAGCGTTTACATGATGGCTGATTCGGGCGCACGTGGTTCTCCAGCGCAGATCCGTCAGCTGGCGGGTATGCGTGGTTTGATGGCGAAGCCGGATGGCTCAATCATTGAAACGCCAATCACGGCGAACTTCCGTGAAGGTCTGAACGTACTTCAGTACTTTATTTCTACGCACGGTGCCCGTAAGGGTCTGGCGGATACGGCATTGAAGACCGCGAACTCAGGTTACCTGACGCGTCGTCTGGTTGATGTCGCACAAGACGTGGTGGTGACCGAAACGGATTGTGGTACCGACGGTGGTATTCACATGATGGCGGTGATCGAAGGCGGTGACGTTAAAGAAGCCCTGCGTGAGCGTGTTCTGGGCCGTGTTGTGGCGGAAGATGTCTTGAAGCCTGGCTCGGAAGAAGTATTGGCTCCGCGCAACACCCTGTTGGATGAAAAATGGTGTGACATCCTTGAGCATCATTCGGTCGACAAAGTGAAAGTGCGCTCTGTGGTTACCTGTGAAACCGACTTTGGTTGTTGTGCCAATTGCTATGGTCGTGACTTGGCTCGTGGCCATCTGGTCAATCACGGTGAGTCTGTGGGTGTTATCGCCGCACAGTCTATCGGTGAGCCGGGTACACAGCTGACCATGCGTACCTTCCACATTGGTGGTGCAGCATCGCGTGCAGCGGCAGAAAACAACATCCAGGTGAAGAACAAAGGTTCGATGCACCTGCACAATGCCAAATCTGTGACCAACAGCGACGGTAAGCTCGTGATTACCTCGCGGGCAACAGAAATGACCATTGTTGATGAGTTTGGCCGGACTCAAGAAAATTACAAGGTGCCCTATGGTGCGGTTCTAGGTAAGAAAGATGGCGAGACCGTTAGTGCGGGAGATGTCGTCGCAAACTGGGATCCACACACCATGCCGATTATCACAGAAGTTGAAGGTCAACTTCGCTTTGTCGACATGGATGATGGCGTGACCATGCAACGTCAAACTGACGAGCTAACGGGCCTGTCATCGATTGTCGTGATGGATGCTGCCGAGCGTCCATCATCGGGTAAGGATAAGCGTCCCGCGGTTAAGCTGATTGATGCACAGGGTAACGATGTGATGGTGCCGGGAACAGACACCCCTGCACAATATTTCTTGCCAGGTAAAGCGATCGTGCAACTGGACGACGGTGCGAGCGTTGGCATTGGTGACACCCTGGCGCGTATCCCGCAAGAAAGCGGCGGTACCAAGGATATCACCGGTGGTCTGCCTCGTGTTGCTGATCTGTTTGAAGCGCGTAAGCCTAAAGAGCCAGCAATTTTGGCAGAGATCACTGGTACGGTGTCCTTCGGTAAAGAAACCAAAGGCAAGCGCCGTCTGATCATTACGCCAGAAGAAGGTAAAGCGTACGAAGAGATGATTCCGAAATGGCGTCAGCTCAACGTCTTCGAAGGTGAGAAAGTCGAGAAAGGTGATGTGATCGCAGATGGTCCGGAATCACCACACGACATCCTACGCCTGCGTGGTATCCATGCGGTGGCGGAGTATATCACCAACGAAGTCCAAGACGTTTACCGTCTGCAAGGTGTTAAGATCAACGATAAGCATATCGAGACGATTGTTCGTCAGATGCTGCGTAAGGTGACGATTAAGTCTGCGGGTGATACTACCTTCTTGGAAGGCGAGCAGGTCGAATACTCACGCGTCATGATTGCTAACCGCGATCTTGAAGCGGAAGGTAAGCAGCCAGCTACGTTTGGTCGTGATCTCTTGGGTATCACCAAAGCCTCGCTGGCGACTGAGTCATTTATCTCAGCGGCTTCGTTCCAAGAAACTACGCGTGTGCTGACAGAAGCAGCCGTGGCAGGTAAGCGTGATGACTTGCGTGGTCTGAAAGAAAACGTGATTGTGGGTCGTCTGATCCCAGCCGGTACTGGCTTCGCGTATCATAAAGACCGTCAAGCTAAGCGTGCAGAGCCAGAGCAGCCAGTCGCCCCTCAGGTCGATGCAGAACAAGCATCACAAGACCTAGCGGCGCTGCTTAATGCGGGCTTGAACGACGACAGCTAAGCGAGTTAGATAATTAGCGCGATAGGCTAAGTCGCATAAAAAGGCATCTCTTCGAGGTGCCTTTTGTTTTTATGCGCCATTTAGATCGTGTACTCGCGCACGCTATCGCGTGATAGGACGCCCAATAAAAAACGCCACCTCAAAAGACAAACGAGGTGGCGTTTTCATTAATACTAAGTGATGCGTCTTAAGCACCTGGGGGATGAGCCAGACTGTCTGCAATTAAACGAATTAAGCTGTCTTCCAACTCAAAACGTTGCTCAAGCCATTCACCAATCGCGGACATATCTTGATCGAAATCAGTGGCGTCATACTCTTCGTCGTCTAAGTCAACCGCACTGAATTTATCGTTAAAGTCCAACAGAGGCTCCGTCGTATCGACGATGCGATAATACAAATTATCCGTCTCTTTGGTAGCTGAGAAGCCTGTTGACTGCCAATGCTCCATGACCATGTTGTAGATCTTGAAGTGGCCGGTCGAGATATAGTCGACCAGGTGGTCACAAAAGTTATCGAGCTCCGCTTTGGTTGGGAGCGATTGCTTTTTTTGGCGGCCACGCCGGCGACATTGTAATATTCCACCAATAATTGGCGGCGTAGCTCAAGCAGTAATCAATTACCTCGTCGTAACCGCTCCATTGGGCTTTGGTACGTTCAAGTTGTCTCAGCATGATCGGTGTCCTCGTGATCGATCAGCGAATGAATGGCACTATAATAAGGCCGGCTGAAAATTAACGGGCTGCTCAATCCTTTGCATCACGTTATAAAACTAGATTGCCAGTATTCAAGTATAGCTGCAAGGCTAAGGAAGTGACCATGTCTCAGAATCAACAAGCGGTCTATGTATGCGCGATAGTGGAAGGAAAACTATGGCTGCCTAACGCGCAATTACCGTGTATGCCCTTGTCGCGTCTTTCTTTTTCGGCGTCAGATACCTTGGTTGTTGGACACTACCAAGGTGTCCCGGTGGTTGGTTTGTTCAATTGTAACTCGATGCTGCCAGTCGATGAACTCGCCGGGCTGCGAGATCTGCTCGCCCTCCTCCCCGCGCCGCTATTTGCACTGGTTGGACGCGTGGTACAGCTCGATGTGATGCGACAGCAACAAGCCTTTTGCGGTCGCTGTGGCCAGCGTGCTGGGTTTGATGTAAAGGCGGTTGCTATGTGGTGTGAACACTGCCACCGTTTTGATTATCCACGTGTATCGCCGTGTGTGATTGTTGCTGTGCGCGATGGCAAGCGTTTATTGCTTGCTCAACACCCTCGTCATAAAACGGGCATGTATACCGTGATTGCGGGGTTTGTCGAGCCTGGCGAAACGCTCGAGCAATGTGTGGCGCGAGAGGTCAAAGAAGAAACGGGCCTATCGGTAACAAATATTCGTTACATGGAAAGTCAGCCTTGGGCGTTTCCCTCTAATGTGATGATGGGATTTCTCGCCGATTATGCCGGAGGGGATGTAAAACCTGACTATGAGGAGCTCACCGACGCGCAATGGTTTGATATGGACCGATTACCGCCAGTGGCACCGGAAGGGACGATCGCACGTCGCTTAATCAACGCCAGTTGTGCTTTGGCGCGATCATAAAAAAACCCGGCCGTAGGGGAGCCGGGGTAAGATGCGAACATGTTGTCTTTCGTAGACCTATTGTTATAGCGTGTTTTTACCATGAGGTGAAATCATCAGCAATCCTTCATGGTCGTTGGGTGGCCGTTTTATGATCCTGTTAACAAAGCTTCGCTTTTGTTGCCATTTTACAGTGATACAATGACGGCCACTTTTGGCACACAGGTTTTAACACAATGACCGAATTGAAAAACGATCGTTATTTACGCGCCCTTTACAAGCAGCCGGTAGATTGCACGCCCGTGTGGATGATGCGCCAAGCAGGCCGTTATCTTCCTGAATATCGTGAGTTACGCGCGCAGGCGGGTGACTTTTTGTCGTTGTGTAAGAATGCTGAATTGGCCTGTGAGGTGACGATGCAGCCATTGCGTCGTTTTGATTTAGATGCCGCCATCTTATTCTCAGACATCCTCACTATTCCTGATGCCATGGGATTAGGACTGTACTTTGAGACGGGAGAAGGGCCAAAGTTTTCTCGCCCTATCACCTGTAAAGCGGATGTCGATAAAATCGGTATCCCAGATCCTGAGGGAGAGCTACAGTATGTGATGAATGCGGTGCGTACTATCCGCAAAGAATTAGCGGGTGACGTGCCCTTGATTGGCTTTTCTGGCAGCCCATGGACACTGGCAACTTACATGGTAGAAGGCGGCACCTCGAAAGCCTTTACCAAAATTAAAAAGATGATGTATGCCGAGCCACAAACACTGCATGCATTGCTCGATAAACTGGCTGATAGCGTGATCAGCTATTTGAATGCGCAGATCAAGGCAGGGGCACAGTCTGTGATGGTCTTTGATACGTGGGGTGGCGTGTTAACCCCACGAGACTACAATGACTTTTCTTTGCAGTATATGCAGAAAATTGTCGACGGTCTGATCCGAGAGCATGACGGGCGTCGTGTGCCTGTGACCTGTTCACCAAAATTGCGGGGATGTGGTTAGAGCATATTGCTGCCACAGGTTGTGACGGGGTCGGGCTTGATTGGACCATTAATATGGCGGACGCCAAAGCGCGAATTGGTGATAAAGTTGCCCTGCAAGGTAATATGGATCCGTCTATGTTATATGCCAGCCCAGAGCGAATTCGCCAAGAAGTCGCCACCATCCTAGAAGGGTTTGGGGAAGGCACAGGGCATGTATTTAATCTCGGCCATGGCATTCATTTGGATGTGCACCTGAGAATGCTGGCGTCTTTATTGATGCGGTGCATGAGCTCTCGCGCCCTTATCACGATTAGAAAAACACGCTCGCCGTCTGGCGAGCGTTTGTTTAATAGCCTTTGTTAAAATCAACTTGGTGAAAGAGAGGTTCGCCTGCGTACCAGCGGCGATAATTATCCGCAAATAGATCAAAAACCTGCTCAGGAAAACTGACGGCAGCAATATGTGGGGTAATGTGAATGCGAGGGTGCGTCCAAAAAGGATGCGCTTGAGGTAATGGCTCCTGCTGCATGACATCCAGTACGGCGACGCGCAGTTTTTTCTCGTCCAAGGCTTTTATGAGTGCGGGCTCATCGACCGTTGCCCCGCGGCCTACATTAATAAAGAAAAGATCTTGTGCGTATTGCCAAAAATCAGTATTTAAGCACTGCGCCGTCTCGGTCGTGGCGGGCAGTGTGCTGACTAACACATCGACGTCACTTAGCTGATTACGCAACGCGGTGAGCGTCAGTGTCTGCTCAAACCCATCAACGGGACGCCCATCTTGGTTGGTACCAAGCACTCTCATTCCAAAAGCGCGCGCCACAGTGGCAATATGCTGACCAATGGCCCCACTGCCGAGGATAGCCAGCGTTCTTCCACGCAGCGATGCATAGTCGTGTGGTTGCCAATGACGTTGCGCCTGCTGATCTGCATATTGAGTAATATGTCGCGTTTCATTGAGCAAATAGCCGAAGACATACTCGGCCATCAAGGCGCCAAAAATACCTCTGACATTGGTCAGCTGATAGTGTCGCTCACGAGCGTTAATAAGGGCGTCGACACCGGCGAAAGTTGATTGTAACCAGCGTAGCTGATCGGAATGGGGTAAAAGAGGAGCCGCCAGTGGCGGATCGGCGAGCCAGATGGTCGCTTGCTCGGGCTTATTCACGACGGTGAGCGCTGGCAATGCAGCGTTGTGCAGTAACCGGTGATAGGTCTCGGCATGCTCGCTGATAACGTAAATTTTATCCACAAAGGCTCCTTTTTATGCTGGGGGGAATCAAGTACACTGCCCCCATTAACGAGGGCATTTGTCCTTCCCGCTATTAAAGATCAATTGGCTATGTTACGAAACCCTTTACAACTGCGTTTGGAAAAATGTGAGAATTGGCAGCATATTAGTTTTATGGCTGCGCTGGTGGAGCGTATGGTACCCAACTATGCGCTTTTCTGTGCTCAAACAGAATTTGCCGACCCGCAAGCGTTTCGTAATATTCTTGATGCGGTATGGGAGTCGCAAACCGTCAAAACGGCCAAAATTGATTTTGAGCGCCAATTGGAAAAGCTCGAGCCATTGATCCCTGTGGCCGATGATGATGCCATCTATCTGACATATCCGGCGATTGATGCTTGTGTTGCATTATCCCAACTCCTTCATGCCCTGTTGGATCGTGATGAAATCTTGTCCATTACATTGAAAGTGTCTCAGCAATCCGTCCTCAGTGTCGCTCAGCTTGAAGAAGCACAAACCGGAGAGACGGTGACTGATGATAATCAAAAGTCATTTGAGACGGTGTGTGAGGAATGGGATGCCCAATGGGCAATCTTCCGTGTGCTTAAAAGTGCGGAAAGCCGCGATGTGGAAATGCTCAAAAGCATCCGGCAAGAGCTTCGCGAAGCGGGTGTGAGCAATCTAGGATTGCGTGCTGAGTAGGCGTTAACTGACTAAGCGTTAGCCAAAGTAAATTAAAAGGCGGCCTGGGCCGCCTTTGCTGATTATGACTCATCGGTATGTCGCTGTACCGGTGGCTCGTCATCATCTTGACTTTCAATCATATTGTGCTGCTTCTTCCAGGCATCCCAACGCTGATAAGCCAGTTGTTGCATGTCCGTCACGGTGTCCGCCTCGTCGATGATTTCTCTTCCGGTTAGGTACTCAAAAATATCTTCAAGCGTAATTATCCCTTGCACCGTGCCGTATTCGTCGACAATCATCGCTAACTGGGCGCGGCGAATCATTAATATATCAAAGGCCTGTAAAACCGTGTTACCGGGTAAGATCACCGCAAGTGGGCGCATCAAGTTTCCTAACCGGGTTTGTCCTGCGCCCTCGGTTTTGGCTTCATAGATATTGGATTTGTGAACAAACCCTAAAATATCGTCACGCTGCTCTCCGTAAACGAGGGGGCGGGAGAAAGGGCAGTCGCTGTGTTCTTCAAGAAAGGTATTTACATCCATGTCGGCAGGAATACGGAATAATACCGGGCGTGGCGTCATTAGCTGCGTGGCGGGCAGATCGCGTAACTTCAGCATATTATTGAGCATTTGCGTTTCATCTTCGCCCATTTCGCCACTTTCAGATGCCAGCATTGCCATCGCTGAAATTTCGTCGCGCAGTTTAACCTGAGTGGTATCCGCACTTAGGCGCTTAGTGATTTGTTCGGACAGCCAAACAAATGGCGTTAACGCCCAAACCATCCACTTTAGAACAATCGCTGCTCCTGGCGCTAATTGGGGCCAGAAATTGGCGCCAATCGTTTTAGGGATAATTTCTGACAGTAGTAAAATCGCCAGCGTAAGTACGGCGGAGAAAACGCCGACCCAAGCATCGCCAAATACATGAGCAGCTTGTGCGCCTGCACCGGCGGCTCCAACGGTATGCGCAATGGTATTCAGCGTCAGAATGGATGCGAGTGGCCGATCAATATCTTTTTTAAGCGCGTTGAGTCGCTCTGCGGCTGGGTGGCTTTGGTTCCTTAGGTTGGCAATATAGCTCGGTGTGATGCTCAACAAAATAGCTTCTAATACCGAACAGATAAAAGAAACGCCAATCGAAAGCGAAATAAAAAGGATCAGAATGAGCATAGATTTCCGAAGTTAAAAGTCTATCAACACCCTAAAGATCAGGCCATTGGCGGGCGTTTACAACCTTTCAACTGAGAAAAAACGCAACAAATTGATGAGATCGCGCTCAGTTTGTGGTTAAAGAGCCTCCATACAGCCACACAGAGCGCCACAAACCTTTGCCAGCCGGGCTTCTTTTGAATTAGAGTGACTTCGTCTCTAAAAAACCTAGAAGGGAAGACATAATGAACAAGACCCAACTGATCGACCTGATCGCAGAAAAAGCAGAACTTTCAAAAGCACAAGCGAAAACCGCTTTGGAAGCGACTTTAGGCGGTATTGAAGGCGCTTTGAAAGAAGGCGAGCAGGTACAACTGATTGGCTTCGGTACGTTTAAATTGAACCACCGTGCAGCACGCACCGGTCGCAACCCACAAACGGGTCAAGAAATTCAAATTGCGGCAGCAAACGTACCTGCGTTTGTCGCGGGTAAAGCGTTAAAAGACGCGGTTAAGTAAGCGTTACTGCTCATGTCGCCATAGCCTTCTCGCTATGGCGTTTTTGTATGTGGACTC
This sequence comes from Salinivibrio socompensis S35, assembly GCF_000513715.1. Lineage (GTDB taxonomy): Bacteria > Pseudomonadota > Gammaproteobacteria > Enterobacterales > Vibrionaceae > Salinivibrio > Salinivibrio socompensis. The sequence continues at coordinate 10,650 of NZ_AQOD01000142.1, forward strand.
GCGATGCGTTCTAAATTCTGGATAGTGGTGTTGATTGCCACATTAGTTGGGTGCTCGAGCGGTCAGCCTCCTAAACCAGTCACGTATATGACCGCCGTTTCTGCCGGCGACTATCGCGCTGTTTACTGGTTAGATAGTCAGCAGGGCCAGGTGATCGGCTTGGCCGAACAGGCGTGGCAGGGCGATTACGGTAGCTATCGTAGCGAATATGCTTGGCGAGATGGCAGTTTGCGTGCGATTAAACGGGAGGGCACACAACGGTAGGCGCAGCGTTAGTCCCGTTCTCTATCCACGTACGATTTGATGCCAGTGGTGAGCCTGTTTTTCAGCGCTATCAGCAAGATGAGACCCGGCTCCCCTTGAGCAGCGCGACACTGACCCGCCTCTATCAAGACGCCAATCAAATACAGCGGCAAGCACAGGCGCAACTGTCACGTGATGTGTCAGTATGGCAAGCGCTGCGCCAAGGTGACCGATGGATCGACTGTGGTGGTGATACCCTACGTTGGAGCTTTTCTGACACGATTGATCCCAGCGTCATCTCTCAGATAAGTCAGCCCGGAACCTTTGTGGTTGCAGGTGGCGATTCAGGCATTCTACGCGATAACGTCGACTTTCTTGTGTATGTTGACAATGAAAAAGCCTGTTTGCAGCGCCCACGCCTGCTTGATGAATAGCCGCTCAATGGATAGAAGCTCGATGAAATAAAAAATGCGCCTTGAGAGCGCATTTGTGTGTGAGCAACCTACTTTACGGGCAGGAACTGCCGTTATATTAGGTCGATGACTCTCTTTGTTCGCGTGATACCGCGCGGTGGGCGATGTCACTGCGATAAAAACACCCAGGCCAGTGGATAATGGCAGCGAGGGCGTCAGCGCCTTGTTTGGCAGCGGTTACCGTCTCTCCCAGTGCCGTTGCACAGAGTACACGTCCGCCAGATGTGACAATATCGCCGTTATTGAGCGCAGTACCGGCATGAAATACTTTGGCCCTATCGTCCTCTGAGGGTAAACCCGTGATTCGATCCCCTTTACGATACTCACCTGGATAACCGCCTGCGGCTAAAACCACGCCGACGGCGGCACGTGGATCCCATTGAGAATCGACGGTATTCAGGCGTCCCTCGGTACCCGCGAGGCAGAGATCAACTAAGTCAGATTGTAAACGCATCATGATGGGCTGGGTTTCTGGATCGCCAAAACGGCAGTTAAACTCGATGACTTTAGGCGTGCCATCGGCGCTGATCATGAGTCCTGCGTACAAAAAGCCGGTATAGGGTGCACCATCCGCATGCATCCCATTCACCGTGGGCATAATGACTTCATCCATCACGCGCTGGTGGATAGCATCGGTCACGACTGGGGCAGGAGAATAAGCCCCCATCCCGCCGGTATTGAGGCCAGTATCGCCTTCACCGACACGTTTGTGATCTTGGCTGGTGGCCATGGGTAGCACATGCTCACCGTCCACCATGACGATAAAGCTCGCTTCTTCGCCTTGCAGGAATTCTTCAATCACCACCCGGTGGCCCGCTTCACCAAATGCATTACCCGACAACATATCGCGCACTGCGTCGGTCGCTTCTTGCTCTGTCATCGCCACAATCACCCCTTTTCCAGCGGCGAGCCCATCGGCTTTGACCACAATCGGCGCCCCTTTCTCGGCGATGTACGCTAGGGCCGGGTCAACCTCGGCAAAGGTTTGGTAGTCGGCGGTGGGAATGCTGTGGCGGGCCAAAAAGTCTTTGCTGAAGGCTTTCGAGCCCTCAAGCTGCGCGGCGGCCTGTGTGGGGCCAAAGATGGGAAGGTCGTGCTCACGGAAGGCATCGACCACGCCCAAGACCAGTGGCGCCTCTGGGCCGACAATGGTCAAACTTATCTGTTGCTCACGCGCAAAGGCCAGCAACCCCTCGACGTCATCGGCAGCGATGGCAATGTTGCTCAACTTCGCCTCATGCGCGGTGCCTGCATTGCCCGGTGCGCAGTAAACGGTGTCGACTTTCGGTGACTGAGCGGTTTTCCACGCCAAGGCATGCTCGCGACCACCGCCGCCAATTACTAATACCTTCATGTTTTCTCCTTCATCGCCTGCTTAGTGGCGGAAATGACGCATACCGGTAAAGACCATCGCCATACCGTGCTCGTTGGCGGCTGCAATCACTTCTTCATCACGCATCGAACCACCCGGTTGGATCACACAGGTGATCCCGGCGTCTGCCGCGGCATCAATGCCGTCACGGAAAGGGAAGAAAGCGTCAGAGGCCATCACGCTGCCGGCCACTTCGAGGTTCTCGTCTGCGGCTTTAATACCGGCTATTTTCGCCGAGTAGACGCGGCTCATTTGGCCTGCACCCACGCCGATGGTCATGCTGTCTTTGGCATACACAATCGCGTTTGATTTCACGTATTTTGCCACTTTCCAGCAAAATAGCGCATCGTTCAGCTCTTTGTCTGTGGGCTGGCGCTCAGTGACAATGCGTAAATCGTCCAAGCTAACCATACCTTGGTCACGTGCTTGCACCAACAAACCACCGTTCACTCGCTTGCTGTCCCAACCCGTGGTGCGAGTTTGCCATTGACCACACTCCAGTAGACGGACGTTTTTCTTAGCGGCGACTGCGGCTTTGGCGGTCTCACTGACTTGCGGGGCAATGATCACTTCAACAAATTGACGCTCGACAATGGCTTGGGCGGTGTCGCCGTCCAATTCACGATTAAAGCGATAATGCCACCAAATGCGGAGGTAGGATCGGTTTGATAAGCGCGCTGATAGGCGCTGAGTAAGTCTTCACCAATCGCAACGCCACAAGGGTTGGCGTGTTTGACAATCACGCAGGCAGGTTGTTCGAACTCTTTTACACACTCTAGTGCGGCATCGGTGTCGGCGATATTGTTATAAGATAACGCCTTGCCCTGCAGCTGTGTGGCGGTGGCCACCGAGGCTTCTTGCGGATAGCTTCGGTATAAAAGGCGCCTGCCTGGTGGCTGTTCTCGCCATAGCGCATATCTTGTTTTTTCACCCAATGCTGGGTTCAGGGTGCGCGGGAACGGCGAGTCTTGGTTATCTTCTGCGTGGTGGTAGGCAGGCACTTGGGTGCCGAAGTAGTTGGCAATCATGGCATCGTAGGCCGCGGTGTGCTCAAACGCGGCAATCGCTAAGTCAAAGCGCGTGGTGTGTGTTAGAGATTGCTGGTGCTGATCCATCTCGGTGAGCACGCGATCATAGTCTTGGCTGTTCACCACAATGGTGACGTCTGCGTAGTTTTTCGCCGCTGAACGCACCATGGTTGGGCCGCCGATATCGATATTTTCGATGGCTTGCTCGCGTGTGCAGTCTGGGTTAGCGACGGTTTGTGCGAACGGATAGAGATTAACCACCACCATATCAATCGGTGCGATCTGATGGCTTTGCATTACTGCATCATCTTGACCGCGACGGCCCAAAATACCGCCGTGAATTTTCGGGTGGAGGGTTTTCACGCGGCCATCCATCATTTCGGGGAAGCCGGTATGCTCGGAGACTTCGGTGACCGCAAGGCCGTTTTCTGCGAGTAAACGGGCAGTACCGCCGGTTGATAGCAGTTCGACACCGCGTTGGGCGAGTGCTTGGGCAAACTCGACCACACCGGTTTTATCAGACACGCTGAGTAACGCGCGACGAATAGGACGCAGATTTTCCATGGCTTAGCTCTCTTCACTGACAGATTGAATGCTTATCAAAGCCCACCATGGATAACCGCATCGGTAAACTTTATTAAACCACCAATTGCCAAAGCGGCGCTATTCTATCTGATTTTATTTGCGCAATCGATTGCTATTTGCTGTTAGCAACACATTTGTCTCTTTTACATGGGCAGATAAATTTGAGTATGACCCGTGCTGGCCATTCCTATCAGCCTTTGCTACAAAGGGCATCATAGTGAATGGGGACAGCAATAGGAAAGTGTATGACCAAGTTGCTACAAATTGGTGAGCTTGCCAAACATTGCGGGGTATCAACCGATACACTGCGCTTTTATGAAAAGTCCGGTCTACTGGCCCCCAGTGCGCGTACTGACGGCGGATATCGCCTTTATGCTAACGACGCTATTAGCCAGGTGATGTTTATTCTACGTGGCAAAGAAATTGGGTTATCACTGGATGAGATCCATGAGCTGTCGGACATTTATTGAGCGACAATTACGGTGGCCGGTCTAGCGACAATTATCTTGGCCGGTTGGTCTGATAAGGTTCGGTACAGCAGAACGGAGGGAGTTCACTGTGCCGGGAACACGAATCACGGATCAACAGGTCACTATCTATATGACTCATAAGAAAMGAAATA
>NZ_AQOD01000143.1 GCF_000513715.1 Salinivibrio socompensis S35
TCACTTTCAAGCGAATACAGTCAGWAATCGAAATGTCCTGTCTACCGTCCGGTTAGGTATGGAAGTCCTCAGGCGACCAGACTACGAAATTATAACTCAACACCTCTTAGCTGCGGCTGTGGTTCTAGCCCAGCAGCTCTTAAAAGAGGGCTATGCATTGGCGGATTTATGAGGGGATCTCTCAGTGTTGTAGTTATAACCCAATAGACCACACATCCGCAGCTGATTAATATCATCCGCCGTATCGATATTAAGGCCATTCGGATGTTGTTGAGTCGAGTAAATATAACTGGGCTGCAGCGTGTAATAATAATCAGTTAAAAGAAAATCACGATCGCGCTCTTTGTTATAAGATGCGCTGAGCGCAATATCGTAGTTGCCCGCTTTTGTCTCAAAAACACACCGCTTCCAGGGTGGTAAATCCACCGACACATTCACGCTGCTATCTTGGAAGATGGCATTGAGCACATCAATATCATAGCCTTCGATAGTTTCGCCTTTTTTATAGTGAAAAGGAGGCCAGTTCGCCCCATCACCACACACTTTAAGCGACGAGGTATCGAGTGCCATCGCTGGCCCTGATAGTAAGCTACCGGCCAATGCCGTGGCAGAAAGTAACGCAATTTTCATAATCGACTCCTTGAGGGATGACTCACCTTTAAGTATCGTCGACATCGTTAGAAATGCGAATCCGGTCATTTATTTTTCTGCGACTTTGGATTGATTAACACAGTATCTCCTGATTTTAAGCCCTTACGCACTCGCCCCTCTTGGGTGAGGACCACCAAGCGTGTTTTGATTTGGTTATCTTCAACGATTTTCACATAGTCAAGCTGACCAATTTGATAACGCGCGTTAGCGGGCACAAATAAGACAGACGCCGACTCTTGTGACAGCGTCACTTTTGTAAACATGCCAGGGAGTAGCACCTGATCCTCTCTTTGTTCAACAGGCAAGGTCAAGGCGACACGATAGCTACGTGATGTCGCATCCGCGGCCGGCGTGATCGTGCGTATCGTGCCGGTCAGTGTTTTTTCATAAGTCGGCAAACGTAGGTTAAGCGTGTCTCCGGTAGTCACAAAAGGCAGTGAAGACTCGGCGATATTCACTTGCGCTTCCATGCTGTCTGGGTTGTATAACGTCAGCATCGCCGCACCCGGTGTCGCGGTATCTCCTTGATTGATGATTTTTTCGCTGATCAGTCCAGTAAATGGCGCGCGCACCAAACTAAATCCGAATTGAGTTTCGGCCTCATCCACCGCCGCGATAGCCCGGCGATACTCAGAACGCGCAGTGTTTAAGCGGTTCTCGGCATCATCAAATTGCGATTGTGGCACGAGTTTTTTCGCCAATAAGGTTTCCATCCGGCGATAATCGCTACGCGCGGTATTCAGTTGTGACTGCGCCGAAGCCAATGCTTGTTGCACTTGCCGTACTTTGGCACTGAGATCCGCATTATCTAAACGGATCAATATATCGCCCTGCTCCACGCGATCGCCAACATCCACCAGTACATCGGCGACCGTTGCCGTCATTCGCGCCGCCAATGTCGCGTTTTGCCGCGCCACCAGCTGCCCTGAAAAGGTCCGGGTTTGCGGCTGTTCAACGGCAGTAAGTGTCAAGGTTTCGCGATCATCCGCCCGTTCAGGAAAGCTGGACTCTGAGGTCACATTATCCGTAAATACGCCAGCCATGGCCAAAACTAGCACTAACAGTCCAGAAGCTAGCGCTAAAGCCAATAATCCTTTTTTCGCTTTCATACCTCGTCTCCTTCTGCCGGTAATCCATGGGTGGGATGATTTTGATAAGCCAAGTTGTACACCACAGGCACAACCAACAAGGTAAACACGGTTGATGCCGCGATCCCGAAAATAATTGCCCATGCGAGCCCATTAAAAATAGGATCTAAAGTAATAATCACATTCCCCAACAGCGTGGTGCCTGCGGTCAGTAAAATCGGCCGCATACGCACTGCACCTGCTTGTATCAACGCCTCATTAAGCGCCATACCCCGTGCCAATGATTGCTGAATAAATTCAATCAATACCAAAGAATTACGCACCACGATCCCAGCAAGTGCAATCATGCCTATCATCGCGGTAGCGGTAAAAAGTGCCGGAGTTGGGTAGCCATTAATTTCGCCACTTAAGCCATTAAGCAACCAAAATCCGGGCATTATACCAATCACCGTCAGCGGGATCGCCAGCATAATCATTCCAGAAACCGCCGGTAAGCCAGTTTGGATCAGCATGACGATAAATACGCCTAACAAAGCGGCGCCGTAGGCAATGCCAAGGTCACGGAATACATCGATGGTGATCTTCCACTCACCTTCGCCGCTCCAGACAACATTAATATCGTCACGCACCTGCCAACCATCGCCAGCGCCATTGTCGAGGTAGCTGCGCGCTGCGAGCGGCCGTGATGTGTCCGTTTCGGGCTGATCAAAGTCAGCAATCACATCAGCGACCACTTCGCCAGGTACTCGCCCAGTCGGCTCAGCATAGACATAAACCACAGGCTGAAGATTCTTATGATAAATCGGCTGGTCCGCCGGTAGACGCTCAAAATGCCCCAACTCGCTCAACGCAACAAGTGGCTGAGGGGCATCGACCAAAGCGCCTCGCACCGATTGTTTCGCGACACCGGCACGGCCACGAATGTGAAGTGCTAATAAGGTATCAAGTTGATCGCGTGCATCCGGGGCTAAACGCAGCGTTACCGGTAAGGGATCAATTTCATCGGCATCCGCCAAATGGGCCAAGATTACCCCTTGATTGGCCGCGCGCAATGCCTGGTTAATATCGGCAATGGCGACGCCAGATAACGCGGCTTTTTCTTGGTCAGCCACAAACTGCCAACGCGATAATGGCCCTTGAATACTGGTACTCACTTCCGAGACAAACTCTTCTCGTTCCAGTCTTGCGGCCACCTTTTTAGCTTGCGCTTGAATATCTGCGTAGGGCGTACTGGGCGCGCCATACACTTCCGCGACAATGGTCGCCAATACAGGCGGGCCAGGTGGCATTTCCACCAATTGCACATCCGCATGATGTTTTGCCGCAATCGCTTCTAGGTCATCTCGCAAACGGGTGACTAAGCCATGTGATTGCAACTCACGCCGCTGCTTATCCACCAGTACCACGCGTAATTCACCTTGATAAGGCGCATTGCGTGCAAAGTAATGACGCACCATGCCATTAAAATCCATCGGCGACGCTAGCCCCGCAAAGCCCGACACAGAGACCACCTCCGCTTGCTGTTGCAGATAGGCGTTCATCTCACGCAATGCATTCGAGGTCTCGACATAACTGGCGGCTTCCGGTAAATCCAACACCACCTGAAATTCATTTTTGTTGTCATAGGGTAAAAGTTTAAGCGGCACGAGACGCAGCGCCGGTAACATCGCGGCCACCACAAACAACACTCCCACCACTATAAGAAACCCTTTGGCGCGGCGATTATTGTCTAACGAGGGGAAGCAATAGTCGACGGTAGCCCCGATAAAGTGGCGTCGTCTCGAGACGGTAGTCATCGCCCTTGTTCGAGGCGCGAACAATTTTTTTCGCCAACCACGGCGTCACTAAAAACGCCACCAAGGTACTGATCACCACACTGACCGGGACATTAAATGCTAGCGGTGCCATGTAAGGCCCCATCATCCCGGTGATAAAAAACATCGGGGTAAACACAATCACAATCGCTACCGTCGACATGATCAGTGCCCGTTTAATTTCCAGCATCGCCAGTACAATGGTGCGGCCGCGTGGTTGATGATCATGGGTCAGGTGACGTTCAATGTTATCGATACTGGCAATCGGATCGTCGACAATCAGGCCCAGCGCTAGAATCAAAGCAAACAGGGTGACTCGGTTGATGGAATAACCAAAGGCGAGATCGAGCCAAGTGCCGCGCCATAACTGATCGGGATCGCGATGGCGACCACCAAGGCACTGCGCCAGTTCAAAAACAGCCCCACAAACACCACCACGGTGAGGACCGCAATGCCTAAACTCGAGACTAAATTACTGACTTTGGCATCGGCGGTTTGACCATAGTTACGAATAGTCTCAACCTCTACCTCCTCTGGGAACTGGGTTTTCGCTAAACGATTGAGAGTGCGCGTAACATCGTCGGCAACCGTCACCGCGTTCGAGCCTTTTTGCTTGGCAACCGAGATAAATACGGCTGGATGTGGTTCAGTCTCTGCTTGCGATTGTATCCAGGTATCGGTGATTGCCTCTGTGGAACCATCAGTTAGGGTGGCGACATCTTGTAAGTACACAGGCTTACCATTTACAACGGCAACAACCAGCTGGCGAATATCGTCAAGGCTTTGATACCACTGTCCGGTTTCAAGCACATACCGCTGGCCTTGATACTGAATATCACCGGCATGGCGTTTTTGATGACTCAGAGAAAAAGCATTGGTTAAATCGGCCACACTGATTTGATAACTTGCCATCGCCGCCGGATCTAAGGCCACTAACACTTGACGTGGCATGCCTCCGACAACCTTGACTTCATTGGTTTGTGGCAAGGCTTTTAAATCCAAGGTGGCTTGCTCGGCAATGCGGCGGAGGGCGTAATGATCGAGAATATCTGGCTTGTCGCTGCGAAGGGCAGCAATCACAATGGGTACATCATCAATTTCAACCGGCTTAATCGCCCACTCGCTCACCGCTGCTGGAATGGCATCTTGATTGGCGTACAGTTTGTTATACAGATTAACCAGCGCCGATTCGCGATCTTGACCGACATAAAAGCGCACGGTCACTCGGGCTGATCCTGCTTTCGTGGTGGAATAAACATACTCCACCCCATCAATCTGACTGACTTTTTTCTCGAGCGGTTGAGTGACTTGCTTGGCTACTTGTTGCGCATTTAGTCCCGGCGCTTGTATCAGCACATCGGCCATTGGCACCACAATTTGTGGATCTTCCTCTTTGGGCGTGAGCCATAGCGCAGCAGCCCCCACCAAAAGCCGCCAACACAATTAAAATAGGCGGGAAAAAACTGTTCATCACACGGGTAA
>NZ_AQOD01000144.1 GCF_000513715.1 Salinivibrio socompensis S35
TCGATCAGTCGTGAATTTATTACCAATTGATGAACTTTTATCTCGCTGAACCTTGATAGAGCTCTAATTTCTGTCTTTTTATTCTCCATGTCTGCTAATCGGAAGCAGAGGAGTAAGGAAAGCGGTGAGAATTAATCATCGTGACCGATGAAGAGGAATGAGAGAGAACTAAAACGAAAAAACCCCAGCCGTTAGGCTAGGGTTTGTAATGGTGGTCGGTGAAGAGGGATTCGAACCCCCGACCCTCTGGTCCCAAACCAGATGCGCTACCAAACTGCGCTATTCACCGACATATCGCTTACTGCGAAAATAATGGGGTGGCTGACGGGACTTGAACCCGCGACAACTGGAATCACAATCCAGGGCTCTACCAACTGAGCTACAGCCACCACTGATTTTCTGCCATATTTCTTATCTCGAAAATGGCGCGCCCGACAGGATTTGAACCTGTGACCTTTGGCTTCGGAGGCCAACACTCTATCCAACTGAGCTACGGGCGCTTGCCCCGTTGGCGGTGTCGAATATTACGGATATCACCACCAGCCGTCTAGCACTTTTTTTAATTTTTTTACTGACTGGTCTCTTTTTCAACAAATCGCGTAGAAATCGTCAGTCAGGTCTCTACTATAACGGTTTAACGTAACAATCTAAAGCGCTATAATCACCTAATCTTTACACGGGGTTAACCTAGCACGGTTGGCCAATCCGTTGAGACGAGACTGATAGGCCGCAACCGAATCACCCTTGATTGATTCACCCCTGAAGGTTGGCGGCAAATAAGATAAAAAAGGCGTTAAGCCACCAGTAATGTGGGAGTGTCATTGTGAGCGCAAAGGGAAAAAGTCTAGGTCGTATCATGGTTGCCTCAGTTGCAGCCCTATTATTTGCTTCTGCTGCGCAAGCATTAGAAGTGTCTGAGCAAGAAAAAGCTGCGATTGCTGAGCGCATTGCCCCTGTGGGTGATGTCTATATTGATGGAGAAGCCCCCACGCAAACAGCAGCAGCAGAGCCAACGGGTCCACGTAGTGGGGACCAGGTCTACAACACCTATTGTACCGCCTGTCACAGCACAGGTGCGGCGGGTGCACCGAAAATGGGCGATGCTGTCGCATGGGGTCCACGGGTTGATAAAGGCATGGAAACGTTAACCAAGCATGCCATCAACGGCTTTAATGGCATGCCCGCTAAAGGAACCTGTATGGATTGTTCGGACGACGAGATTATCGCTGCCATCGAACACATGCTGGATGCGTTATAACTAACTGCTCAGTCAGCAAATGTACAAATAACACCGTTTTAGGCGGTGTTATTTATTTTTGTCTAACATCGCTTTTAAATTGGCGATCGCTGCTTGCCCTTTTTCCATTCGCTCTTCTTGGGAGACGGGTTTCTTCTGCGACTCCCACTCAAGATCATCAAACGGCAATTCATCCAGGAAACGGCTTTGTTGTGGCTTGATGAGCTCGCCAAACTGACGCCTTTCTTTGCAAACCACAAAGGTCAGCGCCTTTTGTGCGCGGGTCAATCCGACGTAAGCTAAGCGCCGCTCTTCGTCGATATTATCTTCATCAATACTCGATTGATGAGGCAACAAGCCTTCTTCCATGCCGATCAAATACACATATGGAAACTCTAGTCCTTTCGATGCGTGCAACGTCATCAACTGTACTTGGTCAGCCTCATCATCATCTTCGCCACGTTCCATCATGTCACGCAGCGTCAGGCGCTGAACCACTTCTCGCAGGCTTCGTTCAACTTGATCCGGGTTATCCCCCTGAAGATCAGCGACAATCCAACCATGAAGCTGTGAGACGTTTTTCATCCGCATCTCTGCCACTTTAGGGCTGGATGAGCTTTCATACAGCCAGTCTTCATACTGTGTATCACGCAACAGTGATCGCACCGCGGACACGGTATCACCCCGCTCAGCCTGATCAGACAACTCAACAATCCAACGCGCAAACGCTTGCAAGGCAGCCAGACCTCGCCCAGATAAATGCTGCGTCAGGCCTAACTCAAAGCTCGCCGCAAACAAGCTCTTGCCACGCTGGTTGGCATAACTGCCGAGTTTTTCTAGGGTTACTGGGCCGATTTCACGTCGCGGCGTATTCACCACACGCAAAAACGCATTGTCGTCATCAGGATTAGTGAGCAAACGTAAGTACGCCATGATGTCTTTGATTTCCGCTCGTGAGAAAAACGAGGTGCCACCGGAAATCTTGTAAGGAATACGGTTTTGTATCAGCGCTTTTTCAATCAAACGCGATTGGTGATTACCACGGTATAACACCGCGTAGTCCTTATATTGCGTCCGCCCTAAAAAGCGATGGCCTATCAGCTCGCCAACCACACGTTCTGCTTCATGCTCTTCGTTATTGGCGGTTAGTACTTTGAGCATGTCACCATCAGGCAAGGATGAGAATAAAGTTTTTTCAAACACGTGGGGGTTATTGGCAATCAGGATGTTAGCCGCGCGCAAAATACGGCTGGTTGAGCGGTAATTTTGCTCCAGTTTCACCACATGTAAACGCGGAAAATCCTGCTGTAGATAGACAAGGTTTTTGGGTTGGGCACCGCGCCAGGAGTAAATCGATTGGTCATCATCGCCCACCACAGTGAAACGCGCGCGCTCACCCACCAACAGCTTCACTAACTGATACTGGCTGGTGTTGGTATCTTGATACTCATCGACCAATAAATAGCGAATACGTGCTTGCCAGCGCTCACGCACGGTTTGGTTCTGGCTAAGTAGCGCGACCGGCATCAAAATAAGATCATCAAAGTCTAAGGCGTTGTAAGCCCGCATTTGTTTTTGATAGCGCGCATAGCAGGCGGCAAATAACTGATCCCGCTCACCTTGTGCTTGCGCCAGAGCTTCATCCGGTCCCAACATCGCATTTTTCCAGTTGGAGATGGTGTGGACTAGTTGACGCAGCAAATCTTTATCGTTATCCAGCTCTTCTTCGGTCAGGGCTTTGAGTAGCGCTAATTGGTCTTGATCATCAAACAACGAAAAGCCTGCCTTTAACCCCAAGGTTTTGTATTCTCGGCGGATAATATTAAGGCCCAAGGTATGGAAGGTTGACACCATCAAACCGCGCGATTCTTGCTTACCCAAGCTTTGTGCCACTCGCTCTTTCATCTCCCGTGCCGCTTTGTTAGTAAAAGTCACCGCCGCAATATGGCGCGCTTTATAGCCACACTGTTGAACTAAATAGGCGATCTTATGCGTAATCACGCGTGTTTTTCCCGACCCTGCACCGGCTAACACTAGACAGGGCCCAGCAATATGGCGGACTGCATCGGATTGCGCGGGATTAAGCTTCATGATGGCGGCACCTCGTTAATGGCTGAGAGGGCATTGTAGAAGGAATCTTACTGATGTCTATCTCACCCAAGCAAGGTCCAACAAGCTTGCTACAATTCATGCTTGCCAGACGAACGAAATTCACTCTAAAATGAATGAACGTTCATTCACTAATGAGTTCATCATCAATGGACAAACGCACACAAATATTGGCCGCGACAGAGCAACTGATTGCCACGCGTGGGCTCGACAAAGTCTCTATGCAGCAGGTCGCCACCCAAGCGCAAGTGGCCGCCGGCACTATTTATCGTTATTTCAATGATAAAGAAGACTTGCTCCGTCAACTGTCCGTGCATCTTATGATGCAGTGTGCGACCCATATTCAACAGGGGGTAAAGGATGAACCCACCCTGAAAGATCAGTTTGAGCGGTTATGGCGCAATACGTGGACCATGATGCTACAACGCGATCACTTATTACTATCTCGTGACCAGTTTGATGCACTGCCACGCGATGATCAGTCACAAACTCAGCAAGAGCGCGAGGCTTTCTCTGATCTTTATCAGGTCTTTCAATCAGGTAAGCAACAAAGGCGCTTTAAGCCACTCGAGGATGAGATACTCATCACCTTAGGGCTTGAACCCGCCTTTTGTTTAGCTCGCAAACAGGTTCGGGGTGTTATAACTCTGGACAATTATGCTATCGCAGATGCGATCCACGCTTGCTGGGATGCAATTTCTCTTCACTAACGACGCTCGGAGCTTACTTCGATGAAAAAATGGTTTTTCTTTATGGTTATCCTTGCACTGCTGCTGTTTGGCAGTGTAATTGGCTTTAACCTATTTAAGCAGCAAAAGATTGCAGAATACATGGCAAACATGCCAGAGCCGGCGCACCCAGTCACCGCGGTGACCGTTGAAGCTGAATCCTGGACACCCACCATGGATGCCATCGGGTTTGTTGAGCCTAATCAAGGGATCACCTTAACCACGCAAATTGCCGGTGTGGTCGATGTGATCAACTTTGAATCAGCAAACTGTCAAACAGGGGCAAAACCTGGTTGAACTCGACTCTAGCGTTGAAAAAGCCAACTTAGAAAGTACTCAAGCACGGCTACCGGCAGCAGAGGCCAAGTTCAAACGTTACCAAGGGCTATTTGCGAAAGGGTCAATTTCTAAAGAAGCACTGGATGAAGCTGAAGCAAATTATCGTTCTCTACAAGCGGACATTAATGCCCTGGAAGCCACCATTGCACGACGTAACCTTCAAGCCCCCTTTGATGGCGTGATTGGCCTGCGTGATGTGTTTATGGGTGAATATCTGCAACCCGGAACCGATATTGCGCGGTTAGAAGATACCTCGGTGATGAAACTACGCTTTACCGTGCCACAAACCGATATCTCGAAAATCCGTCTTAGTCAGCCGCTTCGCATTACCGTCGATGCGTATCCAGAAAAAGCATTTATCGGCTCGATTAGCGCCATTGAACCGGCAGTTAATAGCCAAAGCGGGCTGATTAAAGTAGAGGCAAATATCCCCAATAATGATGGCCAATTACGGTCTGGCATGTTCGCCCGTGCCGACATCGTCTTACCAACGATAGACAATCAAATCGTGATTGATCAAACCGCGATTAACTTCAACCTATATGGTGAAAGTGTGTATCTGATCCGTGAAGAGGACGGTGAAAAACGCGCTTATCAACAAGTACTGACAGTCGGCGAGCGTCGTGGCCACCAAGCACGCATTATCGACGGCCTGCAACCTGGCGATCAGGTTGTTACTTCCGGCCAAGTGCGCTTAAGCAATGGCTCTAAAGTGAAAATCGTCGAAAACGACGCTCTCACTCCACCAGAACAATTACCTCAATTGTAAGACGAGGATGTGATGCGCTTTACTGATATTTTTATCCGGCGCCCAGTGCTGGCTGCGTCAATCAGTATTCTGATTGCGCTACTCGGCTTGCAGTCTTTACTCAAGATGCAAGTCAGGGAATACCCGGAGATGACCAATACCGTGGTCACCATCACAACCAGCTATTATGGCGCCAGTGCTGACTTGATTCAGGGCTTTATTACCACCCCACTCGAGCAAGCCGTCGCCCAAGCTGACAATATTGATTTTATGACCTCAGAATCGGTGCTTGGATCATCAACAATTACGGTCAACATGAAGCTAAATACCAACCCGAACGCTGCCTTGGCCGATATACTGGCCAAAGTAAATTCGGTGCGGGCTCAGCTCCCTGCGGAATCGGAAGATCCGTCTGTGTCGATGTCGACCGGTTCCACCACCGCGGTGATGTATATCGGTTTTACCTCGCCCGAGCTTGATTCTAGCCAGATCACCGATTATCTCGAACGGGTCGTCAAACCCCAGCTATTTACTGTCGGTGGGGTATCTAAAATCGATCTGTAGCGGCGGGGTGAAGTACGGCTTACGCGTATGGCTTGACCCTGAAAAAATGGCAGCCTTTAAGCTGAGCGCTACCGATGTTATGTCTGTACTGGATGCCAATAACTACCAGTCGGCAACCGGACAAGCTACCGGAACCTTTATGGTCTACAACGGCAGTGCGGATACCCAGGTATCAACACCGCAAGAGTTAAGCAAGCTGGTGGTTGATACCCAAGATGGCCGCATCGTACGGTTGGGCGACATTGCTAAAGTATCGCTGGAGAAAAGTCACGACCGAGTCCGAGCCCTTGCCAATGGCTCTGAAGCGGTTGTGGCGGCCATCAACGCAACTCCCTCGGCCAATCCCATCAATATTGCTGCAGACGTGATGGACATGTTGCCCGAGGTAGAACGTAACATGCCTAGCAACATCGAAATGAACGTGTTGTATGACTCGTCGAACGCCATCAATGAATCAATCAATGAGGTAATCAAAACCATCATCGAAGCAGCGCTGATTGTGTTGGTGGTTATCACCCTGTTTTTAGGTTCGTTCCGAGCGGTAATCATTCCCATTATTACTATCCCATTGTCACTGATTGGTGTGGCGCTGGTGATGGAGATGATTGGCTTCTCATTGAACTTGATGACACTGCTGGCCATGGTGCTGGCTATCGGTTTAGTGGTCGATGACGCCATTGTGGTGCTCGAGAATATTGACCGGCATATTAAGCTGGGAGAATCGCCATTCCGTGCCGCCATCATTGGTACCCGTGAGATTGCCGTACCCGTTATTTCTATGACGCTGACGCTGGCGGCCGTTTACGCCCCCATCGCCATGATGGGCGGGATCACCGGCTCTCTGTTTAAGGAATTTGCGCTCACCCTGCTGGGGCGGTATTTGTGTCCGGCATTGTGGCACTGACACTCTCGCCGGTCATGTGCGCAACCATGCTTAAAGCCAACGCGCAGCCGAGTCGTTTTGAGTTAGCCGTGCATCGCTTCCTCGATGGAATGACAGATAAGTATGCACGTATGCTCAACAATGTCATGGAACACCGTCCGGTGATCGTGACGTTTGCGGTGATCGTGTTCGCTTCCCTGCCGGTGCTGTTTAGCTTTATCCCGAGTGAACTGGCGCCGTCAGAGGATAAAGGCGTGGTGGTCATGATGGGCACAGCACCTTCCACGGCAAACTTGGACTACATCCAAAACAGCATGGCGGAAGTAAACCAAAAACTGGACGAACAACCCGAAGTGGCTTTCTCGCAAGTTTTCTCTGGAGTACCTAAGTCGAACCAAGCCTTTGGTATCGCCTCATTGGTGCCATGGAGCGAACGAGAGGCGAGCCAGTCTGACGTAGTAAAACGCATGGCGGGTGAAGTAAAAGATATTCCAGGCATGAAGGTTACCACCTTCGAAATGCCGGAACTGCCAGGTGCCTCTTCCGGTTTGCCGATTCAATTTGTGGTGACATCACCCAATAACTTCGAAAGCCTGTATCAGGTGACCGCTGAAATCATGGGCGAAGTGCAATCAAGCCCAAATTTCGTTTACTCGGAGCTTAACCTTAACTTCGACTCCGCTACGATGAATATCCATATTGATAAGGATAAAGCGGGATCATATGGCGTCACCATGCGTGATATCGGCACGACGATCGGGACCATGATGGCGGATGGCTATATTAACCGTATCGACTTTGACGGTCGCTCGTATGAAGTGATCCCACAAGTTGAGCGTAAATATCGTCTTAATCCTGAGTCGATCGAAAGCTACTACGTGAGCGCGGCCAATGGTGATTCGATCCCTCTCGGCTCTTTAATTGATATTGAAGTGACAGGCGAGCCACGCTCATTGCCTCATTTCAATCAATTGAATGCCGCCACCATTAGTGCTGTTGCTGCCCCTAGCGTGACCATGGGAACCGCGGTAGAGTGGTTTGAAAGTAAAGCGGCAGAATTACCCAAAGGGTATCAGCACGATTACCTTGGTGAATCGCGTCAATACGTCACTGAAGGCAGTGCTCTGTATGCTACCTTCCTCTTTGCATTGGCGATTATTTACTTGGTGCTTGCGATTCAGTTCGAATCGCTCCTCGACCCACTGGTGATCTTGGTCTCAGTCCCTCTGGCGATTTGTGGTGCTTTGATAGCTCTGGCATGGGGGCTGTCATCGATGAATATCTACTCGCAGGTGGGGCTGATAACTTTGATAGGTCTAATTACCAAGCATGGTATTCTGATCTGTGAAGTCGCCAAAGAGCAGCAGCTATATCACCAAGCCAGCCGAATGGATGCGGTAAAAGAGGCTGCAAAAATTCGTCTGCGTCCGATCTTGATGACAACGGCCGCAATGATTGCAGGTCTTATCCCGCTCATGTTTGCCACCGGCGCCGGTGCCGAGCAACGCTTTAGCATCGGGATAGTGATTGTGGCGGGTCTTGCCATCGGGACATTATTCACGCTATTCGTTCTGCCAGTGATTTATACCTACCTGGCCAGCAAGCACAAGCCCCTGCCTGTGTTTGTCGAAGACGATGAGCTTGATAAGCTCGATGAAGACTATCGTGCATCACATTAATGCATCCTATTAAGGCCTACGGGCCCTTTTCTTTTGTCATCCTTTCGACAAGCTGTACGTATTTACATAGAATAAAGACAGTTAATAAAGGAGTATTCCATGTTTGACCCGAAAAAACTTGAGCAAATGGCCAAGCAAATTCACGATGCCATGCCTCAGCCTGTCAAAGAGTTAGGCACGGATATGGAAAGCCGTGTGCGCCAAGCCATTCAAGGCCAGCTCACTAAGCTTGACGTAGTAAGCCGTGAGGAGTTTGATGTACAAACTCAGGTATTGCTGCGCACGCGTCAAAAGCTCACAGAGCTGGAAGCAAAGCTTGAGGAAATGGAAACAAAGATCGGCCAATCGCAAGATAACCACCAATAACCGATCGCATCAACGCAAAAAGCCTGACCCTCAGGCCAGGCTTATCTCTGCGTATCATTTCAACTGATGGCAGTCAGTTATCGAGCGCGATTAGTTATCAAGTGCAATTAGTTATCAAGCGCAATCTGCTTCATGTCTGTCATATAGCCACGTAACTCTTCACCGATGTATTCGATCGGGTGATGACGAATACGGTCATTCACTTCAATTAAAGTGGCGTTATCGACCTGATTAGACGTTTCTCCAAGCCCTTTACCAATGACATCGGCTCCCACCGTTGGCATAAAGTGCTCACGCAGCAGTGGCGTCGCCACATTGGCGAACAGGTAGTTACCGTACTCTGCGGTATCAGAAATCACCACGTTCATCTCGTAAAGACGCTTACGGGCAATGGTGTTGGCAATCAACGGCAACTCATGCAATGACTCGTAATACGCTGATTCCTCGACAATGCCGGATGACACCATCACTTCAAAGGCAAGTTCTACCCCAGCACGTACCATCGCGACCATCAAAATACCGTTATCAAAGAACGCTTGCTCATTGATGCTGACATCTGACTCAGGATAGTTTTCAAACGCGGTTTGCGCCGTTTCTTCACGCCAAGTGAAAAGTTCTTTATCGTCGTTATCCCAATCCGCCATCATCGTTGCAGAAAAGTGACCAGAGATAATGTCATCCATGTGCTTTTTATACAGGGGACTCATCAGCTCTTTAAGCGACTCAGACAGCTCAAAGGCTTTCACTTTCGCGGGGTTAGACAAGCGATCCATCATATGCGTAATACCACCGAACTTCAGTGCTTCGGTAATGGTTTCCCAGCCGTACTGAATAAGCTTGCCGGCATAGCCTGGCTCAACACCCTCTGCAATCATTTTCTCATAGCAAACAACCGAGCCTGCCTGCAGCATGCCACACAAAATAGTTTGCTCACCCATCAGGTCTGATTTTACTTCCGCCACAAAAGAAGACGCTAGCACTCCTGCACGATGACCACCGGTTGCAGCGGCCCATGCTTTGGCAATCTCAAACCCATCGCCTTTAGGGTCATTTTCTGGGTGGACCGCAATCAAAGTCGGGACACCAAAACCGCGTTTATACTCTTCACGCACTTCGGTACCTGGGCACTTAGGCGCCACCATAACGACAGTAATGTCTTCACGGATGCGCTGACCCACTTCGACGATATTAAAGCCATGTGAATAACCGAGCGCAGCGCCATCTTTCATCAGCGGCATCACGGTTTCTACCACGTTGGAGTGTTGCTTATCTGGGGTGAGGTTAATCACCAAATCCGCTTGCGGGATCAAATTCTGATAGCTACCTACCTCAAACCCGTGATCCACCGCGTTTTGATATGAGGCACGTTTTTCATCAATCGCCGCCTGACGCAATGCATAAGCCACATCGAGACCAGAGTCGCGCATGTTCAGCCCCTGGTTGAAACCTTGTGCACCACAACCCACAATCACCACTTTTTTACCGTTGAGGAATTCGGCCTCGCTGGCAAATTCGTCGCGATCCATAAATCGACAAACGCCTAATTGTTCCAATTGTTGACGCAAATTCAGGGTATTAAAGTAGTTCGCCATAGGGTGCTCCATTGATTCGAATCCATGATTGGGTGTGTTTTCACCGCTTAATTTTAATACTACCTTAACCGTCATGTTGCCTAAAGTGATATATTCACAACATGACATTGCAAATAAAGCAAGAACAAGCCATGAATGCAAAACAACTGACTGGTTTTCTTCACCTGTGTGATACTAAGAGCTATACCCGCGCGGCAAAAGCCATGCATGCTAGCCCATCGGCCTTAAGTCGGATTATTCAAAGGCTTGAGGAGGACATCGGTCAGCCGTTGTTTATTCGGACTAACAAAGCCGTTACCTTAACGCCCGCAGGAAAAACTTTATTACCCGTGGCGCGAGAAATCTTACAGCTATGGCATACCACTAAAGCTAATATTAATGAACATGCTTCATTGCTCGGTGGCAAACTGACGCTTTTTTGCTCGGTGACCGCTAGCTATAGCCATTTACCGGAGTTACTTGCCCGCTTTCGTCAGCAATATCCCAATATCGAGTTACAGCTGTTGACCGGAGATCCCGCTCAGGCAGAAGAAAAGGTACAAGATAATAGCGCCGATATTGCCATTGCAGCCAAACCTAAACATTTATCGTCAAGCTTAGTCTTTCAACCCATTGATACCGTGAGCTTGTCTGTCATTGCGCCTGCAATGGCAAGTAGTGGCATTGATCTGCAAGCGATTGACTGGCAACACACACCTTTAATATTGCCCGAAGCGGGAACAGCGCGCGAACTCGCTGATTTGTGGTTAGCCAGCAAAGCCATCGAGCCCAATATCTATGCACAAATATCCGGTCACGAGGCTATTGTCAGTATGGTGGCGTTAGGCTGTGGTGTTGGGGTCGCCCCCGATGTGGTAATTGATAACAGCCCAGTAAAAGACAGAGTTGAGCGATTGCGTCAAGAGATAGTACAACCGCTAGAGCTTGGATTATGTTGTAAAGCATCTCGTGCCCAAGAACCATTATTGAATGCCTTACTCGATACCATGCGATAGGGATACAAAAAAGCCCCAGCATATGAATGTTGGGGCTTAAAACGCAAAAAACCCCAGCTTTTCAGCTAGGGTTTCTAAGTAGTGGCGGAGTGGACGGGACTCGAACCCGCGACCCCCGGCGTGACAGGCCGGTATTCTAACCAACTGAACTACCACTCCGCACCAATTCTGTCTCATCAAAGTCTTACGTCAATCTGCTTTGATGCTTAAATTTTCGCTAATTAAGGCCTAA
>NZ_AQOD01000145.1 GCF_000513715.1 Salinivibrio socompensis S35
TAGGATTAATATTAATCAGTTTTCGGCGCCGCACTGCCATCACCCCTCGCCAACATATGTGGCTATATCGTGGCGTTAAGTGGATTGGCAAATGGTCAATGATGGACTTATTCGTGATTGCATTTATGGTCGCCTTAGTCGATCGTGGACGTATTATTGACTTTACCCCCGGGCCGGGCGCCATCGCTTTTGGCATCGTCGTGGTATTAACCATGCTCGCCACCGAATTTCTTGATACGCGTTTGATATGGGATCATCATGAGCGACAGACACGACCTACCTTCACCGATCATTAAAACCACGTATGGGCTGTCTCCACTATGGATACTCCCTATACTGGCTCTGGGTTTAGCCGCATGGTTGGTGTTTCAGTCAATCAATGAAGCCGGACAACGGATCCAAATTCTCTTTAGTGATGCCCAAGGGTTGGAAGCTGGACGAACCATTATCCGCTATCAAGGGCTAGAGATCGGAAAGGTGCGCAACATTACTTTGGCTGACGATCTTGATGGTATTTATGTCGATGCCAACATCTATCCGGAAGCCACGCAGCTTTTAACATCTGGTACCCAATTTTGGCTGGTCAAACCTCGCGCCTCCATCACGGGGATCAGTGGCTTAGAAACCTTAGTATCGGGGAACTATATCGCGCTGCAGCCAGGAGACGGCGAGCCTCGCCTGACCTTTACCGCCCGCGATGAGCCGCCGACAGATATGGCAGAAAAGGCAGGAACCACCGTAAAGCTAAGGCACCGACCCTCGCTCACTCAATGTCGGATCGCCGCTTTATTACCGCAAAATTCACGTGGGCGAGGTTTATAGCTATCGCCTCGACACTGACGCGCAAGGCGTGACACTTTCTGCGCTGATTGAACCTCAGTTCGCACACCTACTGAAAGAAAAGACACGTTTTTGGTCGGTCAGTGGGCTGAAAACACGGTTCGATGCCTCAGGCATCGAACTCGAGTTGGATAGTATCGCAAGCTTAATTGCAGGAGGCATTGCTTTCGATTCCCCAGCTGACAGCGCACAATCCGATGCGATTCAGCCATTTCAATTATATTCTAGCCTCGCCCATGCCGCCCGAGGGCACGCTATAAAAATCGCCTTGCCCCAAGATCATGGCCTGCCAGGTCAAGGTACACGCATCACTTATCAAGGGTTAGAAGTCGGTGAAATTACACGTATTGATATGACTGAAAGCCACCCTGATCCTATCGCCACCGCCAAACTCGACCCCAGCATGACCTGGCTATTGAGCCAAGACACACGCATACGGATCGAGCAACCACAAATCGGGTTTGATGGCTTAAAAAACATCGGCAACCTCGTACTTGGCAATTATTTATCTATCGAGCCTGGCTCAGCGGACGCAGCCCACGTCAAGGCGGGCCACCTTTTTACCGCAAGCACTCAGCACCAACAACGTAAGCAACAAGACAATGCATTGACCGTCACCTTGACCGCCGACGATGCTTATGGCCTTAAGCAGCACACAAAAGTGTTACATCGAGGCATCCAGGTCGGTTTTATTGACCACATCGGCTTAAATAAACGTGACAATGTCACAATAGATGTGGTCATCGACCCAAAACATCGTCATTTGGTAAAACAAGCGTCGCAATTTTTCATTCTCGGCGGCATTACCGGTCAACTCTCGGGTGAAGGGCTTGATGTGGTTGTGCCTGCGATGGAACAAATCGCCGATCCGGCACTTAGCTTCACTAGCCAAGGTGCCAAAGGCGTCAATGACTCCTACCCGCTTTATACCTCATCGATCCAGGCGAAACACGCCAAGCAAAACACACAAGGGCAAACACGCTTTACGCTTGTGGCTGATCGCTTACCCAGTATTAGCGAAGGCAGCCCTGTCATGTATCGGAACTTTATCGTCGGTGAGGTGGAGGGTTACCAATTAAACGGTCAGAGTGTCACGATTGCCATTGCCGTCAGTAACCGATACAAGCATTTAATTCATCGCAACACAGTCTTTTGGAATCAATCTGGACTGGATATCAAAGCCAATTTAAGTGGCGTCGAAATTAACACAGGCTCGGTACGTTCACTGCTCAACGGCGGCATCGCGTTTGCCGATATGCCAGGGATCAGTAATCAACGCCAGGGAGAGTGGAAGCTCTACCCTTCCAGACAAGAAGCGGCCCAATACGGCGTTGATATTACGTTGACGGTAAACCAAGCCAATGGGATAAAAATAGGCAGTGCTA
Source organism: Salinivibrio socompensis S35 (assembly GCF_000513715.1). Taxonomy (GTDB): domain Bacteria; phylum Pseudomonadota; class Gammaproteobacteria; order Enterobacterales; family Vibrionaceae; genus Salinivibrio; species Salinivibrio socompensis. The sequence goes on from NZ_AQOD01000145.1 coordinate 2,226, forward strand.
TTCGCTATCAAGGTGTCGATGTTGGCGAAGTGATCGATATGTCGCCAAATTTCAGCCAAGAGCAGGTCCGTATACAAGCACGGCTCTACCCGAAATATAACAACCCTTGGCGCGTCAAGGGAGTTATTTCTGGTTGACGCAGCCCGTATTAAGTCTGACCAAAACCGAAAACTTAGACTCCTTATTTGGTACGTATATCTCCGTCGAGCCGGGCCGAGGGGAATTTTCTCAGCAGTTTATCCTTCATGATACGCCTAAGTACCCGCAAGGACTCACATTGATCCTAGAGAGTGATGCGCGCCATTCAGTGACCACGGGGACGCCCGTACTCTATCGAGAGATAGAAGTCGGTACCGTCGCTACAGTGACACTCGGCGAACTCGCCGATCGCGTTTTGTTCGAATTACACATCGCCCCCGAATATACCTACTTAGTTCGCGAGAATTCTGTGTTTTGGAACCAGTCGGGGGTCGATGTATCGATTGGGTTAACCGGTGCCGATTTAAAAAGCGGTACCATTGATAGCTTGCTTAAAGGCGGAGTTGCTTTCTCAACCCCTGACGACCAACCGCTTCAGCCTATCGCTCAAGATCAACACCATTTTTTACTTCACAAAGAAGGTAAACAAGCGTGGAAGGCATGGCAGACCCCCATTCCCAAGCCATGAGCATCAGGGCATCAGGGCATCAGGGCATCACGGACCTAAGATGATGCCTGATGCCCTTATATCGTTGTTGCGCACATCGCGTTCAATGGCAAAGATGACAAAACACACTCACGCGCTGGCAATACGCTACTGATAGACTACACTTTAGTGAAATAAGCGTTAAATTTGCATCTGGCTCTCGTGAGCCTTTTCCCTAAGCCCGGAACAGAGGACGTACCGGGCATTTTTTTGTTTGTATCAAGTGACAGTGTCACGCAATCGTTCTATCGCTATTCAGACCCGATCAAGTAAATTCCATCGTGTTCAATCCGGATTTTTCGCTGTTTATATAAACCACCCAATGTCTTTTTGAAGGTCGCTTTACTGGTGCGAAATAAGGCGAAAATAGCGTCAGGCGAGCTTTTATCATTAAGAGGTAAGAAGCCGTCTTTCTTTTCCAGCGTTTGTAAGATTTTGTCACCCAATTCGTCGACACGGGCTTTACCTGGCTTTTGTAGCGACAAATCCATTTTACCATCGTCACGCACATGTTTGACGTAGGCGCTGAGCTTTTTACCAATAAACAGCTTACCAAACGCTTCAGCGCGATAAATCAGCCCCCAGTGTTGATTATCGACCACACACTTGTAGCCTAAATCGGTGTTATCCGTGATCAGTACCGTAACCTTGTCACCCTTCTCTACTTTGGGCTGCGCATCACTAATAAACTTGTTAAATTTACGACTCGCAACGATACGCCCTGACGCCTTGTCGGTATAAATACGCACAACATACGGTTTGCCTTCTTCCATGCGCGTCCGTTGCTCGCTAAACGGCACCAGCAGGTCTTTACTCAACCCCCAGTCGACAAACGCGCCCACTGAATTGACGCCCACACACCGCAACGATGCAAATTCACCGACCTGGGCATACGGCATTTCTGTGGTCGCAATGATGTCATCTTCAGAATCGAAATAAATAAACACATCAAGGTCATCACCAAGTTGTGTATTCTGTGGGACATAACGCTTTGGGAGGAGGATATTGCCGAAGTCATCACCATCCAGGAACACGCCAAAGTCTACCTGTTTGACGACGGTGAGCGTATTAAATTGGCCTAGTTTAATCATTGTATCAACACGATAAAAAATAATGCCCATGAGTATACGCAATTTACACCTTAGATGCGTTGCTGATCTCACCAGTTGTAGAAAAAATACCCTTACTTTCTGTCTCTTGTTAGTCACCGTCACCCTGTTAGGCTAACGAGAGCAACCAAGGGGGACACATGGCAGTATTTAATGGTGAAAATATTCGGTTTAGTTTTAGCCAGTTGGGCAGCGCATTCGGCAAAGCCGTCACACCCACGCCGCTCGAGAACGGACGGATTTTGACCTACGACGCCACATTGGCGGAAAAACTCGGCTTAACCGATGCCGACATCAAAAGCGATACCTTTCGCGCGTTATTATCGGCAGAGCAACCCTTGGCCGGCCGTACGCCTTTTGCCATGAAATACACAGGGCATCAGTTTGGTCAATACAATCCAGAGCTAGGTGATGGACGTGGTGTGTTACTGGGAGAATGGCGCGATGACACCGGAACACTGTGGGATTGGCACCTAAAAGGCGCGGGTAAAACACCGTATAGCCGCCATGGCGATGGCAGAGCCGTGCTGCGATCAACGCTGCGTGAATATTTAGCCAGTGCCGCGATGCGCGGGCTTGACATCCCAACTACTCAGGCGCTTGCCATGGCCACCAGCGACACGCCGGTCATGCGCGAGCGCATCGAGACTGCCGCAACCTTACTCCGAATCACGGAAAGCCATGTCCGTTTTGGCCATTTTGAGTATTTGTTTTACAGCCAACAGCACGACGCATTACACACGCTAGCTGACTATGTGATTGCACGCCACTTTCCTGAGCTTGCCGATGCCGAGAAACCGTATGCGGCATTGTTGCAAGAAATCGTCGAGCGTACAGCAGAAATGATCGCCAAATGGCAAGCGGTCGGTTTTAACCATGGGGTGATGAATACCGACAACATGTCGATTCTGAGTCAAACCTTTGACTATGGCCCTTATGCCTTTTTGGATGATTTCAACCCCAGCAATATTTGCAATCATACCGATTACACCGGACGCTACGCGTTCAACCAACAACCCGCCATTGGACTTTGGAACCTATCGGCATTGGGCTACGCGTTCACGCCGTTGCTCGACAGTGAGGTGATCAACGACATTCTCGGCGGCTATGAACAGCATTTACAAGTGGCATACAGCAAAGCCATGCGTGATAAATTAGGCCTACCGGACGCACAGCAAGGTGATAGCCGTTTGTTTAATGCGCTCTTTGCCTTGCTGGAGACCAATCGGGCAGATTACACCCTCTTCTTTCGCCGACTCAGTGAAATTGAAAGCGATTTACTCGTCACCGCACAAACCCTCAGTCAGTTTTCTGAGCTCATCGCTGACACCGATAGCTTGAGTGAATGGCTTAGTGAGTACCATCAGCGTGTTCATCACCTTGACTCGCACGCGCGACTTCAGTGTATGCAGGCAACAAACCCTCGGTTTATTTTACGTAACTATTTGGCTCAGCAAGCCATTGATGCCGCAGAGCAAGGTGACATGCAGCCTACGCACGATCTTATCACTGTGTTATCGGCGCCCTTTGATGCACACCCGTCACTTGCCCACCTCGCACAACGTCCCGCAGATGAAGACAAAGATCTAACGTTGAGTTGTTCATCGTAGTTCTGGGTAGTGCAAGTGCAGATTGACGAGAGTGAGTGACAGGGTCATATAATAGCGCTGCAATTATGGTCACGCGTAACCTATCGGTGGGCGTGACACCTTCCAGCCCTGGAAGAAAAAATCCAACAGATATCACATTGATGCTTTCACAGGCCGCTTTTTTTGCTATCTTACTGGCTTCGCAACAGATAAAAATGTGAGGAAGGCTGTCCTCTATGCCACTGAAAACTGACGAGCTTCGAACCCGCGTGGTTGATACCATGCCTACGCCTGCAGAGGTGGAAGCTGCCCATCCCATCACCGACAGTGTTGCTCACCATATTACCACCGCACGGCGCGCTATCAGCGATATTCTCAATGGCCAGGATTCTCGGCTATTAGTGGTTGTTGGCCCTTGCTCGATTCATGATCCGGATGCGGCGCGTGATTATGCAGCAAAACTCAAAGCCCTTGCCGATCAATATACCGACCAATTATTGGTGGTAATGCGCACTTACTTTGAAAAACCGCGCACGGTTGTCGGCTGGAAAGGTCTAATCAACGACCCCCACCTCGACGGCAGCGGTGATATTCGTGCCGGGCTATTCACTGCGCGTGAGTTACTGCTCGATATCAATAAAACGGGCCTCCCGACTGCTACCGAATTTCTCGATATGATTACCGGTCAGTATATTGCTGATTTGATCAGCTGGGGCGCGATTGGGGCGCGAACCACCGAATCGCAAATCCATCGCGAGATGGCATCAGCCTCTCAAGCCCCGTTGGATTTAAAAATGGCACCGATGGTAATATTCGTATTGCCGTCGACGCCATTCGTGCGAGCCGTGAATCGCACCTTTTCTGCTCGCCGGACAAACACGGCGCCATGACGATTTATCGCACCGCTGGTAACCCCGACGGTCATGTTATTTTGCGCGGGGGGCATCAACCGAATTATTACGCGCACGATGTGCAGGCAGCCGCGAAGACGCTAGCTGATTTTGGCTTACCCGCCAAGCTTGTGGTTGACTTTAGCATGGTAATTGCCAAAAACAGCATCATCGTCAATTAGAAGTGTGTGCCAATATCGCTGCACAAATTCAACATGGCGAGCAAGCGATTGCGGGCATTATGGCTGAGAGTTTTTTACAAGAAGGTAATCAAGCAATGGGAGATGCCGAGTCACGCATCTATGGCCAGTCAATTACCGACCCTTGCCTCAGCTGGGAAGATACCGAGCATCTGTTGGCACAGCTGGCTAACGCTGTCACGGCGAGAAAAAATATATAACCATTTATTGATCATGGGTATGTCCAGTGCATGCCCCCAACCAGGATAAGACTATGCCTTCGTTTGATATTGTGTCTGAAATTGACAAAGTTGAACTCAAGAACGCCGTTGATAATGCCAATCGAGAACTGGCAACACGGTTTGATTTTCGTGGTGTGGAAGCCAGTTTTGACTTGGATAAAGAAGCCGTAAAAGTGATTGCTGAGGCTGATTTTCAAGTTAATCAAATGATGGATATGCTCCGCAGCAACTTGGCCAAGCGAGGCGTCGATGCACGCGCGATGGATAGTCAGGAAATGGTCCATTCCGGCAAGAGCTTTTCACAACTGGTGAAGTTCAAAAACGGCATAGAGACGCCAGTGGCGAAACAAATCACCAAAGCCATCAAAGATGCCAAGATGAAGGTACAAACACAAATTCAGGGTGAGCAAGTGCGCGTTACCGGTAAAAAGCGTGACGATTTACAGGCGGTTATTCAATTGATCAAAGATAGCGATTTTGAGCAACCTTTTCAGTTTGAGAATTTTCGCGACTAACCGTTCATATTGGGCTAACCGTTCATATTTGGGCGAGCAAACTAAAAACGGGCGCTTTACGCACCCGTTTTGTCGTTCTATCAGCACGCTTTACTTATACTTATTTTTTATCTCATCGAGCGTGCCGTCCATGATCGCTTGGTCAACGCCCGCTTGGAGTTTTTCAACATAGCTGTCTGGTGTGTTATTACTCAAGCTGTAGTAAAGTTGAGATTCGTTTAACACATGTACCACCTCAAACTGGCTCGTATCAATATTGCTCTGGCTCATGATATACGCACTCACGTTTTCTTCGTAAGCCCACATATCGACCCGGCCCGCGGCTAGCTGCTTTGCCAATAAATCTGGCTTTGGTGACAAGCGCAGTACACTTTGATCCACGCCCATAGAACGCAATAGATGCTCACCAACATCGTCACGCACCACACCAACTTTATAATTAGTGAAATCACTCGCGTTGTTGATCGTTATCCCCTTGCTCTTCGGCGCCCAAACCACAATTTTGGTATCAGTAATCGGTCCAACCCATTTAAATTTATCTTCACGCTCATCGGTGCGCGTGGTTGAGAAAAGGACAGTATTTGGATCAGACAAAGCAGTCGCATAGCCACGCGCCCACGGTTGCAGTTTCACTTGATCACGGCTAATCGGTTCACCCGCCGCTTTAGTGGCGGCCTCGAGAAAATCAACCGCAATCCCTTTTAACTCACCACGCTCTTCATAATTGAACGGGGGATACACCTCAGTAATATAATCTAAATCGCTTAAATTAGCGGCGAGTGTCGTGGTTGAAAAAACCAGCAAGCTGGCGGCGATAAGTGACTTCATTGGACTACCTCTCTTTACCTTCCATTAAATGTGTACAGCCAACATCTTATTATTCGCTTTCAGTCGATTGTTGACGGCCACCGTGTGACGGCCACCGACCAGTTGATTTTAACTTGGCTGTTGCAACCAATATACCAAGTATAGACGCCTCGGCCTTCTCTTGCGCAATTCTGATCATGTATGTGATCTAAACCCACGCCACACAATGCGGTAAAAAAGTTGAATTAGGTCACCATTCATGACTAAACTTTACCCCTTATTACAAATCGCTTGGGGCTATCGCCGCCGCGTCACGCACAAACGCGTTCGGCAAAGGACATTAAACGCCATGAAGGCCTATGATAACGCCCAACATTCGTCATCTCTATCCAACGAAAAGAAATATCGAGTCTGATCATTCATGAATAACCAAAAACGTCCTCTTTATATCCCCTACGCGGGACCAGCCTTACTCGAAACGCCCTTGTTAAACAAAGGTAACGCATTCAGTGTCGAAGAGCGCAAATTCTTTAACTTAGAAGGGCTATTGCCAGATGCGATAGAAAGCATTGAAGAACAAACAGAGCGCGCCTACCAGCAATACCAACGTTTTGAAAACGACATTGATAAACATATCTACCTCAGAAATATTCAAGACACCAATGAAACGCTGTTTTACCGACTGGTATCGAACCACATCACCGAGATGATGCCGATTATCTATACCCCGACGGTCGGGGCCGCGTGTGAGAGCTTTTCCAGTATTTATCGTCGCGGTCGTGGTTTGTTTATTTCCTACCCAAACCGTGATCGCATTGATGATGTTTTAAACAATGCCTCGCGCCATAATGTCAAAGTGATTGTCGTCACCGATGGCGAACGCATTTTAGGGTTGGGCGATCAGGGGATCGGGGGGATGGGGATCCCGATTGGTAAGCTATCGCTGTACACCGCATGCGGCGGGATAAGCCCGGCTTATACCCTCCCCATTGTCTTGGACGTCGGGACAAACAACCCACAACGGCTCTCTGACCCTATGTACATGGGATGGCGCCACACTCGAATTAGTGGCCAAGAGTACGATGCATTCATTGAAGAGTTTATCCAAGCGGTACAACGCCGCTGGCCAGAAGCCTTAATCCAATTTGAAGATTTCGCGCAAAAGAATGCCATGCCAATCCTGGAGCGGTATAAAGACAAGGTCTGCTGCTTTAATGATGACATTCAAGGGACCGCAGCCGTCACCGTGGGCTCATTAATTGCCGCGTGTAAAGCAGCAGGCACTAAGTTGTCTGAGCAACGGATCACCTTCTTAGGCGCAGGATCTGCCGGTTGTGGCATCGCCGAAGCCATCATTGCACAAATGGTCTCGGAAGGCATTTCAGATGAACAAGCTCGCTCTCGTGTGTATATGGTCGACCGCTGGGGCCTATTAGTGGATGCGATGCCAAACCTGCTCGATTTCCAACAAAAGCTGGTACAAAAAAGCGGTGCGCTATCAGATTGGCAGCTAGAAGATAGCAACATCTCGCTGTTAGACGTGGTTCGAAATGCGAAACCGACCGTCCTCGTCGGCGTGTCGGGTGCGCCAGGGCTATTTACTGAAGATGTGATCAAAGCGATGCATACAACCTGCCCACGTCCGATCATTTTTCCCCTGTCTAACCCAACCAGTCGGGTCGAAGCAACGCCATTTGATATTTTGCGTTGGACCGATGGCCAGGCGCTGGTTGCGACGGGAAGTCCGTTTGAGCCTGTCCGTTTAGATAACGGGAAAACCTTCCCTATCGCACAGTGTAACAACAGCTATATTTTCCCTGGGATCGGTCTTGGCGTATTAGCTGTCGGTGCCTCTCGTGTCACCGATGGCATGCTGATGGCTTCATCGCGAGCACTGTCTGAGTGCTCTCCCCTGGCGAAGCGCGGTATCGGCGCCCTGTTGCCGCCGCTGGAGGACATTACTCACGTATCCAAACGAATTGCGTTCGCGGTTGCCAAAGAAGCGATTAAGGAAGGTATCGCGGCTGAACTGTCTGATGAGGCACTGAAAAAGCGTATCGAGGAGAGTTTTTGGTCGCCCGAATACCGGGCTTACAAGCGCACCTCATTTTAACTAAAGACTGACAGAAAAAAGCGCCTACTCAGGCGCTTTTTTTGCTAATATTCCACCCACTTGCCGCACCCGCTATCATCGAGTGCAGTCCGTCAAAGAAAAGGGATAAAGCGCACCATGCTCTCCGGCGCCTCACTCGTCAGGCGATAATGATATTGATTATACTCATCGCCCTTACTGTTGTCCTCATGGCCACCAGCGATATTGCAATTACGCTTAATGCTAAAGGGCGTGTCTACAAAGATGTCGACATATTGCCTAACGGCAAGTAGGCTTGGTACTCGGCACCAGTAA
>NZ_AQOD01000146.1 GCF_000513715.1 Salinivibrio socompensis S35
TGCCAATCTGTATAGCTTGGTGATGACATGCCGTGCCAATGACATCAATCCCTATTATTACTTCCGGCACCTGTTCGCTGAATTACCTAAGCGCTCGCCATCGGACGATATGTCAGATCTGATGCCATGGTGTATGGAACTCAGTGATGTCGAGTAGGCGCTCACCGGTTTATTAACCGCTTACCCATTAACTATCGATTCGCGCCAAATAGCGACATTCAAAATGCGATCTTGAATAACACTATTGATATCGGCTTGACGACCGACTGCCCGGTTGATCCCGATATTCAGTCTGAACCCATCGGCGAAGAATCTTTGTTGCTAGTGACACCGCGTAATATTGAAACGCCCAACTGGAAAACACTCTGCCAGCTCGGGTTTATTGACCATCCAGATGCCAGACATCACGCCGAGCTATTACTCGGAGCGAACTTCGAGCAATATCAAGCGGCCCAATTGCGCCCTATCAAGCAGTCTGGTTTTTCCAATCAAATTGGACTCATTCTGCTACCTGTTTCGCGTGGGTTAGGCTTCACCGTGTTACCTGCCAATGCCGTCGCCGCCTTTGCTCAGCAAGATTCTATCAAAGTGCATCACTTGCCCGCACCGGTCAGCGAAACCTTATATCTATCGTCTCTTGCTGGACGCGAGTTACCTCAGCGCGCTATCAATGTCGCAAATATCGTCAAAGGACATCAACAATAACCAGAGACAACTGCCGGGGGTAGCGAGTCGATGACCGGTTCCTAAGCCTCGTACGACTCGCCCCTGCAGGGGGGCGAACTGCGCGACATACTTGCATCAGCATAATCGCAAGGCCGACTGCTAGTGCGATCATCCAACTCTCATTTCCCACGCCATAAAGCATGGCAAGCCCAACACCGGCGGTTAGTAAGTGACCCACAATCACATTTCTCGGTTGCGCTAGCGGTGACTGAGGCGCTGCAAACAAGATCACACAAGTCGCGCCAAACGGTGCCATTATCCATGAGGGCATAAAGGGCAACATATGTGATGCCGTCGCTTAACAATGAAAAATATAGACGCGGATAGAGCCCTCTTCTAATCTAAAATGACGAAGAAAAAATGAGGATAAAAATGTGGCGAAATGGTGGGTACTGGTAGTTTGCTGGTTACCTTTGAGTGCGCTGGGGAATACGTTTACGATTGCGTACCGAGATCATACCGATGCGATGTCATCAGCAACCAAAGCGATACTAGAGCGTGCTTTTTACTCCGTTGATCCAAACATCGATCTATCATGGATAGAAATGCCATTTTCCCGTGCTGAGGATGCGCTAGAAAAAGGCATTATCGATGCTGACTTTGGACGTACACGTTTGGCTTATCAAAGTACTTCTCAAGCTTATTATCCTACAGAGCCATTGTTATCGGTGGATTATTATCTATTTGGGTATACGCATGTGTTAGATCCAACGAATTATCAACGTATTGTAGGTGTGATTGGCGATAAAATTGTAGAGGAGATCGCGGAAAAATATCAATGGGAAATCGTGAGAGTTAGAACAGAGCGCGCCGCATTAAAGATGGTCAACAGTAATCGTGTACAAGCGATGGTAGGTTACGTTGGTATTAAAAGTGTGCTTAAGAATGAGCAACTCACTGCTGTTCGTATGGGAGATAAACCGGTCGAATCTATCCCCGTCTACCTCGTTGTTCATAAGCGGCATCAGACATTAGTTGAGCCATTGGATGCTGCACTGAGAGAAATGAAAGACAGCGGTGAGTTCGCCGCCATCTTTGAAAAGCATGGATTATGATTCTGCTGATTTCTCTATCCGCAGCTTTTGCTCGCGCACTTTACGACGCAATAGCTCGGTATAAATCGGTTGTCCGCCAAGTAGCTGCGCGACCAAGGTTGCGCCGAGGGTGGTGATAATCAGCGGCAAAATCAGATAATAGTTATTGGTCATTTCAATCACCAACAAAATCCCGGTAATGGGGGCGCGTACCGTGGAGGCAAACAAGGCGCCCATACCCGCAATGGCAAACATACCTGGCTCCATGCCCATTTCTGGGTATATATTGGCAACGACGACCCCATATACCGTGCCTAGCAAGGTACCGAGCGCTAACATCGGGGCAAAAATGCCCCCAGGTGCACCCGAACTAAAACAAATCACGGTGAGCAATGTTCGAGCCAAGAAGATAAATAACAGCGCACTGACCGAATAGTTTAAGGTGACGAAGTCGGGAACTAGGTTGATACCACCATGGGTCAATTCTGGGGCATAAATGAGTAGTAGACCAAAGAAACCGCCCAAGGTCGCGCCGACTAACCAAATTCGTTTTTGGCTCTTCTGATAAAAGCGCTGGAAGAAATCCTGAAAACGCATAATCATAAAATTAAACAGGACGCCAAATATCCCAAAACAACAGCCTAGCAGCAGAAAGAACCACAGCGAGATAAGCGGTGGTGTCTCGTACTGAGGTAGCACAATTACCGCCTCTTGGCCATTAATATAACGAAAGACGATATCGGCCATAATCGCAGCAATGATCACCGCTTTTATCGAGATCAAGGTGTAACGAAACTGAGGTCGCATTTCCTCAACCACGAACATGATCGCCGCGAGCGGGGCATTAAACGCCGCAGCAAGACCGGCGGCAGCGCCGGATGCAAGCAGTGTTTGGTTACTGTTTCTGTCTTTGATGCGGAACGTATCGGTGACCATGCGGCCAATATTGGCACCGATTTGCACGCTTGGCCCTTCGCGGCCCAGAATCATGCCTGAGCCCAGAGCCCCCAAACCGCCAAAAAATTTCACTGGGATTACCCGCCACCACCGCGTAGGACGAATACCTTCCATCGCGCCTTCCACCTCAGGGATCCCTGAGCCTGCGGCCTCGGGAGCAAATCGATGAACAAGCCAGTAGCCAATTAAGGCCAGGCCGGCACTGATAATAAAAGCGAGTAATCCCAATGGAATCATTGAGCTAATGTTGCTGTCTAGCCAGTCAGTTCTTGACTGAGAAAGGGTATGGATCGCGAGCTCGAAAAGGGTGACAACGACGCCGCCTAGAAAGCCGATGATAACCGCGAGTAAAAGGATAGAAACGGGGGTTTTATCGCGTGACCATAATTTATCAAAGAAAACACTGGATTTGTAAAAGATGGCTCTTTTTTTGCCTGATTTACTTACAAATTTCATTTGTGTGAACGCAAAGTTTGAAAAGGAAAGTCGCGGTATACAGTGGCACCTATTTTACCGCTGACACCGTAGTGGGAACGTCCTGTACCTTGAGAGAACGTATTTATACTACGTCAATTACCATAACATGCAAGCGCTTGACCGATGTCTAACTATTTAGCTTGACCAAGATAAAAACGATCGAGTGAGCGGTACACTGGCTAGACGGTCGTAAGCGAACGTTTTTATACGTTTCACTGATGTGCTACGTATTGTCAGCCAGCGTATCACCTTTATCAGCGCCAATAATTGATTTGAATTAGATCACAGTTTGATGGGGTAAAAAAGTCCGCTGCGGCAATGCCGTTATGACAGAATTACCCCAGCGGAACATCATTAAGCTGGCATAGCGGCAAGATTATCGCCGATTTCCATCAAGCGATCTAAAATACGTTCGCCATCAACGCCGATGCCGTTGTGCTCGTACTCGTTGGTCATCCAAGCCTGACTGTTGGCAATGTTTGCCAAGGTTTGACGGGAATAATCGAACTCGACAAACATGTCATCCACATAGGTGGCACAGGCAAGCGGCACCGTGTTGCATTTTAGTACCTCGAGATCATACAGCGCAGGCCAATCAGTTTTTTCCGCCAGCAACATCGCGGCGTCTTTGAGTGGTTTCAGCGTGGCGAGTTGATCAAGCATCCAAGGATAGACCATTTCGCCAGTAAAGCGAAAGGGCTGGTCGGGCTGATAGTGGAACTGCGGGAACTGATGGCGCACGCGATGTGCCGACCACTGCGAGGCTTGCTGCTGGCAGTAAATCGATTCATGCAAGATAGCGTAGACAGGGTTGGTTAAATACCCTTGATCAGCCTGCATGGCATCAAGGAATGGATAGCTCAGCACACGCTCGCCATTCACCTCAATAAATGCACGTTCTAGTAAGTAATAAAGCGGCAGCCCCGCATGACCGCGGCCGAGATTAAGGCCAATGGTTTGGAACTGCTCCACGGTAAACGGCTGCCCATTTGGCAAAGTCACTTCGTTGTTTTGCAGATATTGGGCAATCTCGTGGCACCGGGCTTGCGCATCCGGAAATTGGGCGAAAAACTGCTGGTTCTTATCTTCCACCCGCTGATAGGTTTTTTGATATACCGCATCGGCATGTCCCTCAATGGGTGGAATGCCGCCGGTAACAAACGCGCGCGACAGGGATTGCGGAAAGAATGACAAATAGGTCAGGGCACAGAACCCACCAAAGCTTTGACCGAGGATCGCCCATTGCTTAATGCCTAACGCCTGACGCAGACACTCGGCATCTTTCACGATGCTATCAGCACGAAAATGGCTCAGATAGTCTGCTTGTTCGGTGGCGGTGAGATGGGCGAGGGTTTGGTGATTCACCGGCGAACTTAAGCCCGTCCCACGCTGATCGAATAACAACACGCGATAGTTTTTTAGTGCGCGTTTTAGCCAACCGCTCGCGCCGTTCGGGCGGGGAGACTCCATTCCAGGCCCGCCTTGAAAATACACCAACCACGGCAAATCGGCGTCGTTATGGCGCGTATCCACCACTTCACGAGCAAAAACTGAGATCGATGTGCTATTGGCGTCATGGTGATCCAGTGGCACATCAATCTGATAGCTGCGATACCGAATATGACGATCCCAGAGATCTTGCATGGTAATTCCTTTACAAACAGAAAGATGACCCGAGCTAGATTATCAGAGTTGCGATCTTGCAGCGAGCGCGTTTCACAAAACCGATCTGCCATTACTATGTGACACACATCACTTTTATATTTACTTAGCCTGCTAACTATTCTATATTACCTGTCTCATATTACTTAGCAGGCTAAGTAGTTCGTGCAATACAGGGAGAACACTCGATGACATCGCCACATCCCGAACACATGTCGATTGCTGAGCATTTGGGGCGTACGGCCCGATTATGGCGCCGCGTCGCTGATTCCGAGCTTGAACCTCTGGGGCTGAGCTATCCACGCTGGAGTGCGCTGTGGATGCTACGCCGATTGGGGGATGGCATTAGCCAAAGTGAGCTGGCACAGGCGCTTGAAATTGAGCTTGGTTCTTTGATGCGCACGCTTAAACATCTTGAAGAACAAGGGCTGATCACACGGCGCTGTTTGCCGGAAGACAAGCGCACCCGAACGGTACACGTCACCGACAGCGGATGTGACTTGATGACGCGTATTGAAGCGCGAGTGCTGCGGGTGCGTAAACATTTGCTCTCTGGCATTGCGGCAGAAGATTTTGACGCGCTGGAAAGGGTTTTAGTCACCATCAATCAAAACGCGCTCAATTATTCAGCATCTTCTTCGGATGAATGAAGAGTAAGACGATAGATATTTGTCAGTGCGACGCTTTCAGCGCGACGCTGATCAATCACGATGCAGATTAGTAAAGGTAATAAGCACCAATGACACCGGATGAAAAATTTTCTCGCTGGGTAAAACTAGCGGCGCTCAGTTTTCTAACCCTTTTTGGTTATTTTTTAATTGCAGATAACACCATGCCACTCACGCCTCACTCGATGGTGACGCGTACCGTCACCAAAGTGGCCCCACAAGTAAGCGGCCCTGTGAGCGCGCTCGCGGTCGGCAATAATCAAGACGTTCATAAAGGCGATGTGCTATTTCGGATTGAAAGCGCGCCGTATCGCATTGCGGTTGATCAGGCGAAGCTCGCCCTCGCGCAAGCACGGCAAACCAATGCCCAGCTGGATGCGTCACTGATGGCCGCGCGCCAAGATGTCTCGGCGTTAGCATCGGTGTTGGCACAAAAAGCGCGTGAGGCGAAACGATTAAAAGCCTTATTTGCCAAAAACGGTGTCTCGCAGCAGCAACGTGATGATGCGATCAGCGCCGCGAATACGGCACGCGCCAAATGGGAAGCGGCAAAAGCCCGTGTCAGCGCGCTACAAATTCAGCGTGGTGGTGATGGTGCAGCCAATATTGCTGAGCAAGTCGCGCTCTCAAAGCTTAAAAAAGCGCAACTGAATGCCTCTTACACCGATGTTACCGCCAGTCATGATGGGGTGGTCACTAACCTGCAGCTTGATGTTGGCGCCTATGCCAGTGCCGGGCAGCCGATCATGGCACTGGTGTCTGAACGTGCGCAAGTGATTGCCGATTTCGCGAAAAAAGTGTGCGAGATATTGAGGCAGGGTATGCCGTACGCGTGGCGTTTGATAGTGAACCCGGCGCGTTATATGCCGGCCATGTTACCAGTATTGATGCTGGTGTCAGTGCGGGGCAAATCGATGCTAATGGTCAGTTAGCCTCACCCACCAATTCCAACCGTTGGGTGCGTGATGCTCAGCGAATGCGTCTGCATATTGCTCTTGACCAATGGCCGCCTCATGCACTGCCCACCGGCGCACGTGCCACGGTACAGCTAGTGCCTGAGAGCGCGGTAAGCGGTTTGATGGCCAAGGCTCAAATCGGTTTTCTTAGTATGCTTCATTACATCTACTAAAGGTGCGTGCAATGAATTTATGGCACCACCCGCTAAGCGATAATGATGTGCGCCAATGCGCGCGCATTGCCACCGGCGCGACCTTGGGGTTTGCGATTTGTAAGTTTTTCGACTGCAGTTTTGGGGTGTTTTTTACCGTCACCCCTATGTTGCTCCTCGGCCTCGTGCCTGTGATCAATGGACGTGCGGCTCGTCAGCTTTTGGCCTCAGCGGTGATCAGTGGAATAGAAGTCGGATTGTTGGGCGGATTATTTGGCGCGCACCCGGGCTTGATGACGCCTTTGGTATTCTTATTGTTCACCTACAAATTTGCCTGTATGTCGAAAGGGCGCTTCTTTCTCTTTGGTGCCAATAGCGTGTTAAGCCTGAGCATCATGCTGCATTTTGCCAGTTATCCCGATTTACCGATTAACACCCTGATCTTTAGTAATCTGGGGGCCAATATCTTGTCGGTTGCGGTGGCTTACTTGGTTACCTGGTTAATACCGGATGCCACGCCTCGCCAGCCACCTGCCGCACCAGCAGGGGGAAAACAGTCGCACCGGATGCGCCACGAAGCACTGATGGGTGCCACCTTGGCCACGATCTCGTTTTTTATCTTTCAGTTGTTTGACTTGCGCGATTCTATCTCGGCACAGGCCACCACCGTGTTGTTGCTGTTCCCGATGCATTGGAATGGCTCGCTTAGCTATGCCCGTAAGCGTGCGATCGGCACGGTGTTAGGCGTGGTGTATGGGATTGGCTGCCAGATCGTTTTGTATGATTGGTTTAATGTACTGATCTTGGTGATCCCGCTGCTGTGGATTGGCACCATGTTATTTGCTAAAGCGCACCTAAAAGAGGCTGGGGGATCAGGCGTAGGATTTGGTGCCATGGCAACGTTGGGCATCTTATTCGGGCAATATCTAAGTCCCACCCAAGACTTTATGTATGATGCCCTGTATCGAGTAAGCAGCAACTTAGTTGCTATCGTGTTAACACTGATGTTGTGTTTTATGGTGCATAAACTGCTTAACTATTTCCCTGCCACCCGGTTTGGTGCCGCGTAAGCGATGAACAATTAACTATCCTTCTCGTGAGTCAAATAAAAGTGGTTATTTTTGTGGTAAAACTCCCATCCTAATTTGTCTTTTGCGAGGTATCGCTTGTTTCTCCTCCGGCCTGTCGCTATGCTCCGTGTCAGTTGTAATGCATAGATAGGAAGTCAGCGTAGTGAAAAAACTCATCCTGATCGTGGTATGCGCCATGTTTGCGGTTGCGGCCATTGCCAGTATCACCGCCACCACCTTTATCTCCCATGACGAGATTGACAATATTATTCTCAAACGATCGCAGGCGCAGGCTGAGTTACTGGCCGATCGTGCTGAATATATTTTAGAAAACTCTTCCACGCCCACCGCCGATTTGCAAGACATGGTGTCCGATCTCAAAGGTCGCGACGACATTACCTATGCGGTGATGATTGATAAAAACATCAAAGCCATTGCTCATAGTGATAGACAGAAAATTGATAAGGTCTATAACGATAATTACACCGTTGCCGGTGCTGGCCAAGGCCAACCGCAGCATTCGCGCTGGTTTGCGGATGTGCAAGATGTATGGGTGTACGACATCATGATGCCGGTTTACGTCGATGGTCGCTTGTGGGGTGCGTTTGATGTCGGGATCCCGATCACCGAAGTCGATGCGGCTGCCAATGGCATTGCGATTGCCCAGCTCATCGCGATTGGGTTGATTTTTATCGGTTGTACCTTGGTCTTAGTATGGTTATTAGGCCGGTTATTCGCGCCACTGAAAGGTCTAGAGCATGCGCTGGCGGATATCTCTAAAGGCGATGGCGATTTAACCGTGCGCTTGCCAGTGACTGGGAATAACGAAATTACCCGTATCTCAGAGGCGTTTAACACGTTTGTGGCGAAAATCGACCAAATCATCGCCAACGTAGTAGAAACTGGCGAAGAGCTCGGTCGTTCGGCAGAGTCTCTGCGCGATAAAGCGGCGCATTCATTGAAACGCGGTGAATCACAAAGCGAGCAAGCTTTGCTGGTGGTGACCTCGATGAACGAAATGATTGCTACCATCAATGAAATCTCGCAAAGCGCGTCTAGTGCCGCGGACTCAGCTTCATCAGCCAACAGCGAAACCGAAGCCGGCAAGCAAACCTTGACCGAAGCAACAGCGACGATTAACCAACTCGACACCGAGATGGATAACATGTCGACGGTGATCACCTCACTGGCCGATCGCACTCAGTCGATTGTCTCGATTCTGGATGTGATCCGCGGTATTTCTGAGCAAACTAACTTGCTTGCCCTTAATGCTGCGATTGAGGCAGCCCGTGCCGGTGAGGCCGGTCGTGGCTTTGCGGTGGTAGCCGATGAAGTGCGTAGCTTGGCAACCAAAACCTCCCAATCGACGGAAGAAATTCAATCCACGATTGATCAGCTGCAACAAGAAGCGAAAAACGCAGTAGATGCGATGGATACCAGTAAAGCGTTGACCACCGAGGGCAACCGTGCCACTGAGCAAGCGTTAACCGCTTTAGAAAGTATTGCCACGCAAGTGAGCACCATCTTGGACATGAACACCCATGTTGCGACCGCGACCGAAGAACAATCGAGCGTGGCCAACGAAATTAATGTCAATATGGATAACGTCAACCAAGCTGCCCAAGCGGGCTTAGAAGACGGCCATAGCTTAGAAGCCAGCAGCCAAGATTTGGCGGGCTTAGCAAAAACCTTGGATCACCATGTTGGTGCCTTTAAAGTATCAGCGATCAAACGCGCCGATACCCCATTACGCGCATCACGCCATTAAACGTGGCATAGAAACAGTGATATGAATCGCCAGCCGTGTGCTGGCGATTTTTTTGCTTGGGAGAAAGGGTTAAGGCGCGGTTGCCGGGGCACGAGTGCGTAGCTGGTGGGCGGGCAGGTGCTCGGCCAGAAACCCCAACCATGCAGCGACTTTGGGCTGTAACTGACGTCCACTGGGGTAAAGCGCCCAAATCCCCTCATCGTCAACTCGATAGTCGGTTAACACTTCAACCAGCTCACCGTTCGCCAATGCAGCTTGCACATAATAATGCGGAAGCTGTGTTAAGCCCAAACCATGTTTAGCGGCATCGAGCAAAGCCACGCCCGAGTTACAACGTAACTGACCGGAAACGGTTAATGTGCGTATTTTACCACCGCTTTGATAATGCCAATGTTCATTCGATCCCACCAAGCAGACATGGCGGTTGAGAGCATTGGGTGAATCGGGATGACCATGAGTCGCTAAGTAGTCTGGGCTGGCACAAATGGTTAATTGGCGCGATCCCAGCTGTTTGCTTGAGGTAGAATCCGGCAAATGACCAATACGAATCGCCACATCGGTGCCAGTTTCTGTCAGATCCACTCGTCGGTTGGTCAGGTGCAAATCCACCGACACTTGCGGATAGGCGGTTAAAAAGGGCGCGAGCAAAGGGGCAATGTATTGCTCACCAAAATTCACAGGCGCGGTCACGCGGATCAGTCCCGAAGGGAGCGCTTGTGATTGGGTAATGGTTTGCTCGGCATCGACCAAAGCCGCTAACAGGGGACGGCAGCGCTGATAATACAGCTCACCTTCGTCGGTTAGCGAGACCTTGCGCGTGGTGCGATGAAACAGCTTTACCCCCAAGTATGCTTCGAGCGTGGCGACACGGCGACTGACTGATACCACCGTGGTGTCCAATTTGTTCGCCGCTCGGGTAAAGCTGCCATGTTCGGCCACGGATAAAAATTCGTTTAATCCTTCCCAATGGGGTGCCATTACCGTCTATCCTGTCTATATTCATTGACATACATTGTTACATCAGTGAAATAATGATTTTCAATTTTGCTGGATTATAACTAAAACTAACTTAGTTAGCATAGTCAGGCATGCAATTAACAAGAACAGAAAGGAACCTCCAATGGCACTAACCATCAAGCCGGGACAAACCCATATCAAATCAAAAGCCGCGGTCGCCTGGGGGCCAGGTGAACCTCTCAAAATGGAAGAGGTCGATGTTCAATTACCTAACCAGGTGAAGTCTTGGTCAGAATTGTCGCCACCGGTGTGTGTCATACCGATGCCTTTACCTTATCAGGTGATGATCCAGAAGGCGTGTTCCCTTCAATTCTCGGTCATGAAGGCGGTGGTATTGTGGAAATGGTCGGTGAGGGCGTCACCAGTGTTGACGTGGGCGATCATGTGATCCCGCTTTACACCGCGGAATGTGGCGAGTGTAAATTCTGTCTGTCTGGCAAAACCAACCTGTGTGGCGCAGTGCGTGAAACCCAAGGCAAAGGCCTGATGCCCGATGGTACCTCGCGCTTTTCTATCAACGGCGAGACCATTTTCCACTACATGGGCTGCTCAACCTTCTCGGAATACACGGTATTGCCAGAAATCTCACTGGCCAAAGTGAGCAAAGCCGCGCCGCTAGAAGAAGTTTGCTTGCTTGGCTGTGGCGTGACTACCGGCATGGGCGCAGTCATGAACACCGCCAAAGTGGAAAAAGGCGATACCGTTGCTATTTTCGGCCTAGGTGGCATTGGCTTATCGGCCATTATCGGCGCCCGTATGGCTGGCGCGAGCCGCATCATTGGCATTGATATCAATGAAAGCAAGTTCACCCTTGCCAAGCAGCTGGGTGCCACCGATGTGATTAACCCGAAAGACTACGATCAGCCGATCCAGCAGGTGATTGTCGAGATGACTGACGGCGGGGTTGATTACTCGTTTGAATGCATCGGCAATGTGGATGTGATGCGCCAAGCGCTGGAATGCTGCCACAAAGGCTGGGGCGAGTCGGTGATCATTGGTGTTGCTGGCGCAGGCCAAGAGATTTCGACCCGTCCGTTCCAGTTGGTGACAGGGCGCGTATGGAAAGGCTCGGCGTTTGGTGGCGTAAAAGGCCGCTCAGAGCTACCTGGCATTGTTGAACGTTACCTCGATGGTGAGTTTGGCTTGCAAGAATTTATCAGCTACACCATGGGCCTTGATGAAGTGAACCGCGCCTTTGACCTGATGCACGAAGGCAAGAGCATTCGCAGCGTGATCCACATGGACCAATAACAGGACGGCCGCCGTGGCAACGCGGCGGTAAAATAACCATGCAACTTGAAAAAATAAGCGAAAACAAAGTCGCAGGCGGTTGGCACCAACGTTGGCAGCATGACTCTAGCGCCACCAATGGCAAAATGACCTTTGCGATCTTTCTTCCTGAGAAAGCCAACACCCAGCCAGTGCCCGTACTGTATTGGCTCTCGGGCCTGACCTGCACCGATGAAAACTTTATGCAAAAGGCGGGGGCATTGAAACAAGTCGCCACCTTAGGTATGGCGATTGTTGCGCCGGACACCAGTCCGCGCGGCGAAGATGTGGCGGATGCCGATCAATACGATCTCGGCCAAGGCGCCGGGTTTTATGTTAATGCCACCCAAGCACCGTGGCAGTCGCACTACCAGATGTACGACTATGTCGCTCACGAGCTGCCGGAGCTGATTGAATCGCACTTTGCGGTCAACAACCAGCGCGCGATTGCCGGCCACAGCATGGGCGGCCACGGCGCGTTAGTGATTGGTTTGCGTAACCCATCACGCTACAGCAGCGTTTCTGCGTTCAGCCCAATTTGTCATCCCACCGAGTGCCCGTGGGGCAAACAGGCTTTTAGCGCCTATTTAGGCGATGACGAACAAACATGGCAAGCCTACGACGCCACCGTATTACTCGCCCAAGGCCCGACCGCCATGCCGATGCTGGTGGACCAAGGCGACAAAGACGGCTTTTTGGCCGAGCAGCTTAACCCGCAAGCCTTGAAACAAGCGGCAGAGAAACACAACTCCCCGCTCACCTTGCGCATGCAATCCGGCTACGACCACAGCTACTTTTTTATCAATACCTTTATTGATGAACACCTCGCCTTCCACGCCACCCGCTTTGCGCGGTAAGGCAAACCACGTCGAGACCCAAGCGGCCACCCAGGCCGCTTTTTTTTGCACCCATTTCACAAAACATGGCTTATCTAACACTTTGGACAATAGCACACGAAAAGCAAAACAGCGCTTGATACACTAATCCGGACAGTAGCCAATCAAATGGCGTGTTAGGTGCCGACAACTGATCGGCGGTAGCGTGGTGAATGGATGTTTACAGCTTAACGCTTGGGGATAGTGTGAACGCGCGAGCAGAGATACGCGGCATGCACACTTTCGCAGGCAAAGTGATTGCTTCGAGCGTTAAAAATGTGTTTAATTATAAGTAGTTAGATGAAAAAGACGCGTATAACGGTTTTGGCAAAACGAGCATGCGTACTAATACAATGTTATGGGGTAAGTCGCTCGTGCCAGTAGCCGGGTTTTCTAGAATGATGGGCGAAAGCGACGACCGTAATTGTTTGACTACTTGCTATGGTCACCAAGGAGAAAGGAAATCTTTGAAGAATCAATCTTTTTGCTCCAAGCTTAGCTGCTTCGCCAATGACCGGTACGAGCGGTGGGTTTGGTTTACTGAGCTTTGCTGTCGCCTGCTCAAAACTGGTAATGAGCTGCTCTCCCAGACCGGGTACCTCCAGTTCGTACCAAGCAGCGGCCTCGGTCAATTCTACGCTAGCTTCCGTGCTAACCTTTACCTTCAAAATCAGCCTCTAATCCGAGCTCTGGCGCGTGAAATGGCTTCATCAACATCAAGAAGTTCAGTTTTTCCTGATTCAATTTCATTGATTCTGCGGCAAATTTCAACGTCCCAGGCCTCTGCAACACTAATATCAGCTGGACCATCTAAACTGGCAACCAAATCATGTGCAAGTTTAGCACGCTCTTTCTCAGACAAGGTCATAGCGGCACTAGTGATACTTTCAAGTTGTACTGTTTCCATTGCATCACCTAACACGTTTAAATGACAATGAACAAATGATGCACCAAAATGCACCCCATAACAAGGCCAAGCACAGCGACAGCTTTTTCGTTGCGGCTTCGCCTTCACTACAAAGCCGCGCGTATTGGCGGCATTATATTTTTTGACCGCACCTGTTAACTGGTGCTATTAATAGTGCCAAATCGTTGGTCAGGTAATCATTATGCAAGTGAAATTTTCCGAGGATGTCATTCCTCTATCAGACCTGAAGATCAATCCAGGAAAGGTGATTGGTCGAGCGCAGGATACGCATCGTCCACTCCTGCTTACTAGTCGTGGCCGCGGCATAGCTGTTGTTCAGGGGCTCGAAGATTATGAGAAAACCGCAGAGGAATTGCGGTTTGTAAAGGCGGTGGCGCAGGGGCTTATAGATTTTCGTGAGGGCAATACTGTATCGCTGGAGGACGCCAAGGCAACGCTGGGTATTAAGTAGATGGAATTACGCATCGCGGAGTCAGCCCTGGAGGACTTGCAGGCTATTCAGGAGTACTACAGAGAGCAGGATGTGCCACATATCGGTGATGAGTACGTGGCTGCTATCCTGGAGCATTATGGAATGCTTCAAATGCACCCTGATGTTGGCCGAGTTGTTCCTGAATTCAATCTGAAGCATATTCATGAGTTGATTCACGCGCCATTTCGGGTTGTCTACCTCAGGCAGGCCAAAGAGGTTGTGATCATACGAGCCTGGCGTAGCGAGAGACAACTCGAATTACCGGAAACCGAAACATAACCATGCCATGCACCGGATGCCAAAACCTCTGCTTCGCGCCGGTTTTGACATCGGTGATGGCGGGCGTTAGCTGCTCAAGGTAATGATAAGAACAGAGAACATATTTATGAAAGTTCAAGAAAAATTTGAAAATGAGTTAAAAGCATTGGAATCATCAATTGTAGATGTATTTCGTGCAGAACCAAACTTGCTAGACTCACAAGTCGCTAGAGCAGTAGAATCTATGGTGAATATTTTTAAATCAAAGGTAAAAGGTAAGCCTGCACAGAAGCTGAGTTTAGATGGTTTAGATTTGCGTGTTTTCTCAGCGTTAGATGCGGCTATCAATGAAATTTTGTCTTTTAATTTAGAGCTAAGTAACAATGATCTTTTGGAGTGTTTAAAGGTAATTGAAAAATCAATCCCTAAATGGACAAAGCAACTTGGTCGACAAGGTTACTTAAACTTTGTAAGTCAGTACGTCTAATTGAGATCGCGAACGTTTTTAACCAAAAAGGATCGGTTTGACGATCACCTCTGGCTGTGATCATATAGGCCATCACTGCAAAGCCTTGTCATGGTTGAGTCTTTGCGTGTTGAAAAAGGGCGTCCCATGTCGCTGGAGTACCGCTACTATATCAGCTCAAAATCACTGACTGCCGATGAGGCAAGCCGTGCTATTCGCTCGCATTGGGCATTA
>NZ_AQOD01000147.1 GCF_000513715.1 Salinivibrio socompensis S35
TGGATGCTAACCGAAGACGCAAACCCAAGCTGGATAGCTCGTCAAATGGGCCATAAAAATGCGCGAATGGTAATGACAACATATGGCAAATTCATGCCAAGCCAGAGTGGCGTACAAGTCGATAAGTTAAATAAGCGCTTTGGTGTCGTGTCCCATGCGTGCCCCACCGAGAAATAAAAAACATAAAAAACCCATAAAATACAGAATTTTAATGACCTCGTGATATTTAATGTATGGATATATCATTAGCGTATCGGCTAGATAGTGACATAGATCACTATCAAGTCAATCTTGCCACTTACCACATTAGCGTTTGAATAGTTTTTAGTCGTCCTGAACAACGGGCCAGTGTTCATGGGCACCCCACTCGGTCCATGAGCCATCATACACAGCAATCGGATAGGCAAAGTAGTGTTCAGCACCGCGGCCAAGATACAGACCGTCACACCAGACCCGCAGCTTGCCACGTTTAGACGTGTATCACTGAGGCGAGGTAAAACGATATAACGAGCAGTCTCTTGAGTGATCACA
This sequence comes from Salinivibrio socompensis S35, assembly GCF_000513715.1. GTDB lineage: Bacteria > Pseudomonadota > Gammaproteobacteria > Enterobacterales > Vibrionaceae > Salinivibrio > Salinivibrio socompensis. Next base: position 532 of record NZ_AQOD01000147.1, read on the forward strand.
AAACCACGCGGATCCGTTAATTCACTAAAAGGCAGATTGATGGCACCGGCGCATATGGCCGCTGCGTATGCCTTCTCTAGGCTCTGGCACCTGTGCATAAAATCTTGTTTCTGGACGCACATCGATCACATTGATCGCGGCCAGTTTTTCTGCCAGCGTCTGGCCATCGATGTAGCGGTAATCTTTAAAGTGAGCCTGGTACTTTGCCTCGATGCGCGGTTGAGGCGACGTATTATCTATCGGCCCTTCTGATGCCATCCATGCCGGTAGCCCACCATCCAGAATGAATACATCCTGATGGCCCATGACTTTACACATCCACCAAACGCGCGCAGCAGAGAATAATCCTTGGGTGTCGTAGACCACCAACGTGTCTTGCGAGGCAATACCGAGTTCTCCCATGTGCCGCGCAAAACACGCTTCATCGGGTAACATATGCGGCAAGGAGGAGCTCTGATCTTTGATGGTATTATCAAAGTCAAAGTAGACGGCGCCGGGTATACGTCGTTGGCACCATTCTTGAAAACTGTCTCGAGAGACATCTGGCATAAACCAGCTGGCATCAATGGGGACGACAGTATCGAGGCGCTGAGCCAACCATTGGGAGCTAACAAACACTGACATTTTAATGATTCCTTTTCATCGTTGATTGATGGCTGACGATGCTTTCACAAGATATTGACGTATCTCATCTGGTATCAGCCTACTTTTTTACTCATACTGAGAGCCTCGCATTAAAGATGCAACTCAATGAGGATGTGAATGACACCGTCTCGCGTGTTCCCTAACGCTATCTTACTGTTTCCCATACTGTTACTGACCCCCATAGCCTCGTATAGCGCGGGTGTCGGTGTCACGATTGAAAATGACAGTCCGTTAGGTGTCGATAACCAATATACCAGCGGCGTGTATGCGCACTGGCATGCAGATTGGTCTGATGATGTCACCACCTCCTCTGTCACACCTATTCGTTGGTTTGCCGAGCAACTTCCTCTCAACGAAGCGGCAAGACAAAGCTGGAGTCTCGATGTGGGCCAAATGATGTGGACGCCCAACGACATTGAGTGGGAAACGCCCCATCCCAATGAGCGACCCTATGCCGGTTTGATTTTTATCGAGCCTGGCATTTATCAGCAGACATCAGAGCGGGTTGATAAGTGGTCTTTTATGCTCGGTATGGTTGGCCCCGCGTCGCGAACTGAAGAAGGGCAATCTTATGTTCACGAGCTGATTGATTCGCCCGATCCAAAAGGGTGGGACTACCAAGTGGAGAACACTCCGGTGGCACAGTTTGCTTATGAGCGCCATCAGCTCCTGCACCGTAGCGAGCACCAAGAATGGGGAGTGACCGGACGTGCCGATATCGGCAACTTCCGCAGTGAACTCTCTACAGGATTGAGTTATCGCATTGGTCTTGATCTGACCAATACCTTTGGCGGCATTAGCTTCGAGCCAGGCCGCCACCTAGATAGTCGTTTGTTCGACGCAAGCGAACAGGGGGCATTTTTCTACACTGCGATACAAGGACGGTACCGAGCTAATGACATCACCATTAATGGTGATCAACCGCCAGAGAACGCCGACATCGATATGACCCACTGGCAAGCCAGTGCCGCTACCGGGGTGGCATTTTATCAGCCCCGTTGGGGCACGGATATCAGTGTCGTTTTGCACACCAAAGACTACCGACAAGCCGTAGACGATACCTACAGCTATGTCTCTTGGACAGTCCATTATCGATATTAAAAGCGACGCCCTTTACTCGCCTACCACTGCCGCCACTATTGAGAATTGGCGGCAATAGTTTGTGCAGGCGATTGGCCTTTTTTTCGTCTATCCGTCAGTTTCATCAACACCAATGACGCTAAAATCATCGCAATACCTAGCCATTGCAACGGCTGTAATGTTTCATTGATCCACAGTACACCAAGGGTGACCGCCGTCAGCGGGTTGAGAAACATAATGATGGATTGACGATTGGGGCCAAGTACAGTAATCGAGCGAATATAAGCCCAGTAACCGACAGCGGTATTAAGTAAAATCACCCATGCAAGTCCTGGCACGGCTTGCATGGTTATCGCCTGTGGCGGCCCCGCAAAAAGCCAAGCAAAAGGGATCAGCATGAGCCCACCAAGCACTAACTGCCAAGCGGTTAAGCCAAAAATATCTTTTGCTTCCCAGCGTTTCATCCATAGTGTCGACTGAGCAACAAAAAAGGTGGCAAGTAACATGGCACCGGCCCCTATCCAATCGATATCGGAAGACGGATTCAATAATAATATCACGCCGAAAAGCCCTAAAAACGCCAGTCCGAGTAGTTTAGGCTGCGGCCGTTTCCCTTCGGTTAACCACTGAAGCAGCATCAGTACCAAAGGTAAGGTCGCGCCTAAAGTGCCAGCGATAGCACCGGGTAGCCGATAAGCGGCAATAAAAAGCAATAAAAAGAAAGCCGCGATATTAAAAAAGCTCACCGCAAGCATTCTTGGCAAACTCAGCGGTAAACCACGTCGACTGATCATCAGCATCAAAAGGCCGGCAGGCAATGCACGCCAAACAGCCATCCAGTAAGGGGAAAGATCCCCCAAGAACAATGCCACCGCGGAATAGGTACTGCCCCAAAAAATCGGGGCAAGAATGGCGATAAAATAATGCATAACCTTTCCTTTTCTATATATCTTTATATGAAGATACATTAGCCGCTACATTGATCAATATCAAGTATCTTTATAAAAAGATAAGTATCAATAACGACCAAAGTTCATGCACTGTCAAGGAGCTGCTATGCTTATTTATCGATAAAACAGAGGGATACTAACCGAGTTTCCGCACCTAATTTAGGAATAAACCGTTTCGTATAACTGACCCAATAGTTTCAGCAATCGTCGTTGGTGTTCTCGTACACCGGTTATGAAGCTCTGACCACCGAATTCGAGTGTATCGATCCCTTCAAATTTTAAGAACACCCAACGTGCCGT
>NZ_AQOD01000148.1 GCF_000513715.1 Salinivibrio socompensis S35
TCGCGAGGATTAAGCACTTCCGAGCAATATCAACGAGATATGATAAGTTAGCAAGAAATTACGCCAGTATGGTATCACTGGCGTTTACTATAATGTGGCTGCCGATGTATTGCTGAATAAAATGTGTACAGCAAAGATCAACACGCCCTAGAAGTTGCTGCACCTTACCCCTCCTGAGCGACTTGCTTGTTAACGGTCATCTCCAACTTACGCTCTTTATGAAAGCTGGATAATGACATTCCCAGAAGTTCAGCGGCTTTAGATTCTCCAATATATTCTTCACCCAAAGCGCGATAAACCAACTGCTTATGTAGATAAGTGGTTTCTTGTGGATAGGCGTTACCTGGCTCTAGCGTTCGCCAGCCATTTTTACTGAACAGCATAAACAAGTTCTTTTGGGTCGCGAGGGTTATGATGCCGCATTGACCCGCTCGAAACAGTGCTGCCAGCATACTGATACCATATTCGTGCTTTAGCATGAGCAATTCGCGCGGCTCAATATGACGGCGTTTTTCACCCAGGTGCTCGATGAGTGTCTGAGTAGGTAAAAGGAATGCACCCGCAAAAGCATTGCACACCTTCTCTTCATCAATACCTTCAGCTAAACGCCCATGCACCACTAAGTGCCCTAGCTCATGCGCTAAGGTGAAACGCTGCCGGTCCCCACTCTGGGCAGTAGAAATCACAACGACGGGGGTGTTGCCAATTTTCCCCGCTAAACCATCAAACTTTTTATCCGTTTCAACACCAGTGGTAATGATCATCACCCCTTTGGCTTCGAGGGTATCAATCATATCTTGAATAGGGTTTAGGCCAAGCTCCCAGGCATGACGCATTTGAATCGCTAACGTTTCGGCTTGCTCTAAACAAGTGACTTGCTTTGGAAGCACTTCTGGTAAAGCAAACTCAGGAATGGGTTTGACCGAATCTGGATAACACGCTAATAGCTCTTGCCAGCGTTCAGCTTGGTCTAGAACGTCACCATTGATTCGGTCCAGCGTTTTTTTTGGCGTACTTGCACGCTTGCGGTACTCAACACCTTCTAACTTCACCTTCGTTGGGCGAAAGAAGTACTCTGTACGAACATCAAGTGCTTTTGCCAACTTCAGCAGGTTCGAAGATGAAGGCATTGTCGTGCCATGCTCGTACTTTTTAATAGCGTTAGCGGACAGGCCAACTTCATTGGCTAATGCACTCATTGATAGCCCGGCCGCCTTACGAGCTCGTTCTAGGCGTTCTGCAAACATGGCATCCTCTCAAGCAATGAGTTGGTTTATAAAAATAATCAATTTGTCGTAATTATAAACCTTATCGCCGTAATTTTCTATCTGCTTGGCAGTTAAGAGTTCTCAATTTTACTCACGCCCTCTTCCAGTATCAGGACACTTGACGCTAAACGCGCGGAGCCGTTTTCGTGCCCGCAGACTGATGAATATGGATTGGGACGAGATTTTGGACATATTGGAGAGTGAGTCAGTGGTGGTGACAGTGAAGCATTAGGTAAACGATGAGAACCAACGAGAAAGGGAGCCGAATGATTGGCTCCCTTGGTCGAGTTCTAACTAGCCTAGAACGTATTTATTAACTCAGTTCTACCCAATACTCTTTGTTGACTTCTAGCATTTCGTCCAAAATTTCTTTCGCTTTTGAAGCGCTTGGAATTGTGGCTGACAAGGTAAATGCTTGCCATAGTCGTTGATAAGAGCCCTCTACATGTGCCTGAACAACGAGCTTTTCAGCGGATACCTGTTGATTCATCATGCCTTTTTGGAATTCAGGGATTTCACCTATTTGCATCGGTTTTGCGCCTGTGTTGTCGACAATACAAGGGATTTCAACCATCGCTGTTGGATCAAAGTTACTAATAGCCCCGTTGTTAGGGACGATAAGCAACATTCTTTCCTTGGTGTTAAAGGCTATCGCGGTCGCTAAGTCAACGATGTACGATGCGTGTTCCTCAACCTCGATGGTGGTATCCTTTGCTGTCCCTGCTGCGATAATGCGGTGGCATTCAGTGAACACTTCTTTCTCGCGTCCATCCATCACTTCATTGGCTCGCGTGTAAACCTTATCGGAGTGTTCCACAACATAATCAGGATACAGATAATATTTAAGGTATGTGTTTGGAATCGTTTCTGGGTCCAGCGCATACACATCACGTACTTTGATAAACGTATCTTTCCATGATTCATCGGTATGCTGAGCACCGTTCATCGCGCTAGGTGGCAAGTAACCATGTTCTTTCACATACGCTTTAATCCGAGGCATGAGATCTTCGCCGGTTTTGGCATCTTTAAACTCTTTCCACCATCCAAAGTGGTTCAAGCCGTAGTACATCACATCAAACTGTTTACGATCTTCATACCCCAAGATTTCAGCGATACGGGTCTCTATCCCAATCGGCATATCACAGATGTTGAGCACTTTTGAATCCGGCCGTAGCACTCGACAAGCCTCAGCAACAATTGCTGCCGGATTGGAGTAATTCAGCATCCATGCATTTGGTGAATATTTTTCCATGTAGTCGATAAGCTCAATCACAGCAGGAATGGAGCGTAAACCATAAGCCATGCCACCTGGGCCACACGTTTCTTGGCCCACACAGCCATGACGAAGCGGGATTTTTTCATCTTGCTCTCGCATGGCGTAGAGGCCTGCGCGAATATGTGCCATGCAAAAATCAACATCCGTAAAGGCTTCTTCTGGGTCGGTGGTATAAGAGAACTCGATTTGAGGCGCTCGCTCTTGTAGTAAGATCTTGCATGCTTTAGCCACCGTTTCCTGCCGAGATGCAAAGTTGTCATAGAATTTCAGTTTACGGAGCGGAAAACGATCTTGGTTTTCCAGTAACATCATGACAATACCAGGGGTGAAGGTTGAGCCGCCGCCTGCGATAACAACTGAGAATTCTTTTTTCATCATTTCCTCTCTTATTTGGCTTGAATCATTTGCCAATGAATAGCTTGTTTGTAAATATCTGATAGATATGTTTCAGATGGCTGGGTTTGGCGCAATCTCTGCGTCCTCTTCCCTTTTTGCTTGTTTTTCACCTCGGTACACAGAGACGATTTTTTCGCACTCTTCCCGAAGCTGAGGGACGTTCAGACCAATAATGACCTGTATGGCTTGGCCATTCGTCACCACATTGACCGCACCGGTATTCATAAAGAACTCGCGAGAGGCAACCTTACTTGGGTCGGCAACCGTTACGCGTAAACGTGTGGCACAGTTACTCAGCTCAACAATGTTTTCTGTTCCACCTAGACCATCCAAGGTTTCAGCCGCTTGTACTTGCAGTGGGCTGACCGCATGACCACCTTTGCCGGTAATCCCGTGTTTTTTATTGAAGTCATCTTTGGTGTGAAGTTTGAGATCGGCATCGCCTCGCCCCGCAATTTGCACATCAAATTTCTCAATCAAGAACTTAAAGCTAACAAAGTAGATAAGCGTGAATGCCAGACCAATTAGAATTTGAGTCACGACCATACTGGTGTGGTTTCCGAGTAACGGTATCCAGTTCCCGGTGACAAACTCGATTAACCCTCCTCCCATGTTTCCAACGACGCCGAAGCTATACATCATCATCGCCATGGTGCCAGCAAGAAGTGCATGAATAGCGAACAGCCAAGGCGCAATAAAAAGGAACGTAAATTCGAGGGGTTCAGTAATACCCACCAGCATCGCGGTGAGCGTCGCGGGAATGAGAAGTGCAGCAACTTTTTTGCGATTCTCAGTCTTGGCGGTGGCATACATCGCCATCGCAATCCCGACACAACCAAAGACTTTCGAGTTACCGTGTAAACGCAAAGCCCCCCGCTGGAAAAAGATCTTTCATTGCCGTTGACGATTGAGTGAAGCTCTCGAGGTTCATAAACCAATCAGCGGTAATGCCATTCGGTGTCGCGATGTTACCGAAGACAAACGGGGTATAAATGAAGTGATGCAGGCCAGTTGGGATTAAAATGCGTTCGAGGAAGGTGTATAGCCATACGCCAAACGACCCTGACTCCAACATAAATGTTTGTAGACTGAGGATGCCCTGTTGAATGGAAGGCCAAATATAAAGGGTGAGCCAAGCTGCAGGGATCATTGCGAAGAATGAGAGCATGGCGACAAAAGACGCACCTTGAAAGATACCCAAATAGGCCGGTAATGTTTTTTCAAACGTACGATTATGAATCCAGGTGATCAGGGACGAGATAATGATGGCACCAAAAATCCCGGTATCGAGCGTTTTGATCCCGGCCACTTCTGTGAGTCCTGATGTGCCGCCGATAGCCTGTGAAAAATCAACACCAAAATACTCGCCCCAAAAGCCTCCCATTGCATTAACGAAGTAGTTAAAGGTCAGGTAGGACACGAGCACAACCATCACTGCTCGAGCATGTGCTGTTTTGGCAAGACCTATCGGTAGGCCGATAGCAAACAGAAGCGCCATGTTGCGGAAGATGGTCCATCCGCCTTCTTCGATGACTTTTAGTACTTGGTAATAAAGGCCCTCTTTATCTGGAAGATCGCCGACAAAAACTGGGTTTTTCAGAACAATACTTAGCCCAATCAGTATCCCAACAAACGGGAATAGCAGTACAGGGGTGAACATTGCTCCGCCTAATCGTTGTATTGCACTTAACATAAGCAGCTTCCTTGGTAATGTTTTTTTAGGCTTTGTTGTCTTCTGACAACTACAACCTATACCTACCCCGAAAACAATACAAATAAAATATATGTTGATCGTGATAGAGTACAAATAAATACAAAAAAGCTAAAAATAGAGCAAAAATCGTACGAATAATTGATCTAATTGCTTGATTAATAGACATGCCAGTGCCCGAGAAGAGGAGGGTCGCTTAACTTGTCTTTTTTTTTGTATTATCTTGAAGGTGTACTAGAGAGGTGAAAGATGCTGTATAAAAAAGTGATGCAAGATTTGCGCTCACGCATCAATTCAGATGAGTTCGAGGTTGGTGATACCCTTCCCACAGAAAAAGCACTCAGTGAACAATATGGCGTTAGCCGAGTCACTACACGTAATGCTATCGATGAGCTGGTTGAACTAAGGTTAGTCGCAAAGCGTCAAGGGGCTGGCACAACCATTATCGGTAAAACGGTCGTTGGCTCATTGCTGACATTGAAAAGCACCAACGAGTACTTCTCAAGTACCAACACGACGCTCGAATACAAGATTGATGAGTTTTCTCTCATTGATCCCGACGAAGAGCTAATGCGGCTTTTAAAGGTCGAGCACAACGAGAAACTCTATTTTATTCGCAGATTCAAGCTATTAAATGGTAAGCCATCCGTATACGAAGAGTCTTACATGCCTGCATCACTCTATCCACGAATGAATGTGATGTCTTTAGAAGGCTCAAAGTATCGCTACCTCGAAGAGGAACTAGGTCTTGATATCGACGGCGCGTCTCAAGATTTCGAAGCCATCCTTCCTAACGAGTCAATGTGTCGGATCCTCGATATCGATCCATCAACGCCATTACTTCAAGTGCTATCCATCGGCATGCTAAAAGACGGTCGTGTCTTTGAGTACACAAAGCTGGTATCACTACCTGGTACTATGTCTTACAAGCATTACCTTAAACGGGGTGAGTAGTTATTTTTACACCTTGAACCTATCCACAGTCAGCACTTTAAATAGCAGTCGATCTTACCTTGTCACGCTTCGTCACTATTGGTCTCCCCTTATCTGATACCGACGATCTTTATATGCATTCCCACGCGGGAGCGTGGGAACGAGGTATGCCACGGATGTATCCCATGTCACGGCTAGCAGGCTCATCTTGAGGAGGGCGTCAGGTGGCTGGGTTCACCAGAGGCGTTTACCGGGGCGTGGGAACGAGTGGTGCGTCGGCTTCGGTATGTATTCCCGTTGCTCTGGCTCCCATGCTCTGCGTGGGAGTCTTCACGGTGTGGCTGGCTGCAGCTGTGGTATGCATTCCCACGCAGGAGCGTGGGAACGAGTTACTCCGCTAACTGCGAGAACTTGATGATCTCGTGAGATTGCTCAAGGGTGTGCGCGAGGTGTTGAATGTGCGCGGGGGTGATTTCGCAGCAGCCGCCGACCACGAGGGCGCCGTCGGCAATCCATTGTTGCACGCGTTCGGTGTGGACTAACGGGGAGAGATCTTCACGCGCTTCTAGGGCATCGGCTTTGCTGCCTTTGGCCATGTCTTCTACCGATTTAAACGCGTTGGCATAGCCGCCAACGGTGTGAAACGTGCGCGCCATTTGGGGGATAGCGGTTGTCAGTACGGCCGGATCGCAGCAATTGAGCATCACTGCGGTTGGGGCATACTCGGCCACGGCGTGCATCGCTTGCTCGAGTGATTCGCCCGAGCGTAACGCGCCATCGGCTTCTAAACGGTAAGCGACGCCAAAAGGTTTCCCTTGTTCACGGGCCGCGGCACAGGCTGCACGGGCTTCTAGGGTGTTGGTCATGGTTTCAATTAAGAATACATCCACGTGAGGCTGCAGACGCGCAATGTGGCAGAACTCGGCTTTCATGTCGTCAAAGCTGCGTTGTGGCTGGCCAAAATAGCTGCCCACCAGCGGGGGTAAGCAACCGGCAATATCGGCATCGACCCCTGTTTCATCAATGGCTTGTTGCAGTGCCTCAAACGCTTTTTGGTAAATAATATCTATTTTATCGCTCAGTCCTGCTTTGGCGAGACGCGTCGGCGTGGCGGGATAAGTATTCAAGGTGAGTGTTTTTGCGCCGGCACGGATAAAATCTTTGTGCACGTCTTTGACAATGTTGGCATGTTTTAGCATCACCGCGACTGACCAAAGCTTAGAGCTTACATCCGGTCCACGTTGATAAATTTCTTGCCCTAGGCCGCCATCAAGCAATGCAATCGACGTCATGGTTACTTCAGCCTCCTTCGGCCATCTATCCTTGGTTTAGCTTGAGATTACCATTTGCTCATCAATTTACCACCCCGTTGTTACGCCACGTTTTGACTGCCTTCAATCGCGAGATGCTCAAGCTTATCAATCACCGTCATGCTCGCGTTTTCCATCGCTTTTAATGCTGTCACCATTTGCTCAGGTTGCTGGGCATGAAACGCCGCCACGGCTGCCTTCGCGTGGGTATGCACTTGCTCGTGAGGCGCGGCAATGGCTTTAAACGTTTGCAACTGTGCAAAATATTGCTGGCCTTCACCCTGTTCATACCACCGGCCGAGACGGCATTGGGTGTGATCGGTGATATCTTCAGCGGTCATGCTGTCCTCACCCAGCACTACGCGGTATATAGCAAATTTAAAACTAATGTGGTCGAGTTTTGCCAGTTCACAAAAAGCACGCAGCGCAGAGGCTTTAATGGTGGTACGGCTATGCTGCGCTTGTTCACTCTGTGTGGCCATGGCATCGGCAACTTGTTGGCCTTGCTCGCTATATTCAATCGCGTCACTGGCAAGCTGATCGGTAAGTGTGCAGGCATGCCCACTCCCAGCGCGAATTTTTTCTACCAGCTGGGTAATATCTTGCGTGGCACTGGCTGTGCGTTCCGACAAGCTACGCACTTCATCGGCAACCACGGCGAAGCCCCGCCCTTGCTCGCCAGCCCGCGCCGCTTCAATCGCCGCGTTTAAGGCTAAGAGGTTGGTTTGATCGGCGACATCGCGAATCAACTTCACAATACCGCTGACCTCTTGTGCGTGCTGGTCGAGCGAACGAATCGCTTCCGACGATTGCTGACATTGCGAGGACAACGACTGCACATGACGCGCAAGATCATTGACTTGTTCGGCACATGACGCCGCCTGATGGCTCACTTCGGTCACGCGCTCTTTTTCGCCATTAATGGTGTCTGCCAGCGTTGCCAGAGACGATTGCGTGGCATTGATTGAGTCACCAAAGTGACATAAGTTGGCGTCAATAGCTTTCCCCGTTTGGCGTTTTTTCTCGACGGTGTCGAGCTCTGTCTGCAGCGCTGATTTTTCGGCATTAAGTGCATCAATAGTGTGATTGATTTGCTCAATTTTTTGCTGCAGAGCAACGTGCTTTTGCTGCTCTTGTTCTAATTGACGACGAGATATAAACACGCTGACTCCTCATTAAGTAATTAAGCTTTTTACAATATTCTAGCGGTTTATCTCACTGATGTATGTTTATCCAAGCAAAGTGTGATCGCATTGACGCAAGCGGCTGATTTACACTGTAAACCTGACGCAAATCACTTCATACTGCGATCACTGTTAAGAATGAGCGAACATTTATGACCTTTTGGTTGCTTTTTAAACGTTGGATTATCAGCCATTTCGCCCATTTAAACGGGCGTATACTCGGCTTAGTGGTGTTGGCTTACGCGGTGATTGGCTGGCTGCTTTTGTATTGGGCGGGCGAGAGTGCCATGACCCAGTCACTGAGCCGCTATGTGTATTATTTAGTCGTCACTGCCTCGACGGTAGGTTACGGCGATTACTCACCGGTCACTGAATGCGGGCAATGGATCACGTCTTTTTGGATCATCCTGGCGGTTTAGGTCTGTTTGCGGTGGTGATTGGCCATATTACCGGATCACTGGTGGAGTATTGGCGACGTGGATTACAAGGGAAACGGAGTGTTACTGTGAAAAATCATCTTCTTGTCTTAGGTTGGAACGGGCAGCGTACGATACAGCTGATTCGTTTATTACAAAGCGGTGTGCATGGTGAGCGCCCGATTGTGCTTTGTGCGCGCGCTGAAATCGACAACCCTCTGCCTGGCGAGGTGGAATTTGTACGCGTGGCAAGCTTTACCGACGCTGAGGGGATTGCCCGCGCCAAGGTCGAGCGTGCCTCGAGCATTATTATCGATAACCCGGAAGATGATATTACCTTGTCAGCGGCACTGTTTTGCGCGCACAAAAATCCATCGGCACATTTGTTGGCGTATTTTCAAGATGATGCTATCAGCCAAATCCTCAAACAGCACTATCCGCATGCGGAATGTGTGCCGTCTGTGTCTGTCGAAATGCTGGCCAAAGCCGCGGTGGATCCCGGTTCAAGCCAGTTACATCATGAGCTGCTCAACACAGCACAAGGCATGACGCAATACTGTGACCGTTATCCGAGCAGCGCAAAAGAAATCGAGACTGGCGAGCTCTTCGGTCAGCTTAAGCAAGAGTATGACGCCACGTTAATTGGGATCGACAAAGGTCAAGGCATTGTTCTGAATCCGCCAGTAGGCACCAAGGTATTGCCCGGCGATCGCCTGTTTTATATCGCCGCTGATCGTTTACCCCATTGGTCAGCGGCGTAAGCGTTATTCCATTAAAGCGTGCGACTCAACCAAAGCGTCGTCTGACGAATAGGCACAACCTCAACGGGGTAGGCGTAAAAGTGATGCACTGGCCCTGCCCCTCTTCCCACCGTTAACTGCTGGCTATGCGCCAAAGCGTTTGTGAGATAGGTTTTGGCGGCGCGTCCAGCGTCGATAGGCGTCATGCCTTGGGCATAAAACGAGGCAATTGCCGCAGACAATGAGCAGCCTGTGCCATGGGTGTTAGGCGTGTCAATGCGGCGTGCACTCAGGGTTTGGCACGTATCACGACTGATCCATAAATCAAGACTCTCTGGCGCATGATGCAAGTGTCCTCCTTTTAGCATCACATACGGGCAACCTAGTTTGCGCAGTGCCGGCACTAAGGCATACATCTCGTCGGTGGTTGTCGGGACAGGGAGCCCAGTTAGACGCGCGGCTTCAGGTAAGTTGGGGGTTAAAATGGTCGCACGCGGGATCAAATCGTTGATCAGTGCATCCATGGCATCGTCATCCAGTAATGGGTCGCCGCTGGTGGCGATCATGACCGGATCTAACACGACAGGTAAATGCGGGGAGCGCGCGAGTACGGCAGCTACTTCGTGAATAATCGCTTGATTGGCTAGCATTCCTATTTTGACGGCACGTACCGGCATATCGTACAACACAGCATTCAGTTGCGCCCGGACAAACCCGGGGTCGACGGATGAGACGGCCTCGACGCCACAGGTGTTTTGTGCGGTTAAGGCGGTGATCGCTGAGCAGGCATAACCGCCGGTGGCTGAAATCGCTTTAATATCGGCTTGAATGCCGGCGCCGCCACCGCTGTCTGAGCCGGCAATGGTGAGAATAACAGGTGGTGATTGGTTCATATTGCCCCTTTAATCATGAGGGGCGGAAGGAGACAAGGCCACGCACGGTTGCGCGACCTTGTGTGCTGAGCACGTCAGTTCCCTCCGCCAGTACTAACTGGATCAGGTTCTACGGGTCCTGCTTTCGCAGTCTCAGCAATAGTTTGCTCCCCGACTAACACGGTTAGAATATAAACCTTAATGACAAAGCGCAAGCCTAATGAGAGGCTAGAGCCTTCTTAAAGGTTTAAGTACGATCATTAATGTGCGGCGCTAACCGACAGCACCTAGGTAATCTCTAGCAACCAAGGGTCTGACATATAAAAAACGCCCCATTTTGGGGCGTGTTACGGTCCGGCGTGCATTGCCTATCCGTCGCTATCTTTTATAGTTTTTGACTAACGCATCGACCTTTTTCAGGAACTGCTCTTTAAGGTTCTCATGCTCATAGTCGAGATGATACGTGTTGTGAAACCCCACACGTAACTGTACTCCATTCCCTGCTAAATAAATGGTATAGCCGTCATAATCTGAGAAAGCGTCAATGCCATCTAAACGATGACCATCTTCTATTTTCTCCCCAAACTCCGTGACGATCTCAAAGGCGCGGAGTAGATGGGTCGGATCGAGTTCGTTTTTCACGCTTCCCTCCTGGCGGTGTTATCAAAATTGTGCGCCCCCTTTAGGTCGCATCGCACGACCACGCAGTGAGCCAGCCAATACCGGTGGTGTCGTGACACCCTGCCCCGGCACATCAAAACAATTTGGCCTTGCAATGATATTGGGCAAACTGGCCAATGTATCAAGGGTAGTGTCGGGACAGGCCTTTTGGATCGCTGTCCCGTAATTATAGCCATAATTGACACAAATAACTGGCGAGCCAGCGGCTCGGGCGGCGTGCACATCGCTTACCGCATCACCTACCACCAGTAACTCAAACGGCGAAACGCCAAGAATGGCGGCCGCCTCGTAAATACCGTCCGGATCCGGCTTACCAGCAGAAACCGCGTCTGCGCCCAAGATACGGGTGAAGAAATGCCCAATGACCTAGCGTTCGACAGTCAAACTGTTTGGCCGTGAACGTGTTCGCTGTTTGCATATTCAGTGGTGCCA
>NZ_AQOD01000149.1 GCF_000513715.1 Salinivibrio socompensis S35
GGTAAGCGTAAGCGTGTTGCTCTCAAGCAATGCTCGGCAAGCTAACATCAAGCTATTAAGTCGCTTTAAATGCAGTTCAGGACAGAATTGGTAGAGAGAGTCATGTAAGATATTGAGTTCGCACATCTTGTTGTCTGATTATTGATTTTTGGTGAAACCATTTGGTCATATGACAAGGTGTGCATCTACCTTAAATTGATGATTTTTATCTAAATCATCAGGGGATTCCTCAGTACATAACCTTCTTTTTCTTAACACGAAAAAAACAGCACCGCGATAAGCGATGCTGTTTGGTCGTTATTCAGAGTGATAACGGATCTGATAGAAAAGGCGATATAACACTGGCACCACAATCAAAGTCAGCACCGTCGCAAACCCAAGCCCAAACATGATGGTGACCGCCATAGGCCGGAAGAACACATCAGGTAATAGGGGGAGCATCCCCAAAATGGTTGTAACCGCTGTCATGCAAACGGGTCTTACACGACTCACTGCGGCATCAACTACCGCTTGGTAGCGCTGTTTACCACTCGCCACTTCGATATTTATCTGGTCGATTAATACGATCCCATTTTTAATCAACATCCCACTTAGGCTTAAAAACCCAAGTAATGCCATAAATCCAAATGGTGTATCAAGTAACAACAACCCAGTGGTTACCCCAACCACTGCCAGTGGCACCGTTAGCCAAATGATGACGGACTCTTTCACTGAGTTAAACAGCAAAATAGTCACGAGGAACATGAACAAATAGCCAAACGGCATGATACTGAACAAGCCCTCTTTCGCCTCCGTGGAGGATTCATGTTCACCGCCCCATTCGATAGCGTAACTATCTGGCATCGGAATCGATTCAATATCGGTGCGCACGCGGCTTAAGATGGTCGCGGCTGTTGTTTCTCGCAACGGATCGGGATCAGCCAAAACAGTCAGCATGCGTTTACGGTTCTTCCGCATAATGATCGGATCTTCCCAACGCATGTCATAATCAAGAATGACCTGCTGTAAGGGAATATAATCTTTCAATACTGGACTCCAGATTTTCATCCCTTCTAGCGTATTGATATTAATGCGCTCTTCATCCGGTAGACGCGCAACGATTGGCATTAAATTTGTCCCATCACGATAAACACCAATACGCTTACCACTAAATGTCATCGCTAAAAGCTCGTCGACATCTTTTTTGGTGATCCCATAACGACGCGCCTGGCTTTCATTAAATTCAGGCTCTAACACCTTGGTGCGGTTACGCCAATCATGACGGATATTCACCGCATCGGGATCATCATGGAGTCGAGCTTCCACTTTTTTAGCAATCGCACGCAGTTCAGTGGGATCAGAGCCGATGATACGTGCCTCGATCTTGGAGCCCGTTGCGGGTCCTAGAGAAATAGGTTTCAATTTTAACTGTGCATTCGGATACTGACGGCGTACATGCTGGCGCACCAATCCCATTGTTGGCTTCACATGCTCATATTGATCAACCCGTACAATCAACTCACCATAGGCAGCATAGGTCTTTTCTGGTGAGTAGGTCAGCATAAAGCGCTGCGATCCCTGCCCTGCACTGGTCGACACATAGTTTACGCCTTGTTGCTCGCTGAGCCAGCTTGATACCTCATCAAGCGTGTCTTGCGTGGCACGAATATCGGTCCCTTCCGGCAACCACATATCTACCATAAACATGGGCGTGGTGGAATCGGGAAAAAATGACTGCTTAAGATGTCCAAATCCATACACGCTCGCACCTAGCGCTAAGACCATCACTAGCAGGGTGAGATAGGCATGATGCATACACGCGGTTAAGAAACGCTTATACACGACAAAAAGAACGCCATTATACGGATCGCTACCCTCATCCCCCTCTTCCAAAGGCGTATCTTTAAAAAAGAGACTCGCAAAGAAAGGGGTTAATGTGATGGCGGTAAACCAGCTCAACATTAAAGAAATCAACAACACGGTAAACAGGGTACCGCAGTATTCCCCAGTCGCATCTTCCGACAGACCAATCGGCGCAAGGCGTAAAGCTGGCAATAACGGTCGCCCCCAGCAACGGCCACTTAGTTTGCGTGACGATGTCATGCGCTGCCTGTAATCGCGTTCGTCCCCGCTTCAGTCCGACAAGGATCCCTTCCACAACCACAATCGCATTATCTACTAACATCCCAAGCGCAATCACTAACGCGCCGAGTGAAACGCGTTGTAAATTGATCTCGAAGTAGTACATGAACACAAAGGTGCCAAGCACGGTAAGCAAAAGTACCAGCCCAATCAAAAGTCCCGATCGCAACCCCATAAAGAAAAGCAGAACAATAATAACAATCGCCACAGCTTGAVCCGAGTCGAGACGAAACCCGTTACCGAGTTATCCACTTCATCAGGTTGGTTATAGACATGATGAACTTGAATACCCACTGGCTGATCATTGTTAAGCTCGGATAGCCGTTTATCGACTTTCTCGCCAACTTCAACCACGTTGACGCCATCTGCAAACGAAATCCCAACCTGTAGCGCTTGCTTGCCATTGTAAGCGATGATCTGCCGTGGGACCTCTTGGTAGCCACGTTTTATATCGGCAACATCACGTAGGTAAATTAACCCTTCCGAACCGGCTTCCGTCAGGATCAAATTACCCAACTCCTCGACAGAAGAAAATTCGCCAGTTGGATGAATACGGATATATTCATCGCCCACTCGTAGCGCCCCTGCGTTGCTGACGAGATTTTGCGTCGCTAAAAGGTTAAACAGTGTATCTGGCGAGATCCCCAAGCTACTCAATCGCTGGATCGAAGCCTCAACAAAGACTTGTTCTTGCTGAGCGCCGCTGACTTGAACCTTACCCACGCCATCGACCAGCTCCAGTTCGCGACGTAAAAAGTCAACATAGTCTTTTAATTCACTGTAACTGTAGCCGTCACCTGTGACGGCCAATAAAATGCCAAATACATCGCCAAAGTCATCTTTGACTAAAGGTGGATTGACACCTGGCGGTAACTCTCCCCTGACATCATGGACTTTACGACGCAATTCATCCCAAATTTGCGGTAAATCATCCGACCGATATTTGGGCTTCATTTTCACCGTAATTTGCGACAGTCCTCGGCTAGAAATCGATCTTACTTCGTCAACATAAGTCAGTTGTTGTACCGCTTTTTCCAGTGGGTACGTCACTTCTTCTTCTACTTGTTGCGGTGTCGCGCCCGGATAGCTAGTAACAATCATCGCATCTTTGATCGTAAAAGCAGGATCTTCGAGGCGTCCTAGCCCAAGAAATGCAAGGGTGCCGCCGATCAGAAAGATCAGGGCAATCATCCAGCTGATCACTTTGTTTTGAATAAAATAGCCCGCCACACCTTGCTTCATGATGCCTGTTCCTCTTTTGACGCCAATTCTACTTTTTGTCCTTCAGACAGGTGGTTGGCACCGCCAACGACGATACGCTCCCCCATAGAAAGGCCCGTTACCGACCTCAATTTGTTGCCCATGAATGCGGCCCATTTCAACTTGCCGTTTATTTACCGTTTGAGAGGCCTCATCGTAAATCCAAACATAACTGTGATCGCTATCCAGCGGATCGCCATCTTGGTTAAAAATCGCTTCTATGGGGACCGAAAGGCCTGTTCGCGTCATTTTTAATCCGTCACGGGCAATACTCACTTGTACCGGCATGCCATCTAGAATGAATTGATTCTCTGGCATCGGCATCGTCAATGTGACAACAAATGCTCCGCTGTTAGGATCCGGCTCTGCCGTGAACTCATCGACCGTTGCTTTATACGATTGTCCTTGTTGCGTAACAACCTCAGGTTTCAAGCGTGTTTGTACGGAGGCTGCATTCCCTTCTGCATTTTGACTAAAAAGGACATCTGGGACCTGAACACGGATATCAGCGCGTGACGCATCATGAATATTCATAATGCCTTGTCCTGGGGCAATCGTCTCGAAAGGTTCCGCATTCACTTTCGATATCACTCCATCAGTGGGCGCTTTCAATGCAACATAAGATAAACGAAGATTGGCCAAGGCTAATTCAGCTTGTGCAATTTCTCGCTGCGCTTTTAGTTCATCAAATTGAGACTGGGCCAACATGCCTTTTTCAACGAGCGGCGCAGAGCGCTGGTACTGTGAGTTAGCCACGTCAAACCGTGCGTTGGCATTTTCAACCGCTAAGCGATAGTCCGTCGGTTCAAGACGGGCTAGGACGTCATTCTTTGACACACGATCCCCCGCTTTGACATTGATCGCTTGAATTTCGCCTGGCACCCTGAATGCCAGCGTGGCCTTATCGGCGGCGGCGGCAACAGCGGGGAACGCGAGCCGCTCATCCAACTGTTGTTGTGCCACGGTATAAGTTGATATCACAGGCAAAGAGGCGGGTTGAGCAATCGGATCAGGCTGACAGCCCACGATAACGCCGAGCCCGAGCAGCACGCTAATGAATTTTGTTCTCATAGTCCTCGCTCCTTCACCCAAGCTCTCACCCGATCACCCGGTTCGAGTGCACCCGCACCGGTCGCTACAATCACATCGCCATTATCGAGCCCCGCAGTAATTTTGCCGTTTTTGAGCGTCACGGGCATCAAAGTAATCTCACCGTTTTCACTCACACGCCAAACCGCGTTCCCTGCGTCCGATTGAACGACTGCCGTGGCAGGGATTTGGGTTTGTGACTGCGTCGGTATGGTAACGTGTATTCTCGCTGCCATCCCCGGCAACACATTCACAGCATCTGGCCGATTCAGGCTCACTGTGACATGATACGACGCCGTTTTTGGGTCCGCTTCCGTATCAATTTCCTTAAACTGAGCCGGGAATTGGCGCTGCTCATTGATGTCAAAAGAAACACTTGGCGTTAAAGTATCAAGGTATTGGGCAAAATAGTGAAAGTAGCGCTCCGGTAACTGGAAACTGACGTTAAGGATATCTTTGGATTGAATATGCAGCACCGGAGATTGTGCTTGTGTGAACTCGTTGCGCTCTTTCATTCTTAATGACACGGTGCCCGCGTATGGCGCTTTAAGCTCGGTGTAGTTTAGATTAGTTTGCGCCTGTTCAAGGCCAGCCGCCGTTTCGCTCAGTGCTGAACGCGCTTCATCAAACCGCTGCTCCGAAATGACTTTATCATTATGTAGCCGTTCCGCACGGTTAAATTGAACTTGAGCAAGCTGATATTGCGCACGCGCTTTGTCTAACTGCAGCTTATATTGCTGGTTATCGAGAGCCGCTAGCACCTGCCTTCTTAACGTCCATTCCCGCTTTAATGGGCATAGATTCAATGACGCCTGAGACTCGAAATGACAGTAGCGCTTTGTCATCCGCTTCAACCTGTGCGGGGAACTGCCGGGTTAACCCTTCGTCATCCGTCACCACAGTCAATAATTTAGCAGGACGCGTTGGTGTCTTTGATGGAGAAGAGATCGTTGGCTCACCACACCCAAAAAGGGCAAGAGTGGCGCAAAAGGCTAACAAAGAACGCTTTATCATCAGCTTATCCTTAACAATAAAACCTAGGGTCCGACAGACAATGTCAGACCCTAGGTCTTTGATGGGTCTTTATTTTTCATATAAACCAGTACGAAGTGTTATGCTAACTAGCAGCAGAGAATGTATCAAGATGTTTCCGGTAAACTCGCTATTTGTTCAACAATTAATGCCGTTTGTACCTCTATGGGATGAATATAAGGCTGCAACGATTCCAGATCTTCATACGGTGATTTTTCCAACTCCAGACACGTTTTAGAAAGGTCGCCCGCCCCTATCATGGCTGCTGCGCCTTTCATTTTATGTGCGAGTTTTTTCACTTTCCCTACATCTTGCTCTTCAAATGCTTGCTTTAACGCGGTCAAATCCTGGGTTTGGTTCTTAACATACTTATTGAGTAACATGGTCACCAATTCCATGCTATCACCGATTTGATCTTTGATATGTTGAACATCAACGGGGCATGAGTCACTCATCACAGCTTCTCCATGATCTTGAGATAGGGCTTCAATCTGGCTTGGTTCTGGTTCTGGTTCTGGTTCTGGTTCTGGTTCTGGTTCTGGTTCTGGTTCTGGTTCTGGTTCTGGTTCTG
>NZ_AQOD01000150.1 GCF_000513715.1 Salinivibrio socompensis S35
AAAGAGGGGCTGGATTATTCATTTTTTGGGCGTAACCACGTTAGCTTTGTGCCATGGCTGGCGTATTGCAGTGTGGATTACGACCGTGCCGCTGGCATTGATGGCGATCTTTGGTTTTGTCCCGGTTGCCGATATCGGTATGACGGCGCTAACCACGGCGATACTGCCCATTTTGTTTAGTTATGCGATTTTTACGCTGAGCTATCACTATTTAACCCGCCACCTTTTTATCTATATTTTTATTGCGGCATTTATCGGCGCGGCACTGACGATCGTCTTCCAGCTGTCGGTTACCTCGCTCTGGTATTGGGCTGCCGATCGTCATAGTTGGCACGAGATTGTGCACAACTACTTGCAAATTGCGTTACTCATGTGGTTCCCAGAGGCGCTGCTTAATGGCATGGCGGTGACTGTGATGGCGGTGTATCGCCCCCATTGGTTGCGCACCTTTTATGACCGAGAGTATTTGTCGCCAGAGCGTTGATGGCGGAAAGGATGCCTGTTGCCGGGTTATCCATCAAATTTTCTTATCGAGACGAATAAAAACGTTCGCTGTATTTATCTGTGATAATGGCACACATTAGCGGCCCCGGCCGTCCGTGCCACTTATCTGAGAATTGAACGAACTGTCATGAACAATCTATCCTCTGCGCAAAATGGCAGCGGCATGGCCCTGTCTGTGTTTCCATGGGTACCACTCGTGAGCTTAACGGCATTTGCGGTAGCAAGTGGTTATTTGATGAGCTTGATCCCATTGGCATTAATGCCGCTTGGGATGCCGGCTGAATTAGCCGCCTGGCTAGCCAGCGCTTTTTATGCGGGGTTATTGTTTGGTGCTTTGTGGAGTGCACGTATCGTCGCGCGGATAGGGCACCGCCAAGCATTAGTGCTGTTTATGAGTGTGCTGCTGTTGTCTATTGCCGCGATGGCAACCATCAAAGCGCAGGGGATATGGTTAGTCTCACGGTTTGTGGCTGGGATCGCGGTAGCGGGGGTCTTTGTCGCGATTGAGTCCTGGTTACTGATCGCTGATTCAGAGCGCCAACGGGCCAAACGCTTAGGCTTTTACATGGCGGCCTTATATGGTGGTAATGCCCTGGGTCAGCTGGGAGTCGGTTATGTTGGTGTGACAGGTGCTCAGCCTTATTGGTTGATTGGTAGCCTGGTCACGGCCGCGATTATCGTGCCCTTATTCATGCGCCATGGTGAGCCGTCGCAAGAGATGATGGGCCCCGTTGAACACACTGGAACGTTGAAAGCGATTCGTAAAGCCGCTTATATCGCTTGTATTGTGTCGGGACTCACGTTGGGGGCGATTTATGGTTTATTACCGCTTTATTTGGCTGAACGTGTTGACGATCACCAACAGATTGGGGCGATGATGGCGTTAGTCATTGTTGGTGGCATGGGGGTTCAGCCGTTATTGGGGGCAATCTCGACAAGAGTGAACAGAGTATTGTTGATGTTCTACTTCTGTGTGGTGGGATTGTTTGCCGTGGCGACCATTATGCTTGCTAACAGCAACGGGTGGCTCGGCGTTGGGCTGGTGATGCTGGGTGGCGCCGTGTTTGCTATTTATCCTATTGCGATTGCTTATGCGTGTGCCACGCTGGCTCCCGGTAAAATTGTCGCGGCCACTGAGGCGCTTTTACTCGCTTACAGTGTTGGCTCCGTCAGTGGTCCGGTATTGGCGCATCAAGCATTTTCTGGTGAGCAAGGATTGATGATGTACTTGGCTAGTTGTTTGCTCAGTATGGCGATGTATATGTGGATTGCTTACCTAAGAGGGCGTCGGAAAATGCCTAACTTGAGTGCCGCCTGACAACGATGAGTGCTAAAAACGACACGCCTCAGAACCGGTCTGAGGCGTGTTTTTGGTTTTGATTAGGCGCTAACCAGCCCTTCTTTTGCATCGGCAGGGAGAATATCCATGGCGTTGCCGTATAGCGGTGCCAAAGTCCGAACCACATCTGAGCGGCTGATCACGCCAACCAAAATGTTATCTTTCATAACAGGATAAACGTACGGACGCGACAGTGTTTGCGTTTTCGCGCGTTCTAATGCGGATTGAGTGGTAAAGCGCGTGGCAATGCCCGCATCACTGACGGGATACAGCACTTGGTTGTCAATGCTCATGTACTGCGCCAGTTCAATTACGGATTGGTCTGCCTCAACCGTTTGCACCTCAGTGCGCATTAAGTCTTCGACTTTAGTGTCCATGTCGGGTTGGTAATCGTTCCACCATAAATCAACAAAGACATCTTGCACCGAGAAAAAGCCAACCAATTCATTTTGTTTATCGACCACGGGCGCGCCTTGTAACTGATAGCGGTTGAGTTGCTCTAATGCATCGGCTACAAACTGATGGCTTTGCAAGGCGCAGTGGATAGGCTTCATATTTTTTTCGATGGTCAAGGTTTCTTGGGTCATAGTCGGTCTCTCAGAATAAGTCGCAGACGGTAGCGTCAATGAAGAAATTTGCGCTGTTTTGTTTTCTCTCTCGGGATTAATAATTAACCAGTACCCCATGCCGACTAGGCCAGCACCGCCGACAATATTGCCGAGCGTGACAGGGATTAAATTGGCACTGATAAACTGGATCAGATTCAGGTCATTGAAGGCGGCCGGTGAGCTACCTATTGCTTGCCAGAAACTGTCGGGCGCGAAAGTGGCAATGCTCATCCCCAGTGGCACCATGAACATATTGGCGACACTGTGCTCAAAGCCGGTGCTAACAAACATCGCAACCGGAAGGATCACCATCACCGCTTTGGTTAGTGGATTTTGTGAGGTAAATGTCATCCAAATGGCCAGACATACCAGCAAGTTACACAACACCCCTAACGCAAAGGCCTGTATCCAACTGTGATGGAGCTTGTGTTGGGCCACCTGTAATGCGTTTAATCCCCACTGCCCATCGTCAAGCTGGTACAGCCCTGCAACCATCACGATAAACACCAACAGTAGGGCACCGAACAAGTTGCCCATATACACTCTTGCCCAAGTGTAGAGCAGGCCGCGAGTGGAAATTTTGCCATTGGCTCGCGCCAGCATAGACAGCACTGTGCTGGTAAATAGCTCTGCACCGCCCAGCACCACCAATATCAAACCCATGCTAAAGGCAAGCCCGCCCATCAACCGGGTCATTCCCCAGCCGGCGTGACTGCCCGTGGTCACTGTGAGATAGAACACGAAAGCCAGTCCGATAAATAGGCCGGCCATTATGGCCAGCCCAACCGCCATCCGGGTCGATTTATGGGTTTTACTCTCTGCATACGCTTCGGCGTTGGCGAGCAATGCCGCGGGCCCCTCCGTTTTAATCGGGGTAGGACTTACCATGAGTTGCCTCCTCTGTCGGCATTATTTGCCCGAGGGGAAAGACATATCAACATACAGGTTGTACTCCTTTTTAGACGTAATGTGAATAAATCCAGCCTATTCTTCTCTCTATCAGGAGTAAAATTGATATTTCTTAGGGTTATAATCACAAAAATTGATAGGGTATTGTCATTAAAGCCAGACAGTAAGGAGCTTGGATGCGGTACTCATTAAAACAGTTGGCTGTGTTTGAAGCGATTGCCGCGAGCGGCAGTGTGAGCCGAGCAGCCGACCAATTAGCGTTGACGCAATCAGCCACTAGTATGGCCTTGTCGCAGCTAGAAAAGTTGTTAGGACGGCCGTTATTCGAGCGACAAGGCAAGCAAATGCAGCTCACCTACTGGGGCGCGTGGCTGCGACCCAAAGCACGCCAACTCTTGTTTGATGCGCAACAGATTGAAGCGGGGTTTGATGGACAGCACATTATTAGCGGTGATATTGCCTTAATTGCCAGTCAAACCGCAGCAGAACACCTTATCCCAGACCTTATCAGTATTATTGATAGTGATTTCCCAGAGCTGAGAATCGACTTTACGGTGAAAAATACCCAAAAAGTGATTGATAGTGTGCGCCGCTATCAGCACGACCTAGGGATCATTGAAGGGCGGTGTGATGATAGCCGTTTAAAGCAACAAGTTTGGTGTCATGACCATCTGGTGGTGGTCGCAGGTAAGCATCATCCCTATGCGCAGCGTGATCAGGTGAGCTTGGCGCAACTTGAACAAGCGCAGTGGGTTCTGCGAGAGCCGGGGGCGGGAACGCGACATAGTTTCGATAGTGCGATTCATGGCGTTATCGAAGATCTTGATGTGCGGCGAGAATACGAGCAGGTGCCTGTATTGCGTACCTTGGTTGCCAATTCCAATTACCTTAGCTGCCTACCTTACTTGGACGTTGAAAAGTGGATTGAACGTGAAGAGCTGGTGGCATTAAACGTCCCTGAGCTGAATATGCGGCGTACGTTGTCTTTTATTTGGCGCGCCGATGCGGCAGATAATCCGTTGCGTGATTGTATTATTCGAGAAGCGATTCGGATGACCAAAGCTCGTCGACGCGAGATGTAAGTATAAAAACGTGAAATATAAGTATAAAAATGCGAGATATGGATATAAAAAAGCCGGCTACAGGCCGGCTAATAGGGGTAAAAAGTGAATAATGTTAATACATTACGTTATGACCATAACTGGCAATGATGTTTTTGACGTTGTCCATCATTTCTTTTGATGGTGTGCCCACATCTTTTAACTCGTATTCGTAGCCGAGTGCCTCCCATTTGTGTTCACCCAGCTGGTGATAAGGGAGCAATTCAACTTTTTCGATATTATCCATGCCTTTAATGAACTGTCCTAAACGATGCGCGGAGTCATCGTCATCGGTATAGCCGGGAACCACCACATAACGGATCCAGGTTTTTTGCCCAATTTTGTGCAAATAGTGGGCAAAGTCGAGGGTGCGACGATTCGATACCCCGACTAAATCTTCATGAACCTCATCATTAAGCTGTTTGAGATCCAGCATCACGAGATCAGTGGCATCAAGCACTTCATCAATCACGGGTGTGTGCTTACGGATATAGCCGTTGGTGTCTAAGCAGGTATGAATGCCCTTGGCTTGCGCGGCTTGGAAAAAGTCTCGCACAAATTCAGGTTGCAACATGCTTCGCCCCCGGAAGCGGTAACCCCTCCGCCTGAGGCCGTAATGAAATGCCGGTATGCCATCACATCTTTCATGATCTCATCGACGGTCACTTCCTTACCGCCATGGGTGTCCCACGTATCGCGGTTATGGCAATACTTGCACCGCATCAAGCAGCCTTGCATAAAGACAATAAAACGTATCCCTGGGCCATCGACGGTCCCACAAGATTCAAAGGAATGGATGCGACCAATTGCCGACATAACTGTCTCCAGACTGCGAATTGCGATAGTGTTATTTTATTACAAAAACCGGTCTCAACGTAAGGAAATTCCCTCTTTTTCGCACACTCTTTCTTAACGTTACCTGGATGTTACATCTCTGCCCGTGGGTTGATCACAGTTCCAGTTTTCTATGCCAACACAATGAGAGGTGATCCAGATAATCTCCATGTTGTTTTTGTGTCTTCTGGTCTTTTTGTCCAAACTAACGTGCGACATGCAGAGTTACCCATATATAGCCTCTAGGCTGTATGTGGACTTGATGGAGCGAGTACCAGGCTAGGATCAACAGCAAACGCAAGGATATATAATGATAAAAATCAGTGATCTGAGAGTGAAAAACAAGCTTGTTGCGCTCATGTTGATAGCCATTGCATTGCTGATCGCGATCAGTATGTTCACTATCCAAAAAGAGCGTGATCAAGCGTATGCTGAGCGAACAGCCTCGCTAAGGGCGAACATAGAAGTGGCGCAAAGTGTGGTGAATTATTACCGTCAGCAGGCGTCACGAATTGGCGAAGAGGAAGCCAAAGCGCAGGCGATCGCACAACTGAATCAGCTTCGTTATGACGGCGATAACTATTTTTGGGTGCTTAAGCCCGATCTGACGATTGTTAACCATCCGATAAAACCCAACTTGAATGGCACCAGTGCCAGCAGCTTGACCGATGGAGAAGGCAAACACCATTGGCGAGAAATGGTGGCGGTGAGCAAAGGACCACAAGGCGGTGTACTGGATTATACCTGGCGTTCACCTGACGGTGAGATGAAGCCAAAATCTCTTATGTGAAGCGCGTTAATGGCTGGAACTGGATTATTGGCTCCGGCGTCCATGTTAGCGATATTGAAGCACAGTTTATCCAGTCAGCGTGGCAAATTGGTGGGTTAACACTTATCGCGGGGGTGATCCTGTTAGCTTGTGGTGCGTTTGTCAGTCGCGATATCGTCGTGCCGCTGGGTGAACTGGTCGAAAAGTTTGATCGGATTGCGGGTGGGGATTTGCGCATTGAGTGCGGTTATACCCGCCATGATGAAATCGGTAAATTGGCGCGGCGTATGGATACCGCTATGGGGAGTGTCCGTGAAGCGTTGCGTGCCGCTCATGATGAGGCGAAGCAGTCGTCCACCATGGCGTCGTCGATTGCATCGGCCAGTGAAGAGAGTGCACAAAGCATTCAATCTCAACGAGCCCAACTGGAGCAACTGGCAACCGCGATGAATGAAATGACGGCGACCGTTGCAGATGTCGCGGATCACGCAGAACAAACTGCGCAAGCCACCAATGATATTTCCTCGATGGCGGAAGATAGCAATCATAAATTGGATAGCACGGTCGCCAGTATCCGTGAAGTCGCCGAGCGTATCGCTGGGGCAGACAAGTTGGTCAATCAGGTCAAGCAAGGCGTGATGGAGATCAGTGATGTAGCGACGGTGATTCAAGGGATTTCTGAGCAGACCAACCTATTGGCCCTGAACGCGGCGATCGAGGCGGCACGTGCCGGTGAGCAAGGTCGTGGCTTTGCGGTGGTGGCTGATGAAGTACGCTCGCTGGCGCAAGGTACGCAAAAATCAACCACTCAAATCCAAGGGACGATAGAAGCGCTGACCAACAACGCGATTGAAGCGGCAGAGGCGATGAAATCAAGCCATACGTCCAGTGAAGCCAGTGTTGAAACCGCACTTGAAACTCAGCAGCAGCTTAAAGATATGGTGAGCGCGCTGCATGGCTCTAATGATCGCGTGGTACAGATTGCGGCGGCGGCCGAAGAGCAGGGGACGGTATCTGAAGAAATGAACCAAAACGTCAGTAACATTCATAACTCGGCGAACGAAGTCAGTGGCGCGGCTTCTCACCTGGCGGAGCAAAGCCAACTACTGGCAGATTCTGCGCAAGAACTGGATAGACAATTGGATCATTTTGAAGTGGTGTGAAGAACGCCACATCGTCATCAATATTGGGTCAATGAGTACGGATTGACGCGAAAGCGAACAATGAGAAATGATACGTAAAGAAACGCAAAATAAAAACCGCCAGATCTGCCGGCGGTTTTTTTATCAGCGTATCGCGTACGCTTAATCGCTACATCTTACAGTGAAGACGTAAAGGTACGTGTGATCACGTCTTGTTGCTGCTCTTTCGTCAGCGAGTTAAAACGCACTGCGTAACCCGATACGCGGATGGTCAGCTGAGGATAGCTCTCAGGATTCTCCATCGCGTCCAGTAGCATTTCACGGTTCATGACGTTCACGTTCAGATGCTGACCGCCTTCTTGACCGCTTTCATGGTGGAAGTAACCATCCATCAAGCCCGCCAAGTTCGCGCGTTGGGTGTTTTCGTCTTTACCCAGTGCATTTGGCACGATAGAGAAGGTATAAGAAATACCGTCTTTTGCGTGTGCAAATGGCAGTTTACCGACGGAGGTGAGTGACGCAACCGCGCCTTTTTCATCACGGCCGTGCATTGGGTTAGCACCTGGACCGAATGGCATACCCGCTTTGCGACCATCTGGCGTGTTACCGGTTTTCTTACCGTACACTACGTTCGAAGTGATCGTCAGGATAGACTGAGTCGGCACTGCATCGCGGTAGGTTCTCAGTGAACGAATCTTGTTCATGAAACGTTCAACCAAATCACAGGCGATTGAATCAACACGCTCATCGTTGTTACCAAACGCTGGGTATTCACCTTCGATGTCAAAGTCGATAGCGATACCATCTTCGTCACGAATAGGTTTTACTTTTGCGTATTTGATAGCCGCTAATGAGTCAGCTGCAACCGATAGACCCGCGATACCACAGGCCATGGTGCGATAAACATCACGATCGTGGAACGCCATCAATGCCGCTTCATAGCTATATTTGTCGTGCATGAAGTGGATGCTGTTCAGCGCAGTCACATATTGCTTCGCTAACCAGTCCATTAGGTGATCCATGCGGTCCATGACTTTGTCATAGTCCAGCACGTCATCGGGTCATCGGGGCATGCTCTGGTGCGACTTGGATTTTCAGCTTCTCATCAATACCACCGTTGATGGTATAAAGGAGCGTTTTGGCCAAGTTGGCACGGGCACCGAAGAACTGCATTTGTTTACCCACGATCATCGGTGATACACAGCACGCGATCGCGTAATCGTCGGATTCAAAGTCAGTACGCATCAAATCATCGTTCTCGTACTGGATAGACGAGGTATCGATAGACACTTTGGCACAGAATTTTTTGAACCCTTCAGGCAGTTGCTCAGACCAAAGCACCGTGATGTTTGGCTCTGGGCTTGGGCCCATGGTGTACAGGCTGTTTAGGAAACGGAAGCTGGTACGAGAAACCAGAGTACGTCCGTCTAGACCCATACCGGCAACCGATTCGGTGGCCCAAATTGGGTCGCCAGAGAAAAGGTCGTCGTATTCTGGTGTACGTAGGAAGCGCACCATACGCAGTTTCATGACGAAGTGGTCAATCAGCTCTTGCGCTTGCTCTTCTGTCAGTTTACCGGCTTCAACATCACGCTGTAGGTAGATGTCAAGGAAGGTAGATGTACGGCCTAGCGACATGGCCGCGCCGTTTTGTGTTTTAACGGCACCCAGGTAACCGAAATAGGTCCACTGAATGGCTTCTTTTGCGTTTTCTGCAGGGCGAGAAATATCACAGCCGTAAGACGCTGCCATTTTTTTCAGTTGGCCCAGCGCGCGGTGTTGCTCTGCAATTTCTTCACGCAATTGCATGGTCATTTGCAGATCTTCGCCGTTTTCGAATTTCTCTTGCAGAGAATCGAATTGCGCTTTTTTGTCTGTCATCAAAAAATCGATACCATAAAGCGCGACACGACGGTAATCACCGATGATACGGCCACGGCCATAGGCATCAGGAAGACCTGTCAAAATGCCAGATTTACGGCACTTCATGATCTCAGGGGTGTAGATATCGAAAACCCCTTGGTTGTGGGTCTTACGATGCTCGGAGAAGGTTTTCTTTACTTGAGGGTCGAGTTCGCGGCCATACGCGTCGCATGAACCTTGAACCATACGGATACCACCGTAAGGCAGCATGGCGCGTTTTAGTGGCGCGTCAGTCTGTAGACCAACGATCTGCTCCAGATCTTTCTCGATGTAGCCGGCGTCGTGAGACGTCAGGGTAGAAACCACAGACGTATCAAAATCAACCGGTGCATGCGTCGCATTTCTTGCTTTGATGCCTTCCATGACGCGCGTCCACAAYATTGGCGAGTCGCGTCAGTTGGCTCAGACACTAGGAATGATTCGT
>NZ_AQOD01000151.1 GCF_000513715.1 Salinivibrio socompensis S35
GCAACTCATGTTTGGCTGGCAGGAATACATGCTCAGCAGCAAGGATGGGACAGGCACTTTCAAGCGAATACAGTCAGAAATCGAAATGTCCTGTCTACCGTCCGGTTAGGTATGGAAGTCCTCAGGCGACCAGACTACGAAATTATAACTCAACACCTCTTAGCAGCGGCGGTGGTTCTAGCCCAGCAGCTCTTAAAAGATGGCTGTGCACTGGCAGATTTATGAGGGGATCCCTCAGAGCTGAGCATCCACTTCAAAGGCCGGATCGACGGTTACCTGGATCTGTGATGAACCGGTGACACAGAATATTGAACACCCTCGATCTACCCACCATTACTGCTCACTGAGTAATTCGACTGTATTTTTGCTATAGACTTTGCCAACTTCCTCCCATGGAATTGGATCAATCGCAACCCCTTCATCTTTTGCACGTTGATTAATGGTGTCAAAGTAGTAAGGTGATTCTCGATATCTTTCAGCCGTCACTCCATTTTGGTCACGGTCTTTCTCTCGTGCAGGATCCAGCTCTGCCAAATAGATCAATTGTCCGCAACCGCGTAGCCATACCTTAGCTTTTCCGTTAGGCAGCAATCCAAAAATTAGATTCGTCCGATAGCAAGGTCCCCCCTGAGAGCCATCACTTCGTGTATAATGCAATCTTTTAGCCATTAACTCCTTGACCTTTGGGGAAAGAGCATATTTAGTAACAAAAAAACGTACGTTAATTAGTGACGTCCAATATATATAAATACTATCCGGTGTATGATTGGTTCCTGCTCCTATTTGGCGACCTTTTAAACTTGTAAGAGGGTTTATTGGAATTCCAAAACCATCATAATTTGGGAACATACCAACTACATTTTTCATTTCACTTATCAAAAGCCCTTGGGATAATGAGTGCAATAATATTGTCCAGTCTTCCTCCTCATTAACACCATATGCTTGCGTGATTTTCACTGGGTAGAAAGACGGCATTGCTACAGAAACAGTCCAAGGTTCTCCAGGGAGAGGCTCTTTCTCTTTGCATCCAATAAAAAGAAACAATACAAAAAAAGTTATCACTGTTTTTTTATATTTATTTAGTACAGGCAAAGCTTGCTCTCCTATAACAATTAGATTCGTCATCCCAGTTTGGACCAAAGCCTAGACTATCTTTTGAAGAGTGGTGAATTAAATTAGCATATGTTAACTTCTTCACCAGCGTTTCGCTTTCTAGGATTGATCTTAGTGAAGAAATATCACCACTCTTAGATAACTCTAGAACTCGACTATTTAGGCCATCAAAGTTTAAATCTAATCTATTCACATTATTAATAGAATTTACTATATATAGTGTTGAGTCGGACCTCGTCCATATTTTTCCATCTTCATCATGAACTGGCACACCATAATAATCTGCCAAACCGTACATAACACGCAAATATAAGCGAGAGAGCTCACCTTCTACTTGGCGCTTTATATATAGCTTACCTGTTATTTGACCACTGTCTTTGCCAATGCGTTCTTTGGTTTCAATGATGTAGTCTTCATCACGCCAGCCTACTTTTTTATCTTTTTCTTTATATTCATTCAGCAGCTTTACAACCTCATTCTTGACTTTTTCTTTTGTCCCTAACGAAAAGGAATAACGCTTGCTGACTGACTTAACGAGCACATTTTCAAATACAGGTAATAAATAGTCACGGTGATCGTAGCTTAAACGTGATTTATAGCCTCCACCAATATCTGAGTGACTTCCAGGCACAACAAACTCATGAAAATGCGCCACAGGTGGCTCCGCTTTCGATCGTTGTTCTGCACTGACTAAGTCGCCTAGCACTACATTATTTAGGTGGTTGAGGCTAAAGTCATAACGATACTCTGTATCTGGGTGTGCCGTCAGGTGTACGGCGCGACGAACACGCTTCGGGTCAATCCATAGCTCTACCCCGCCCTGCTTGGTATTGTGGGTAGAAAAGTCCATAGTGCCCAGTCCAGCAATAACGGACGCCACAGTATCAAATAAGCCTGCAAACGTTATCTCTAAGCACGTTTTCTCAGGATCATTTTCTAACCAATCAAAACCATACGATAAGTACAGTTCTGAGCTGGCGCAAGATCTTCTAAAGTGTTTCACAAAAGAGCCATCTTCCTTCAGAATATTATTAATAAAGTGCCTTGCTGCTGCGGAACCGCGACTAAAACCAAATACATCAAATTGAATTTTATTAATTCCATCAATATTTTCACTATAAACACTAATCGATTCTTTTACTTCGTTTACTCTGTCACTAATTTTACTGGATGCAAAATACACTTTACTTATGATACCATATTCACCAGCTCCAGTTGCTAACCCCAAGTTAGACTCGTCTGCTGGCAAAATGCTTTTGTCATTTCCTGTTCCTATACCAGTTATATATTCTTTTATTGGAATTGTCTGATAGGTATCTATGAATTCTCTAGATGGATTTTGATATAGCTCAAAAAGTTTATATACATTTGTTAGTTCGTTAGATGCACTACCTTCTACACCATCTGGATACGCAAAACATGAATCTGGTAACTGTGTCGGTTTAATCGTTCTACTATGTAATCCAGTTTGTTTAGCCAGTATTTCACATTCAGTATCATAGTTGGCCTTCCATGTATTATAGTAGCGATCAAACTGCTGCTTACCCCATAGCGCACTGTATGTATTATTGGCCGTACCATCAAAGAACACACCGATGCGAAGTGTAATAAATTTGTACGCTCTTACTTTAAGAATATATGTTTTATCTGTGACGAGTTTTATTTTTTCTGCGGCCCCTTTTTGATGTCGTTCAGGGAGGGTGACTCTATTTTCTGGTAAATCAGTTAGCTCGTATTGAGGTAGTTCAGTCAAGTCCCCTGTCGTCACTTCATGATAGATAACCTCTCCCTCATTATATCCTGTATAGGTTGTTGAAAAATCCTTTACAGGGTCAGAGTCAGGATTCACTGCGTGTTTACTGTCTTGTGCTTCGCGTAACCAATCACCCAGATCTAACTGTACTTCCACAGGGCCGGGGGCAATGTCTTTAACCAAAATGGGTTGCTCCCCTAAAGAAATGGGGTGCGCTTTTTGGGTGGCATCAATTAAGGTGCCTTTAACATCATTAAACGGCTGGTTATGCTCATCACGAATAAGTAGCTCTATCCAGTGATCACACTTTTCACATGGTTGACAATGTGGGTTTACGCCTGTGTTACTCATACGTCGTTTCCCGTAATTTAAATATTTCTTCGCATTCTTTTTATTCAAGATGCAGCGCATCACGAACCGCTTCTAAAGTTAGGGACGTCTCGTTGATTAAGTGACTGAGCACCAAACGCTCTGCATACTCATAATCCTTGCCATTCTTTTTAGCGTCATTCAGCACCGCCTCAAAAACCTGAGAGGGCTTTTCTAGTTGCATTAGTGCATCGGGTAAGCACTCCCAGAAGCGTCTTTCTAGAATCTTTGCATGCACATCTGTGCGGTAAAGTGGCGTTAAATGATGAGGTTTAATTATCCACCAAGGTGCCAGTCGTGGTTGGTATTGTTTATCGACGTCACTGTACCATTGGCGATATTGGCCACTTAAAAACGTTGTTAGCCTTTCAGCTGGCCCCAGAAGCGCAGATAGCTCTTGCTCATCCATGGTGTCCAGCATAGGTAATAGCACCTGAGGGTCATAAAATCGAAACAAGACTTCCTCGCCATCAAGCGCAGCAATCAATAAACTCTGTAAATGGCTTAACAAAACATCGAGAGCCTGAGTACAAGAAAAGTACATACCTTGCTGTAATACTTGTTCAGGCAGTTGCCTGACCGACTCAGTCACAGGTAGTAGCCAAGGCGAAAGTGACATTACAGCATCGAACATTTCCCCCTGAAAAACCAATAGTGCATCAGGAAATGAAAGCTCTCCGTTGGCTTCTATCGCCTGTTTTAATGTGTTGTCTTCGACTAACCAATATATATCGTCGACTTGTTCAGTGAACCATTGTTTTATCACTGGCCACCTCCCGTAACGGGACATATTTTGACGGCTGGTATATGTGCTTTTTCAGCGGTCAATAGTGCCTCATAGGAAACAGTTTGAGCGGGCATTGGACTCTCCGGCGACTCTACCCAAACGGCAGGGCAGCGGCTTTACCGGCATAGCCACTGCCGGCGCCGGGGCTGCCGCCTGAGTTGAGGTTAATCGCAGGGCCCACAAGATGGACACCGCCGCCATCAATGCTGACAAAACTGCCGCCGGCTTTGACGGTGATGCTACTTCCCGCCTCAATCACCGCTTTTTGACCGGCTTTGATGTGAATTTCGTTACTGGCGTCATTCACCCACACTTGGCCGGCTTTAACGTGCAGCGAGCCGTCGACAATCAG
This sequence comes from Salinivibrio socompensis S35, assembly GCF_000513715.1. Lineage (GTDB taxonomy): Bacteria > Pseudomonadota > Gammaproteobacteria > Enterobacterales > Vibrionaceae > Salinivibrio > Salinivibrio socompensis. The sequence continues at coordinate 4,375 of NZ_AQOD01000151.1, forward strand.
GGTTTGGTCTTGTTGGGTGTACTGGCGACTCTCTCCCTCCACAGTATGATGCGCATTGCCCATCACACGATGAAATTGGTCATTGTGCACCTGATGGTGGTTGTCATGACCTATCTCGGTCACGCGGTCGTTTTCTACCTCGGTGTGCCAGTCTTTTTGCGCGTGTAAATACACTTGCTCACTGCCCGATTGGTCTTCGAACGTCAGCTCGTTGTAGCCCTCCCCTTGGTGGCTTTCACTGCGCCAAACCGTCTTGGTTTTGTGTGCCGGTAAGGTATAGGGCGGCACATTGGTCGCATGATACGTGCGGCCGGTGATAATCGGTTGGTCGGGGTCACCGTGTAAGAAGGACACAATCACTTCATGGCCAATGCGGGGTATGGCCATCATGCCGTATTGGCTGCCTGCCCAGCCTTGGGCCACCCGTATCCAGCAGCTGCTTTTGTCATCGCCGTTGGAATAACGGTCCCACGGGAAGTGGACTTTCACTCGCCCGTGTTCATCACAGAAGATTTCTTCGCCTTCCGGTCCCACCACGGTGCCTATCATGGGGCCATCGACTTGGGGTTTGGGTGTCGGCGTTGCACGCCACGGGGTGGTGGCGGGAATAAGCATAAACTGGTTGTTGTAGGTGGTGGCGCCTTGGCCGCCCTCTTCTTCCAGTGCCTGCGGTTGGCTGCCTTGGTGATGCACCCGCACCACTTGCCACGCTTGGTTGACGCCCTCATCCAGATGGTCGCTGATAGTAAAGCGATAGCCAGCCGTAGCGCCGGCTCATTGCTTTGGCCGTTAGCGTGCTCGGCCTCACGACGTAAGTACTCGAGGCGGGTTTGGTTAAACGCCTGTCCGGTAGCGTCGTTTTTAAAGCGGCCCGGAAAGTCAAAGTGCTCGTAGCTGTCGGTGCGCTGGTAATCAATGCCATCGGCTTGCGCCGCTTGTTGGAAGCTGTAACGCGGCTTTTTAAAGCTGTAGTCCTTTAACGCCGTGTGGCTAGCTGCGCCGCGGTATGGCGTGTAAGCCATAGATATACGGGGTATCCGTGCGTCCGCCGCTTATTGCGTTATAGGGCACCGGGCTCTCAAGCTGGGGCAAGCTGTTTGGCGCATCAGTCACTATCAGGGTATGGGTAGTGGCATCGTGCTCATGGTGATACACCAAGCCTTCTTCTGCCGCCAAGCGGTGGAAGAACGCCAAGTCACTTTCGCGGTGCTGCACACAGTATTCACGCTCGGCATAGTCACGGGTTAGTGAGAAGGTAACATCCGTCACTCCCATTTCGGTGAGCAGGGTGGCTAAGATGGTCGGCACGGTTTGGTGCTGGAAGGTGCGGCTGTTTTGGCGAAGCGACAGACGATACAGGGCGGGCACCAAAGTTAAGCGATAGCGGGTAAAGTGATGACCAATGTCACCTTGGCTAAAGGCACTGGCGATGCCCTGCACCCGTTTGACCAGCTCACCGTTGCGCCACAGTGTCAGCTGTACCGGCTTGTCGACCACTTGCTCTGGGGTGATGTCGGTATGGCGGCTTGCCAATGCCACCTCATACTGGAGCCCATATACCGGATTGCCATTAAGACCCGTTTGGTGAGACAGGCACTCGTCCCCTTGGTAGTCCACCACCACGAACGGTTGCGGGTCGAGCCCCGCCACGGTTAACGCTATTTGCAATGTCGCCATCTGTGTATCCTTCGCCCTGCTTGTTTACCCTGATACGTTCA
>NZ_AQOD01000152.1 GCF_000513715.1 Salinivibrio socompensis S35
CTACTATGAAAACCCAGCCCATTTAGGATCATCGCTAAGACGGCATCACCATGCGAAACCTTGTGCTCGGAGTACTTAGGAATGATACGGTCGATAATATCTGGTAAGCCAATTTCATGACAGAAAGCAGCGATTAGCCTAGGTGATCGAGACGTTTAATAACAGGTTGAGGAGCAGGCATAATAAGCGACCGTTAAATAACAGTAATAGATCAAAACTGGGGACCACGGTCAAGAGGTCTGTGACACTAAAATCTGTAAATGATCGCTAGATCACACTATTTTAATTCATTAATTGGCTGCGGAATGACGGCACAATGACTTGTGGCGTTTTTTTTGAATCATGGCAAATTGCGCGCCTGCCAATATCAACGTTAAATCATTCATACCACGCAATGCCGCTCGCGCCGATCCACTTTCCACCGCCATTTCTTCTAGGCGATATCGACGCATGTTAAGCCAGCAGGATCCCGCCCAACGCAGGAAAATCCTCCACCGCGCTTGACCCTCATAGCAACCGCCAGTCATCATGCTCTACCCATTTTCACGCTTAGTGTGCGGTCATGCGTCTTGAATACACCGGCCCGATGCCAGAATGTATCGGATTTCTCTTGCTACCCCGTTTTTCAATGATGGCCTTTTTCTCTGCCGTGGAACCGCTGCGTATTGCCAACCAGATAAGCGGCCAACCGCTGTTCGATTGGGAAATGATCAGTGAAGATGGTAAACCAGTGAAAGCCTCCAACGGTATGTCATTGCTGGCCGATAAAGCGATTGATGCAGTGCATGACCTACCCTCGCTGGCTGTGTGTAGCGGCTTTGATCCTGAAGCTTATTTAAGCCGCCCCTTAATGCGTTGGTTGCACCGTCTTGATGCGGCAGGGTGCGCGCTCGGCGGACTCGATACCGGCTGCTTTTTGCTGGCCGCTGCCGACCTACTTAAAGGAGAACGCGTTACTTTGCATTGGGAAAGTTTACCTTCGTTTCAAGAGCGCTTCCCGGAGGTGAAAACTTCAGATGAGCTGTTTGAGCTCGGACCACGGCGCTTCTCATGCGCAGGGGGTGCGGCAGCGATGGACATGGCGCTGGATGTGATTGCACGTCGTCACGGCAACCAATTGGCCATCGACGTCTCTGAGCAACTGGTGCACGAGCGTATTCGTACTCGGCGCGATCAGCAGCGCATGACACTCGCCCGCCGTTTAGGCACCCATCGACGACGTCTGGTCGACGCGGTAGATGTGATGGAGCGCCATATAGAATCACCCCTGTCTTTGGCCGAGGTGGCTCAACGCAGCGGTGTGTCACTTCGTCACCTACAACGGCTTTTTGACAGCGAGCTAACCCAGTCACCACGAAGCTGGTATTTGGGGTTGCGGCTAGAGCGTGCCCATTACTTGCTAAAAGAAACCGATCTTGATGTGTTATCCGTGGGGTTGGCGTGTGGTTTTAGCTCAAGCTCAAGTTTTTCCCGCGCGTTTCGCAGCCACTACGGCGTGTCACCGCGCCAGATGCGTAAAGCGCAAGACCAGTAAAAAAAGCCGCTCACCCCACTACCTTAATCGGCAACGGAGTGAGCGGGTAGCGGGTATCACGTTCAAAGCGTCACAGGACAACGCTTCACGCCGCTATTTTTTAGCGGCCACTAGCGAGTGGCGCGATTCACCGAATAGTGAGATCAGCACCCCGGCGGTCATCACTAGGATCACCACGCTCAGTGGCAAGGCGGCGGCGATCAATGCCGTCTGTAGCGCTTTAAGGCCACCGGCCATCAGCAGCGTTGCCGCGACTAAGCCAATCACCACGCCCCAAAGCACCCGGAAACGCTTCGGTGGCTCTTCATCACCCAGTGACAAAATCGTCGTCAGCACCAGGGTGCCTGAATCAGACGAGGTCACAAACCAGCTCATCAACAAGAACACCATCAAGGCCGAGAGTATCCAGCCGAACATCCCAGAGCCTACGATGCCATCGGCTGCCGCAAACAGAGCCGCAGGCAACTCCCAAGCATTGACCAAATCGATAATCCCGGCGCTACCGACCCCACCACTGGCATGGAGCTCTTGATAGATAGCATTGCCGCCGAAAATCACCAGCCAGACAAAGATCAGTAAGGTGGGTACAAACAACACGCCCAGCACGAACTCACGTAGCGTCCGCCCTTTGGAAATACGCGCAATAAACAGACCCACGAACGGTGCCCAAGCCAGCCACCAGCCCCAATAGAAAATGGTCCAGGCCTGCTGCCACTCCACCGTGCCAGGCTCATCGGCAAACCACAGCCCCATCGGGATAAAGTTAATTGCATAGTCGAGCAAAGTCTCGCCAAACGCGCTGATCAGCCAAAGTGTGGGGCCGCCAATCAAAAAGATACCGACCACCAACACCGACACCCAAATGTTCATCTGCGAAATAATACGGATCCCGCGGCGCACCCCGGAGACTGCGACATAATCGAGATCACCGAAATCACTGCAATCAAGATCAATTGCGTCGACAAACCGGAGGTGATACCGATCAGGCGCTCCAGCCCCACCGCCATTTGACTGACGCCAAGCCCGAGCGAGTCGCGACGCCGAACACACAGCCCAGCACCCCGAGGATATCGAAAAGATGCCCCCAGACGCCGTAGATTCGCTCGCCGATAAAAGGATAAAGCGCCGATCGCAGCGCCAAAGGCAGTTGCTTACGGTAGGCAAAATACGCCAGCGACATGCCGACAATCACGTAGATGGCCCAACCATGCAGACCCCAATGGAAAACGGTGACCCGCAGCGCATCGATCGCACGCTCGTAGCCAATGGCGGCCGCGCCAGCCATATCCGCGTGAGGGTTGTTGGGGTAGCCAAATCCGCCGGTGTTATCGAGGTAAAAAATCGGTTCGGCGACCCCAAAAAACAGGATGCCGATACCGATGCCAGCAGAGAACAGCATCGAGAACCAAGAGAAGTTACTAAACTCCGGACGGCTGTCGTCAGGGCCAAGGCGTACATTGCCGTACTTACTGAAAACGATAAAACCGCACACGGTCAATAACAGCATCACGGTGATCAGGTAATAACCACTAAAGGTGCTTTCAATCCAAGTGCGCGTCGCACCAAACAGGACGCTGGCCGTCTCCGATTGAAAGCCGGTGAATAACACAAAAGCGAGCACCAGCAGTGCAGAGCAAATGGTCATGCCACGGTGCATGCCTTGGAAAAAGCCATCCTGAGCAAGCTCGGTGACGGTATAATCGGTCGATACTTCAGCTTGGTGGCTGTCACGACGCTTGGGTGAGTGTGGTGGGGTTGGCGTAGCGATAATAAATCCTCCTTGAGCCGGAAGTCGGGCCGGCGATCCCGTTAACCGTTCAGCCTCTACTGAGCGGGACTTGATAACTCTTTAGCGCCCGATGGCAACGTGGTTCAATGCCGCTTGGGTAACCCGATACGACGGCCGGCACTCTCGGGCCAATCACTCTCAACCGCGCAAGGCAGGGTCTTGATGAGGCTGGCGACAGCGTCTGGAAACGGCGCGGGGCGACCGGTTTGCGTGTCGATGCCCATCAGCATTTGCTCGCTGGTAGCCAGCACCTCACCTTGGGTATCAAACATTTGCATAAACACATGCAGGCGCTTTTGATCACGCGCCAACACGGTCACGTCAACCACCAAGGTCTGCCCTTGATGGGCTTCACGTCGGTAGCACAAATGGGTTTCGAGGGTATAAATCGTGTAGTGATGTTGGGTGCGGCCTGCGTCATCCAAGCCAATGGTGGCCATTAGCGCATCAACACCCAGCGAGAACACACGCGCGTACTCGGCATCGTTCATGTGCCCGTTATAATCGACCCATTCTGGCGCCACGTCTATCTTTAACAGTGCCATTAGATGCGCCCTTCCAAGCCTTCAGCTTCGGGCCAGTACTTCTGCGTCAAGTCTAAAAGCTCGACCAAGAAGGCATCACGGCGACGATCTAGCTCAGAGACCGGACGGCCCGCCGCTTGGAATTCACAGCCTTCAACCACTTTATCAATCAGCTCATCGGTGAGCTCAGGCGCTTCGAGCTTGGTCCACGGCAGTTTTAGCGCCGGGCCGAACTGCTCTAGCATATGGCGCATGCCCTGCTCGCCGCCGGCCAGATGGAAAGTTAAGAAGGTGCCATCAATGACCAACGCAGACCACAGCCGTAAACCACCGCGGCATCAATCTCTTCGGTGGTGGCCACCCCATCGTTAACCAGGTGCAAGGCTTCACGCCATAGCGCTTCCATCAAGCGGTCCGCAATATGCCCCTCGATTTCGCGCTTGACCACCAAGGGACGCATTTCCAATTCTTGGTAGAGTGCATGGGCGCGATCAATCTGACCCGATTGAGTGGCCTCACCGCCGACCAGCTCGACTAGCGGCAGCAGATACACCGGATTAAAAGGATGTGCGACGATGACGCGTCCGGGAAGATGATCACAATCACTCTGCAGCTCGGTAGCTTAAAGCCAGACGTCGATGAGCCAATAATCGCGTTTGGCGCCGCAGCCGCATCAATTGCCGACAAGGTCTCACGCTTTATATCAATGCGCTCCGGCACGTTCTCTTGAACCAGATCGGCCTCTTTCACCGCCTGCTCAAGGCTATCAACAAAGGTTAACCGAGCGGGATCCGCGCCTTCGGCGAGGCCCAGCTTTTCTAACGATGGCCAGGCATTGGCCACGAACGCACGAGTACGAGTAGGCGCTTGTGGGTCAGGATCATAGGCAACCACGTCCCAGCCACGCGCCAAAGCGCGCGCAATCCAACCATTACCAATCACGCCGGTGCCGATGACCGCTAATTGCTTGCTCATTGGTCACCTCCTTCAACCGGCTTACCGGTTTTAGGGTCAACCAGTTTCAGCGCGGCGCGCGTTTGTGCAGGGGTCATAATACGACCGCCAAGGTTCTCAATGATGGTGCTCGCTTTTTCTACCAAGCCGCCGTTAGTCGCCATCACCCCTTTTTCTAGGTAGAGGTTATCTTCCAAGCCCACGCGGGCATGGCCACCCAGCAACATGGCTTGTGCGACCATCGGCATCTGATGGCGACCAATTCCAAACGCCGCCCAGTTGGCGTTTTCCGGCAGTTTATTGCGCATGGCCAGCATGGTTTCGGTGTCCGCTTCTGCGCCCCACGGAATCCCTAAGCAAAGCTGAAACAACGGATCGCCCTCCAGCAAGCCTTCTTTTTGCAGCTGACGCGCAAACCAAACATGGCCTAAGTCAAAGCACTCCAGCTCTGCTTTCACGCCCGCGGCCTGCACCATCCGCGCTTGCTCGCGCAGCCAGTCAGCGGTGTTAATGTACACCATGTCGCCAAAATTCAGGCTGCCGCAATCTAAGGTACACAGCTCAGGCAATAGCTCGCCCACTGGCGCATGACGCTCGGCTGGGGTTTGCATATCAGAGCCCGGGCCACCACGGCTTGGGTTTTGGTCATCCGGCACCCAATCCCCACCACCACCGCCGGTGATGTTCATGACAATATCGACGTCTGATTCGCGAACACGTTCCATCACCTCACGGAAGTGATCAATGTTGTGGCTAATGCCGCCCGTTTCAGGGTCACGCACGTGAATATGAGCGACACTGGCACCAGCACGCGCCGCCTCAATACAGTTGTCGGCAATCTGTTTTGGCGTAATTGGCACATTGGGGTTTTTGCCCGTGGTATCGCCCGCACCGGTGACGGCGCAGGTAAGAATGACGCTGCGATTCATGTTCGGCCTCTTGTCGCTTGATTAAACTGGCCACAGTGTGTCGAGAATACCAAGCCACAACTTGACACCAAGCGACATAAAAGACACATTAAGCGACATTGTGAGTTATTAGCAGACTGACGGAATGGCACAAACAAATCACAGTAGAGGTCTAAACGTGATAGCAGTTACCGATGATAAAACGACACTCCCATTTGACCCAGCAGCGTTCTTGGACAATCAAAAAGCACTTCAAGCTTACTTAGACGAAGCGGTGCAAACGGGCGATCCCGCATTTATCGCCGATGCACTCGGTGTGATCGCACGCGCCAAAGGAATGACAGATATCGCTAAGCAAACCGGTCTTTCACGAGAAACGCTCTACCGCACACTCAGCCAAAAAGGCAATCCTAACCTCAAGACACTGATAGCGATTGTGAATGCGTTAGGGGTGGCGTTGAGGCTTGGTGACTCGAAGTCACAGAGTTCATAGTGACTATAGCGGCGGTGTCAAAAGCTGGATGTCACTTCGCTCAACATACTATGAATGAGCAAGCCCGCACTAAAAAATGCGGCTCTGGCTGGAGTAACGCAAAAGGACAAGTCGACGTCATTTTGGCGTTGGAAATGGACAAAAACGTGTTTTGGAAATCAAACATTAGCAAATAACTAATAACTTCAGGTATGACAAATAGCTAAACCTGATAGAAAAACTGCCACCAAAAAGCAAAAGACAAGACCTTACCCTATTGGTTTTTACTCTGGAATATGCAAGCATATTGACTTAAATTATTTTATATGAATCAGATGTATAGTAAACTACAAAAAATTACAACAGATGAAACGGAAGCATGTCAGAGAATACCCCCGCTAGCCCTAGCATCTACAAGATAATCTTTTTTGTAAGCTTAATCACATGCTCACTTTTTTGCATTGTGCTACTGGCGTTACTCGTATGTTTACCTTCCCCATCACTGCTATCTTACCTTGCTATGCCGACTCAGTTGCACTTGCCAATGCTGATAATATCAACGACCCATTCACATCCCATATTATTGGTGACTTAGTCAAGAGTGGGACATTAATCAGCCTTAAAGATGTCTGGTCATTTCAAACTGGCTTTTATCAAACAATAATCACCGTCCTTATAGCTATTAATGGTTTGATCGCTGCAATATCCGTGATTTACATCAAAAGTACATCAGAAGAAAAAGCTGAAGAAATTACAAAAAAATATATGCATAGTGATACATTCAATCACGTACTCAATGCAAAAGTCGAGAATGAAGCAGAATCACGGCTTCGAGTTGTACAAAGCGATCTAAATGCTACTGCTGGTGATTTTGAAAGGTCATTAGGGACTGTCGATGAAGCTCTAGAACGATTGCAACTTTTAGAAACAGAAAACCAAAGCCTACGCCAACAAATAAAGGTCATTTCGGAACGTGTAGCTCAGTTAGATATATCCGAATCTGAAGGCAAAGAATCCCTACTTGTCAAAAAGGAGCAATAGATGGCATTCGTTAGAAAATCTGTTAGAAAAGCTCAAACAACTACAGAATTTGAAGATTTGTCTACACCTGAACATCTAATAGCACTTGCTGAAGACAAGGGCTTAGAAACGTGACCCTGTCAATGTATCTGAATTAGCCAAACATCTAGGGATTACAGTTAGATACGAGCCGATGCAAGATGAAGAATCAGGCTCGCTTAAAAAAGAGAAAAAGTCAGGCCGTTGGGTAATGACCGTTAATTCATTACACCATCCGCATAGGCAAAGGTTTACAATAGCCCACGAAATTGCACATCGCATTCGCCATGCTGCTAACAATGATTGCTTTGAAGATACAACGTTCTTTAGAAATGGAGAAACAAACTGGATGGAAGCTGAGGCCAATGATTTTGCGGCCTCACTATTGATGCCTAAAGATGCTTTCGATAATTTCATAGCCAACGTATCATCAAAGGTTGAAGATGTTGCTATGCACTTCCAAGTATCTTCTCATGCAGTTCGAATTAGAGCCAAAGTTCTTGGTTATGACGGACACAATCTATGAGTGAATTTTTCTATTTCCCGATCATAAAAACTAGAGATGGCGAACTCCGCTGTTTTGAAAACATCAATGATGATGATTTTTCAAAGATTTTGCCAATTTACGAACTAACCAAATCGAGAAAAACAAAAAAA
>NZ_AQOD01000153.1 GCF_000513715.1 Salinivibrio socompensis S35
GGAGAGCGGCTCGGATATCATGTGTGGTGCACTCTGGTGATGGTGATATTGCCGATGTTGAGCGCAAAGCGGAATTAGCAGGTAATATTCACGCCAAAGGCATGATGATTATGCAAGCCTTTGTGAGCGTGGCCCTGAACCTCGATGATCCCCTGCCTTACTCTGCGTCGATTGTATTTGAACAATCTTACAGCGAGGTAGATGGGGACAGTGCGTCACTGGCTGAACTCTGTGCATTTGTGAGTGCCCTTTCTCAACAGCCGATCAATCAAGCTATTGCGATAACAGGCGCGGTTGATCAATTTGGTCGTGTTCAGGCAGTTGGTGGAATCAACGAGAAAATTGAGGGTTACTATCAAGTTTGCGCGCACCGAGGGCTCACGGGCCAGCAAGGTGTGGTGTTGCCGAAAACCAACCTGTCATCCCTTTGTTTACGCAATGACGTGGTTGAAGCCATCAGAGCGGGTCAATTTCATATTTGGGCGGTTGATGATGTCGAGCAGGCTCTGCCTCTTGTGACAGGTCTCCCATTCTCAGGAGAAGAAGAAGAGACATTACTAAGAAAAATATCTAATCGAATAAATCATTTTCATACTGATGAAAAACAAAGCTGCAACAGTTTGTTTAAACGCGTAAAAAACTGGTTTGGCCAGTACTGATCCGAGTTGTTTGGCGTACACGTGTACGCTAAACTGCTCGCAATTGAATAAGGAGCAGTTTAGATATAATGAAACGCCAAAATTCTTATAATCGCGATGATTTACTCGCATCGAGCCAAGGTGAGCTTTTTGGTCCAGGACGTCCACAGCTTCCTGCACCCAACATGCTGATGATGGACCGCATCACCAACATTACGGATCAAGGTGGTGACTTTGATAAAGGCATAATTATCGCAGAATTGGATATTAGCCCCGATCTGTGGTTTTTCGACTGTCACTTCCCTGGTGATCCTGTCATGCCTGGCTGTCTGGGTTTAGATGCGATGTGGCAGCTAGTTGGCTTTTTCTTAGGCTGGATAGGCGGTGAAGGTAAAGGACGAGCCCTCGGCGTGGGCGAAGTAAAATTTACAGGTCAAGTCCTCCCGACCGCTAAACGCGTTCGTTATGAGATTCATATGAAGCGTGTGATTAACCGTAAACTTGTAATGGGTGTCGGTGATGGTCATGTCTTTGTCGATGATAAAGAGATTTACGTTGCTAAAGACTTAAAAGTCGGTCTTTTCCAAGATACGTCTGCATTCTAAGCGTCTCAACAAAGCCGGTGCCCTCTCACCGGCTTTATTTTTCTATGACCCGTTGTTAGCCTAACTTCTTTTAGAAAGGGATAAGTTAAATATTACTCTTAGAAGGTAATTCATCAAATTACCCTATTACTATAAAGTTATAGTGCATTAAGGGGTGTTTAAAAGGCCTTATCAAGTGATAAGGCCAACATATTACCGAAATGGACTACTTCATCATCTCTGATTTGCTGGTTCTGCCTTCGCGCCATCCGCCAAGCCAGTGACTTCTTGCATCAGTTTGTTGGTAAGGACATATCTCAGACGATCGACCGTTTATCCCCGCTTGAAAGCCTTTTGACTGCGCGCGTTCCAAACGATCTCGCTTCTGTCTTTTCATAGGGTCGCCCTCTTTATTCCATCTTGTTCAATGCTGCACTTGCTGTTTGCAAGAATGCTCCCGTCCATGACGTTTTTGTGAAGCATCAACTACAGCTTCGATCATGAAGATTCTTTAATCAAGCAATATCGAAGCTGCACAAGACAAATTGTGAGTCATCCCCACCTTGAAGTGACGCTGTCACTCGCTTTCTTGTTGCATCGCCTCTAACGCTTCCCAGCGTTCAAAAGCTTGCTCAAGCTGGTGTTCGACCTCTGCCAATCGAGTCAGTTTAGGCTGAGTAACTTCCTGACTTTTCGAGAAGAAATCAGGAGCATTCATCTCCGATTGTAAGGTTTCAATTTCGCTTTCTAGTGCTTCAAGTTGCGCCGGCAAGCCCTCCAACTCACGTTGTAATTTATACGAGAGCTTCTTCGGCTTGCTTTTCGGTTTTGCCGTCTTTTGTTCCGTATCAACATTGCGGTTCGATGCGGCCCCTGCCTTATCATTTTGCGTGATCGCTTTGAGGTTTTGTTCACGTTGTTGCTGCGCATCGTGATAGCCACCTACAAACTTATTGATCGAGCCATCCCCTTCAAATATCCAGCTGTGTGTTACGGTATTATCGACAAACTGTCGATCGTGGCTGACTAACAATAAGGTACCCTGGAACTGAGAGAGTAAATCTTCTAGTAACTCTAAGGTTTCAATATCCAGATCGTTCGTCGGCTCATCGAGCACCAACAGATTCGCGGGTTTAAGGAACAGTTTGGCCAGCAGCAGTCGATTTTTCTCTCCCCCAGAGAGCGCTTTTACTGGGGTTTGCGCACGTCGCGGATGGAACAAGAAATCTTGCAGATAGCCCATCACATGGCGCTTACGCCCACCGACATCAACTTCTGTTTTCCCGCCTGCTAAGTTATCAATCACGGTCTTTTCGGGATCAAGCTTTTCGCGGTATTGGTCAAAGTAGGCCACATCCAGCTTAGTGCCAACATGTAACGTGCCACTGTCAGGCGTTAGTGTCTCTAGCATCAGTTTCAACAGTGTACTTTTTCCGCATCCATTAGGACCGATAAGCGCGATGCGATCACCACGCATCACCGTGAAGCTCAATGGCTTAATTAACGGCGTATCTTGATAGGTAAAGGTGACGTTCTCAGCTTCAAATACAATTTTGCCTGAACGCGTCGCATCGTCTAGTTGCAGGTTTGCGTTACCTTGTAACTCTACACGGTTAGCACGCTCTTGGCGTAACGCTTTCAGTTCCCGCACTCTTCCCTCATTACGAGTACGACGTGCTTTAATCCCTTGGCGAATCCATGATTCCTCTTGAGCCAGCTTTTTGTCGAATTCGGCGTTTTGCTCAGCTTCAACCCGTAGCGCCTCTTCTTTGCCATCAAGGTATGCTTGATAGTTACCCGGCCAGGATGTCAGCTTGCCGCGATCTAAATCGACAATTCGCGTCGCCATGGCACCGATAAATGAGCGATCGTGTGAGATAAATACAATCGCGCCTCGAAAGTCTTTCAAAAATTGCTCTAGCCAAAGAATGGTCGATACATCGAGATGGTTCGTCGGCTCGTCAAGGAGCAAGACATCGGGTTCACACACCAACGCACGAGCTAATGCCGCTTTACGCTGCCAGCCACCTGACAAGGCATTGAGTGCCGTATTGCCATCTAGACCGAGGGCACCAAGGACCACCATAATTTGGTTGTCAAAGCGCCAAGCATCGGCATGATCTAGCGCTTCTTGTACCTTGGCCAGCTCGGCGATGTTGCGATCACTTGGATCCGTTTCGATCGTGGCGATCAGTTGATGGTATTGCTTGAGCTTATCCCCCGCTTCCGCAAGCCCTTCTGCGACATAGTCGAACACAGAGCCCGGACTATCTCGAGGTGGATCTTGCTCAAGTCGTGAAACTTTAAGTTCAGATTGGCTCTGAATGCTGCCATCATCGAGCTGCACTTGTCCGTCGATGACCTTCATCAAGGTAGACTTGCCTGCGCCGTTGCGTCCAACCAAACACACACGTTCTCCGGGCTGAAGAATGAAGTCTGTTTTGTCCAATAATGGATTGTCGCCATACGCTAACTGCGCAGCGGTAATTTTAATTAATGCCATGTTGCGATAACCAAGCTTGTAGTTGTGTATGATCAAACGGCCACCCTAACTCTGCGCTCACCGCTCCCGCTTGATTGCATACTGCAATCACAGGAATAGTGACACCGTAACGCTCAAACAGCGTATCGTTAAAGGCAATGTCTTGAGTTTCAAGTGGCGTTTGATAACCGAGTGATTGATAGAGAGACCAGGCTTGCTCACACAGATGGCACCCTTCTGTACTAAATAATACGAGTGTCATGCCACCACGTCCTGATGCCGAATAATCCAGCAATTGTGTATATGAGGGTTACGCGCAAAGTCTTCTGGAATCGAGCGCTTGCTAATATTCTCTGCGTTGAGGCCAGCGTCAGCCAAACGATCAAGGTCCATTTTAAAGTGACGCTTGTTGTTAGAGAAAATAATTTCACCTTCTGGACGTAAGCGGGCTTTTAGGGCCAGTAATACATCAATATGATCGCGTTGGACATCAAAGGTTGTCTGCATCCGCTTCGAGTTAGAGAAAGTTGGCGGATCGACAAAAATCAGATCGAATTGCTTGTCAGATTGCGCTATCCACTTCAAACAGTCGGCCTGTTCAAATTGATGCTGACGCCCTACCATCCCGTTGAGTTTCATATTGCGTTCTGCCCACGCAATATACGTTTTTGACATATCTACCGTTATAGTTGATCGCGCGCCACCGACCGCAGCGTGCACCGACGCGCTTCCCGTGTAGGCAAAAAGGTTTAGCACATCTTTCCCAGCCGCTTTCTCGCCGATCAGGCGACGCGTGTAGCATGATCCAGAAATAAGCCGGTGTCGAGGTAATCATAAAGATTGACCTCAAGTGTTACACCGTATTCCTGCACTGTCATGGTATGCGCGGCACCTGCCAGCTTTTGGTATTGATTATTCCCTTTTTGCTTCTCACGCGTTTTGAGAACCACTTTATTAGCATCGACGCCCGTGACAGCGATGGCCGCTCGCACCATATCAAGCAACCGGCGACGTGCCTTTTCTGGCTCGATCGTCTTTGGCGCCGCGTATTCTTGGATCACTAAAAAGTCGCGATAACGATCAATCGCCGCTTTGTAATCGGGTAAATCTGCATCATAGAGTCGATAACACTCAATGGCCTCTTTTTTAGCCCATTTATCCAATTTGGCCATATTTTTACGGAGTCGATTGGCAAAATCAGGGGCTACATCGACTGTCGGGGCCGCGTCTCCTGCCTCCTTCACGCCACGTGCGGTAATGGCATAGGTTTTCATCACACAATCAAGGGCCCCATTGCGTAGTGTAAACTTGTCATCGGCACGCATTCGCAGACAACTAAGCAGCTCGTCCGAACCAGAATATAAAGATACGGTATTCCCCGAAAAAGCGTGCTTAAGATGATCACCCAGCTGCGTGTACAACGCAATCAATCCAGGCGTAGTACCCAAGCGTTCACCATAAGGCGGGTTAGATATAATATGTCCGCCTGTGAAGTCTTCTGGCGGGATAACCTGAGTTGCGTCAGCCACATCAAATTCGATCAAATCCGCGACACCTGCTCGTCGAGCGTTCGCTCGGGCCGTCTCAATCATGCGCGCATCATTATCTGTCCCATAAAAACGCGTTTGGCATTGGCTTACGCCGCGTTTGGCTTTAACGCTCGCGTCTGCTTTGACTGATTTAAATACCTCAGCATCAAAGCCGAGCAGTGATTCAAAGCCCCAGCGTTGACGCTTGAGCCCAGGCGCGACGTTAGCAGCAATCATCGCCCCTTCAATCAAAAGCGTCCCTGAACCACACATGATATCCATCATGGGTTGTCCGCTTTGCCAACCACTGCGTAGCACCAACGCCGCCGCATGGGTTTCACGTAAGGGGGCTGCTCCAGCTTGGGTACGATAACCCCTTTGGTGTAAACCACTGCCAACCATATCAATACCGAGCACGCCTTGATCTTTCGATAGACGCATGTGAATACGCAAGTCAGGTTGCTCACGGTCAATACTTGGCCGTGGCAGATTGGCCTTTTCGAATTTATCGACAATCGCGTCTTTGACTTTCAAGGCACCATATTGGCTATTGCGAATTTCTCGATTGGTACCATTAAAGTCGACAGCTATCCGCTGGCTAGAATGGAAATGGTCCGGCCAATTAATTGCCGTTGCGCCAAGGTATAAGTCCATATCATCGCGCACCGCGAACTCACCCAGCACCAGCACAAACCGGGAGGCAATTCGACTCCATAGACAGCATTGATAAAGCGTGGCGTCGTCGGCTTTAAATTTAACACCGGCATGGACTTGCTTAAGGCTGGATGCGCCAAGTTGTTCAAGCTCCTGAGCCAACAAATGCTCGAGACCTCGAGCGGTTATAGCGAGATAGTGTTTCATTGAGTCTCTACACCCTCTGGGCGTGGTTGTCATAATGGCGCCGATTATACATCAATCTGGTCCGTCTCGTTGACCCAAGGAGAAACAATCTCCGTTGAATGGTGAATTAATCGCCGTCTTACTGTTTCCATATAGAATCAAAAATACCGCACCTATTATTTCCCACAGGAATCACTATCATCATTCATTTCTCTTTCCATGTTTCCTGATGGAAACGCGACCTGATGCAGCCTTATTTGTTCCTGGTTCGCGAGGATAAAAAACAATATGTAAGCATTCACTTTGCGTCTAGAAGTTATTTATTGGGCATTAGTAAATAACATGATGTTTGATTATTTCTCTTCAGGCATCGTTAGTGTACGCCAAAAACTGGTCTATACCAGAAGACAGTTTGAGAAAGAATGTTAGCCGTAAAACAGGAAAAAAGCGGTAATAGATTGCCGTTAGAGCGTGTAAAAAGTCGACCAAAGTGGCCCATTTCAGCCATTATTGGCGCGTGTTTTTTACTCAAACGTGAATAGAGATCACAGGTTTTATGCTCACCTGTTTGGTATAAGAAACATTAAATGCGAAAAGAAGGGGGTTGGCGAAGCGAAATCGTAGGGGCAAGTTGGATAAAAGAAAGCGTGGGCTGAGTGAAAGCCGCTCAGCCCACTAACGCAAAGCGACCTTTTTGGCTATCTGTTTGATGTTTAGGTTGCGATAGCCGGTCGTTCATTACTTTAATCGCACCACAAAACGCCATGGTTTTATTTGCGCTCAGTTCAAAATCGGCTTCGCGAGCGAGCATGCATAGCGAGGCTGAACCGGCGTTTTCTATAATAATAAATGGCGCCCTGTCTCCTGTTTGGCTTGTGAGCTCGACGATCTGCCCCCACTCAGGAGCGGCGATCGTTTCTTGTTGCGTCTCAAAAAACCAACTTTTCGGTAAAACAGGTTTGTGGAAGCGATGGGCTGCCACTGCGTTCAAAGCGAGCTCGGCCTGGCGAGGGCCGGAAAGTGCAAGCCGTGACAGAGGGTCTGTCAGGCACTGAAAAAGCGATGCGTCCTCAACTGAAAATGGGGATGGTCGAGAAACGCATCAGGGATGAGATGTTTGGCATTGATCGCCACGCGAAAAACCATGTCATGACCCAAGTCAAGCATCAGTGATGTCGATGCATCATCGAAATACCATCTCCATGCATTATTAGGTTTTAACATACTTCAGCTCCCGCGAAGACTCAAAAACTGGGGGTCTGGCGATACCAAGACTGCCATTGACTGAAGTGTAATGGGTTGAGGGCAAAAAAAAGGGGAAGGAAACCCTCCCCCTTTTCGCCTTAAGACTTTATTTTTTAAATTAAATATGACGAACGATTTTCTTCACTAAGCCTGGACCTTGATAAATGAGCCCTGAATAGAGTTGCACTAAATCGGCTCCGGCTTCCAACTTCTCACGTGCCGCTGTCACTGAGTCAATACCGCCAACACCAATGATCGGCATTGCACCATTGAGTGCGCGATGAAGTTGACGAATTACTTCCGTACTTTTCAGCTGTACTGGCCGACCACTTAACCCACCGGCTTCACGGTAGTGTGGCATCCCGTCCACCAGCGAACGCTCTAACGTCGTATTGGTCGCAATCACGCCATCAATGTTGTGACGAACTAAACTATCAGCGACGTGTTGGATCTCATCACAACTTAAGTCAGGTGCAATCTTCACCGTAAGGGGGACATATTTACCGTGTGTTTCGGCTAATTGCGCTTGTTCCTTTTTTAACGCACTGAGCAGTTCGTCAAAGGTGTCGCCATATTGCAAACTGCGTAACCCAGGTGTGTTTGGTGACGAAATGTTCACCGCAATATAATCGGCATGCGGATACACTTTTTGCATACAGGCGATGTAGTCATCAGTGCCCTGCTCAATGGGTGTGTCTTTGTTTTTTCCGATATTGATACCGAGTACGCCCGCGAAATTTTTCGCCCGTTTTACGTTTTCAACCAGCGCCTCTACGCCGTGATTATTAAACCCCATTCGGTTAATAATGCCCTCCGCCGCTTTAAGACGAAAGAGGCGCGGTTTGTCGTTACCTGATTGGGCGCGTGGCGTTACCGTTCCCACTTCGACGAAGCCAAACCCCATGGCGCCAAACGCTTCTATACACTCGCCATTTTTATCTAACCCTGCGGCTAAGCCAACCGGATTGGTAAAATGCAGTCCCATAACGGTGACGGGGCGAGGAGGAAGATGCTGAGAGTAAAGAAAGCGAAGTGGTGTGTGATGGTAACGGGAGAGCGTCTTGATGGTTGAGTCGTGTGCTTTTTCTGGATCGAGCTGAAAGATAGCCGGTCTGGCGAGGCGGTATAGCATTATCCCTCCTAATACAAAAGCCCCGTAATAAACGGGGCTAGATTATTGCGTTATTGGCGCGTTAATTCAATTTAAATTTAGTAACGACAATTCACGCAGCGCGACGGAGAACTTGGCAAATTCATGCACAGAGCCGACTTTAAACTCATCGACGATACTTTGCCAACGGCCCAAGATGACAGCATGATCATCCATCCACTGCGCCAGTCCTGTTTCTGCATCGTGTTGTGGATCCATCTCTGAGACAATGCTTGCGGTCAACATGCGTTGTTGCCAGTCAAGATCTTCACGGAACGATGCCCGAGCCAGCGCTTGCCAGTGATTATCAACCGGTTGGTTATTGATTTGCTTCAAGAACCAATGCAGTGACAGACGATCGCCCATTACATAGTACAAGCGCGCCACCAGCTCGAATGGCTTGTCGAGCTGTTCTGACACTTGGGCGAGATCCAATCCCGAGAACACGCTCGTCAGGCGACAGACTTTATTCGCAAGCACATCAGGTACGCCTATCTGTCGTAATGCATCCGCTTGTTGATCATGCTCTTTAATTTCACTTTCAACCAAATACTGATCTAAGTGCTCAACCAAGTTTTGCAACGCTGGACGATAAAAGCCGACCTGGGCAGCAATGCTTTCTCCTTTGCGTTTGTTCCGCAACATCCAACGGGTCGCGCGGCGTAACATCCGACGACAACGGTACAAAATGTCATACTGCACTGTGGCAGTCACATGATTGTCGAGCGCGCGGACGTCGTCAAATAACGCTTCAAAGCCAAACACATCTCTGGCAATGGCGTAAGATTTAGCAATGTCACTTATACTGGCGCCGGTCTCGTCTTGCATACGGGTGATAAAGTTAAACCCCATGTCATTCGACATTTGGTTCGCCAGTGCGGTAGCAATAATTTCACCACGCAGCGGATGTGACTCCATTTCGTCCCGATAGTGACGTTGTAACTCTTTAGGGAAGTAATGAGGGAGTAACTGCCCAAAATGGACATCCTGAGTCACATCATCAACACCAGTTGCTCTTTTAGGACCATTTTACCGTAGGCTACCAACACCGAAATCTCTAGGCGCCGTTAGGCCGGTGGCCGACGTAGGTTTCGCTCAGACAAGGTTTCATCATCTGGCAAATATTCGAGCGCACGATCTAGCTTCCCCTCTTTCTCTAGAT
>NZ_AQOD01000154.1 GCF_000513715.1 Salinivibrio socompensis S35
TGACGATACGCGCTCGTAGCTCAGCTGGATGATCTGGCTCATCGAAACCTCCAGGCGGTTGCCTGGGAGGTTCGGAATCTTCCCTCCCGAGCGTATCSGCCAGTTTTCGTARTMTAGWKCRAATCCGTCAGCGCGTCCGTAGCTCAGCTGGATAGAGTACCTGGCTACGAACCAGGCGGTCGGAGGTTCGAATCCTCCCGGACGCGCCATTTTGCATTACCTCTTCTTTCTTCTCCAGTTTCTATCTTTTTATGTTTTTATCTTTCTATCTCATCGTTGATACTTAAACCGGCATATTAGTTTGTCTGGTCTCGCTATCGCTGTTTGACAGTGAGTGCTGTGATGATGGAAAAACGCTTTTTCCAAAAATGGCATAGTGCGACTCTATCGTTAGTCTAATCGCCAAAATCCTCTATGTACGAGGACGTTTAATCCCGCTATTAACGTACTTAGACAAGAGAAATACGCCTTTTCGAGTGGTGGTTGATCGCGTGCTCTGAGCGCGTTATGACCCGTGTCTTCAGGTAACAAAAACACAACATGAGATTGTCATTTATTCGAATTGTTAGTATTTTGAACGCCGATGATAAAATGGCCACCAAGATAAATGGATAATAACGGCGGCTATCTGCGATTCATTGAAAGCAAGAGTGAGTAACAAGGAAGACAACCATGGATTTAGGCCCGCTTTTAGAACAAGCACTGACGCTGATGCTGACTGGTATGGCTGTGGTGTTTGTGTTTCTTTCTACATTGATTTTTTTGGTCCGCCAACTGGAACGTTTTGGTGACCCGATCCCGCCATCTGCTGCCAAGACGCCTGCTCAGCCTAACGCCAAACCAGCACCGGAAAACGTATCACCCGATGTCGTTGCCGCGATCACTGTCGCTGTTCAGCAGTACCGCCAACGCCATCGTTGAGTGGTAAGGCACATATAAAAAGGAGTTTGTTATGTCTACGCCGTTAGCTATTACCGATGTGGTATTGCGTGATGCCCATCAGTCGTTGTTTGCCACACGTCTGCGTTTGGACGATATGTTGCCGATTGCCGCCGAGCTCGATCAGATTGGGTTTTGGTCATTAGAAACCTGGGGTGGGGCGACCTTTGATGCCTGTATTCGCTATTTAGGAGAAGATCCCTGGGTACGGTTACGAGAGCTAAAAAAAGCGATGCCTAATACCCCAATGCAAATGCTGTTGCGTGGGCAGAATCTGTTGGGTTATCGCCACTATGCGGATGATGTCGTATATAAGTTCGTTGAACGCGCGCATGCCAATGGGATGGATGTGTTTCGTATCTTTGATGCCATGAACGATGTGCGTAACTTCCAGGCAGCTGTCGGTGCCGCTGTGGACGTTGGCGCGCATGCCCAGGGGACGATTTCTTACACCACCAGTCCTGTGCATACCATGGATACCTGGACCGACTTGGCCAAGCAGTTAGAAGATCTGGGCTGTCACTCACTGTGCATCAAAGACATGTCTGGCTTACTAAAGCCGTATGAAGCTTATGAACTGGTTAGCCGAATTAAGTCGACCTGTGATATTCCCCTCTCGCTGCATTGTCATGCCACCACAGGGCTATCGACCGCCACCGCGATAAAAGCCGTTGAGGCGGGGTTGGATGTGTTAGATACCGCGATTTCCTCAATGAGCCAAACTTACGGGCATACACCGACAGAAACCGTTGTCGCGATGCTCGAAGGCACAGAGCGAGAAACGCACCTTGATCTGAATAAACTCGAGTCGATTGCCGCCTATTTTCGAACAGTACGTAAGAAATATGCCCAGTTTGAAGGCCAGCTAAAAGGGTCGATTCTCGTATTCTGATTGCTCAGGTGCCCGGAGGCATGCTAACCAACATGGAAAGTCAGCTTAAAGAGCAGGGCGCAGCCGATAAAATGGATCAGGTCTTGGATGAGATCCCGCGAGTACGCGAAGATTTAGGTTATATCCCGTTAGTCACGCCGACGTCGCAAATTGTCGGATCGCAGTCGGTCATTAACGTACTGACAGGCGAGCGTTATAAGAGTATTACCAAAGAAACCGCGGCCCTGCTAAAAGGTGAATACGGCAAAGCGCCTGCCCCCGTCAATGCCAAACTACAAGCGCGTGTGCTTGACGGTGAAGATGCGATTACCTGCCGTCCGGCGGATAAGTTAGCCGCCGAAATGGAGACGTTGACGCAAGCATTGACCGATAAAGCGGCGGAAGAAGGTGTGAGTCTAGCGGAAGATACGATTGACGATGTCCTCACCTACGCATTGTTCCCGCAGGTTGGCTGGAAATTTCTGCAAAATCGTGGCAATCCTGATGCGTTCGAGCCTGCCCCGACTGGTGACCCCGCCCCCGTAATGAGCTCTGCTACCAGCCAAACAAGTGAGGTTGAGACTTATAGCGTGCGCGTTAATGGCCAAGTGTATCAAGTGGATGTAGGCCCAGACGGTGCCTTAGGCGCGATTCAAGCGGCTAACGATACCCCGAGCGCTGCCGCGGCATCGAGTGCATCCGCGTCACAGCCTGTATCGACCACGCGGAGCCTGTTTCTGCCCCGTTAGCGGGCAATATTTTCAAAGTCATGGTGACCACCGGCGAACATGTACAAGAAGGTGATGTCCTGATCATCCTAGAAGCGATGAAGATGGAAACCGAAGTCAGGGCGGCTCATGCCGGCACGGTCCAAGCTGTACAAGTGAAAGAAGGCGACGCCGTGACCGTTGGCATGCCGCTTTTACATTTAAGATAAGAGGACAGCATGGAAGGATTAATGATCCTGTGGTCAGAAACAGGGCTGGCGAATTTCCAGTGGCCACAGCTTGTGATGATGGTCGTTGGCTGTCTGCTGCTATTTCTTGCGATTCGACGTGGGTTTGAGCCTCTGCTTCTCTTGCCGATAGGTTTTGGGGCAATTTTGGCGAATATTCCCAATGCGGGCTTTAACGAGCCGGGCGGTTTGTTGTACTACGTCTACCATGTTGGCATTGATACAGGGGTTTTCCCGTTATTAATCTTCATGGGGGTTGGAGCGATGACCGACTTTGGTGCCCTGATTGCTAACCCGCGCACCTTGCTTTTAGGCGCGGCCGCGCAATTTGGCATTTTTGCGACCTTGTTCGGTGCGATTCTGCTTAACCTAATCCCAGGGATGGAATTTAGCCTTCAAGATGCCGCATCGATTGCGATTATTGGTGGTGCGGATGGGCCGACCGCCATCTTTCTTGCCAGCCGGTTATCCCCGGACTTGCTCGGCGCGATCGCTGTCGCGGCCTATAGCTATATGGCTTTGGTGCCGATTATTCAGCCGCCGATCATGAAGTTGTTCACGTCGCCACAAGAACGCCAAATTGAAATGAAACAGCTGCGTCATGTCTCGAAAACCGAGAAAGTGCTGTTTCCTTTGGCGGTATTGATGATGACTATCTTATTCTTGCCGTCCGCAACGCCTTTGGTTGGCATGTTTTGCCTGGGTAATCTGATGCGTGAGTGTGGGGTCGTCGATCGGTTATCGAGCACCGCGCAGAATGAGTTGATCAACATTGTGACCATCTTCCTGGGGCTTGCTGTGGGATCAAAATTAGAAGCGGATAAGTTTCTTCAGTTTGAGACCTTGGGGATCCTGGTGCTTGGGGCGGTCGCTTTCAGCATCGGCACAGGGACGGGCGTCTTGATGGCGAAGCTGCTTAACCGGTTTAGTCGAGATCCCATCAACACTGATTGGTGCGGCTGGGGTCTCCGCCGTGCCAATGGCTGCACGCGTGGTTAACAAGGTTGGGCTGGATGCCAATCCACATAACTTCTTGCTAATGCATGCGATGGGGCCGAATGTGGCTGGCGTGCTTGGCTCTGCTGTCGCTGCGGGTATCTTGCTGGCTTTAGTCGGATAGTGTTCGCGTTGTGAATGTAGAGAAAAAACCGTAGCAAGAACAAAACACTCAAATGGTGAAAATAAAACAGCGGCAGGCATTGAGTCTGTCGCTGTTTTTGTTAAGACTAGAGGTTTACGCTTTGCGATGACCCTGTGCTTTTTATTCTCTGCGCCATGAAATTTATTACCTGCGCCATAAAAGCATAATGGCATGCGAAAGGAGTCAATATGTCGAATAACTTGTCTCTTGCGATGACCGAATTCGGTGCGCCAGAGGTTCTCACCACAGTAAACCGCGCTATTCCCTCACCGACTGAAGAGCAGGTGTTAATTCAGGTAAAAGCCGCGGGTGTGAACCCGATCGATGCGAAAACCCGTGCCGGACTCGGCTGGGCAGCGGAACAGAACCGAGATAAGCTGCCTTGGGTGCCCGGTTATGATGTAGCCGGTGTGGTCGTGGCGAACGGTACCAACGAAAGTAAGTTTGATGTGGGTGATCGCGTGGCGGGGATGATCGGCTTCCCGACCGAAGGGGGCGGTTACAGTCAGTATGTGGTGGCTGATGCCGGGCTACTGTCAACCGTGCCACCGAGTGTCCCCATGGTGGATGCGGCCGCGGTGCCACTTGCTGGTCTCACTGCGTGGCAAGCGTTAGAGCACGCCAAGCTTGCCCGTGACGAAAAAGTCCTGATCCTAGCGGGCGCTGGAGGCGTGGGCCACCTTGCAGTGCAATTGGCGGTGAGAATGGGGGCTCAGGTTTATGCGACCGCATCGCCAGGGAACCATGAGTTTTTGCATCAACTGGATGCCAAGCCAATAGATTATCACCAGACCGATTGGGCGACGATGCATGGCGAGTTTGATGTACTGATTGATTTGGTCGGTGGCGATACGGGCATTGACGCGCTGGCTAGTCTTAAAACCGGTGGACGTGTGGTCACGGTTCCCACTAATACGCGTGACATGATGACCTCTGCGGCGGCCGAGCGGGGATTAAAAGCCACGGGTATGTTGGTTGAGCCAATACCTGGCAGACACAACGCTTGCTTGACATGCTCGACCAAGGTGAAATTCACATTGATATTGCCGCCGTTTACCCACTGGAACAGGGCGTACAAGCTCATAAAGCGCTAGAGGATGGTCATACCCGCGGTAAGCGAGTCTTGGAGATGCCGTCGTCGTAATGGACGACGGGTCTGCGTTGACGACACTGTTTGTCACCAGCTTTTTGAGTGCCACCTAATTGCCGGGCGGCTCAGAGGCGAATCTGGTTTATTTGTTAACCCAGCACTCGTTGACTGGTGGCGTGATTGTGGCCGTCGCGACTGTCGGAAATACCTTAGGAGGCATGACCAACTATGCCATCGGCCGTTGGTTACCGGATTATCAACCAAGTCAACGCTGGCACCGCCGCGCACACTTGGGGTTGCAACGTTATGGTTACGCAGCTTTATTATTGAGTTGGGTCCCCATTATTGGCGATCCTTTGTGTGTGGTAGCCGGTTGGCTCCGTTTGCGTCAATCATGGTGTTGGTTGGTTATTTTCATTGCAAAAGCATCGCGTTACGTGATTATTGTTTGGTCGTTTAATTGGGTCACTGGTTAGGAATCATCATATGCAACGTTTACTGTTTGTCGCTGTTCTCGTTTTATCAACCCTGATAGGGTGTCAGCGATTAGGAACATCGTCCCCTGCGACGCCAGAGGGAGTGACCTGGATAAAAACGGTCTCGCCACCACCGGGCAGTGCCCAAGTACCTTATCAGCAGTTTACGCTCGACAATGGGCTCACTGTGTTGCTGCACCAAGATCACTCTGATCCTCTAGTCAGTGTCGATATGCGCTATCATGTTGGCTCAGCCCGTGAGGAACCTGGGAAGTCGGGATTTGCTCACTTTTTTGAACATATGATGTTTGAGGGCTCAGAACATGTTGACGATCATGGTAAGCGAATTAAAGAAGTTGGCGGCTATAACAATGGGTCGACCAATCGCGACACAACCCAGTACTATCAAACAGTGCCGGCCAATGAATTAGAACGCGTGCTCTGGTTAGAATCCGATCGTATGGGCTTTCTGTTGGATGCCGTGTCTCAACGTAAATTTGAAGTACAGCGTGACACGGTCAAAAACGAACGCGCGTTCCGAATTGATAATGTGCCCTACGGACGGGTGAACGAAACCATTAATCAAGCGTTATATCCTGAAGGTCATCCTTATTCATGGCCTGTCATTGGTTACGTTGACGATTTGGATCGCGTTGATGTCGGCGATTTAAAACAGTTTTTCTCACGCTGGTATGGGCCGAACAATGCCACGTTGACGATTGGTGGAGACTTGGACGTACAACAAACGTTGGCGTGGGTGAAAAAGTACTTTGGGGATATCCCTGAAGGGCCAACTATCCCCGCGGCAGACCCTCAGCCTGTCACACTAGAAGCCGATCGATTTGTCACATTAGAAGATAAAGTGTCGCAGCCGGTTTTGGTCATGAGTTTCCCCACCAGTACTCCTGAGACAGATACCAGTACACGCTTGAGTGTACTGGCCAATGTGCTTGGCAGGGTCGTGACAGTGTGTTGTATCAATCCTTGGTGCAAACGGGAAAACTGCTGAGTGCAGGCGCCTCGCATCAATGTGGTGAGCTCGCATGTACCTTTGAAATCTATGGTGTTGGTAGTCAAGGTCAGTCGCTAGCCGATGTGCGTGCGCTACTGCGCCAGAGTATGGCGACCTTTGCGGCGCAAGGGATTAGCGAAGACGACATCAGCCAAATCAAAGCCATGGTCGAGGCGGATAACATCTTTGCGCTGCAAAGTGTGGATGGCAAGGTCGAACAACTGGCCAGTGACTATACCTTACATGGCGATGCAAGCCTTCTGACACAACGCTTGGCCCGTTTGGATGCGGTAACCCCCAGCAAAGTCATGGATAGTTACCAGGCGTGGGTGAGCGAACAACCTGCGGTTAACCTCAGTGTGGTCCCTGAAGGACGCCAAGACTTAGTCGCGCATCCTGCCAACTTTGTCTATCAGCGCCCTGATTATCGCCACATCAGCAACCCAAATAATGAGGACACACTAGGGTTACGCAAAACGCCAGAACGTTTTGACCGCAGTCAGATCCCGCCTCCCAATGGCAGCGTGACTGTGACTGTCCCTAATATCTACCGCGCCGATCTCGACAATGGTATACATCTTGCGGGGACCGTTAGCCGTGAAACGCCGACCGTGACCTTGCAACTTCGCTTGCCCGCAGGCGTATTGATGGAGCCGAATGATAAACGTGGTGTGGCCAATCTTACCGCCAGTATGATCACCGAAGGAGGCGCAGGAATGTCGGCCGCTGAATTGACACAAGCGTTAGACAAGCTTGGGAGTCAGATCAGTGTAAATCCAGATAGCTATCACACCACATTGACCGTCACATCACTAAAAAAACACCTGATAGAGACGCTTCAACTAGTGAACAAGGTGATCAGTGCACCGACGTTTGCCGAGCAAGACTTCGAACGGATCAAAAAACAAACCTTAGAGAGCATGGCGTCACGGGCCGATGATGCCGGCTGGCTGGCGGATCAGGCTATTAGCCAATTGCTCTATCAAGATGAGACTTTCCGAGCGCCTAGGGGCGGTGTGGCAGAAGACATTGCTACTATGACCCTTGCCGACGTCCAACGTTTTTACCGACAACATTATGTGTTGAAAGGCAGTCAGCTCGTCGTCGTTGGCGATCTGTCCCGTGAACATGCGATCAATCTCGCTAATCGGATCACTCCCTGGCAGCCAATCCCCGAGGGCCATGCTCAAGTTGCTCGTCCCGTTCCACGAGACGATGAAAACGCACAAATTTGGTTGGTGGATAAACCACAAGCGCCACAAACCAGTATTCGTATGGTACGCCACGGCATGCCCTACGATGCAACCGGATCGATGTTTAAAACCCGCTTGGCTAACTTTAACCTCGGCGGAAATTTTAATGCCCGTATCAATCAAAACTTACGCCAAGACAAAGGCTATACCTACGGCGCCCATAGTGGTGTGTATGGTGGTCGTCAAACCGGAACCATTGAAGTGAGTGCCGATGTACGTGCTGATGCCAGTGCTGAGGCGATAAAAGAGCTTTGGAAAGAAATGGCTCATGCTCACGAAAATGGATTTACCGAGCAAGAGCTCGCCTATTTACGTCAATCGAGCGGTCAGCAGGATGCACTCAGTTACGAAACGCCATGGGAAAAAGCGGGCTGATTGCACACATTGAAGCGTTTGATTTAGACGATAACTATCGTGAAGCCCAAAAAGTCTTGCTTCATTCACTGACACGCCAACAACTTAATGCCCAAGCCGCGCGTTGGTTCGATCCTAACGACTATCAAATTATTGTGGTCGGGGATGCTGAGCGGTTGGAGGATGAGTTGCGTCAACTTGGCTTGCCAGTCAATAGGCTAACACTTGAATATCGTTAATACGGATTGGATAAACTCACCGCGCTACGTGATGGCTTTTGA
>NZ_AQOD01000155.1 GCF_000513715.1 Salinivibrio socompensis S35
AGAACATCAAATAGGCCTGCGCCACGCGTAGCATCAGCCCTTGTTGCTGGGCGGCGTAGGCAGCATCAAGTTGACGCGCTTGCATTTCGCTAATATCAAGGTTGATCCAGCTATCACGCTTGAACACTTGCTGACTTAAGCTGATATCGGCGGAAGTGGTGTTCATATCACGCTGATCGTTGCTGTCATTACGTGTGATCGAATAGCCCGCATTTAAGCCAATCTGTGGCAACAAGGTTCCGCGGGTGGCGTCCACGGCGGAAAACGCAGCATCGCGCTCGGCGGCCGCTTGATTAAGCGTGGGATCGCTTTGCTTCGCTTGTTGGTAAATTTGGGCGAGATCATCGGCAAGGGCGGCACTGCTTACGCTGCCCAGTGCCAAGCCTAACGCTAGAGGGAGCAATTTTTTCATAGATAGAATCCCTGAACCTGTGCTGTTTGGTAAAATATAACAGTCACTAGCTTAACGCAATTATGCTTGCGTGAAACTGACAATTTGTGAGGACATTGAGTGTAAACTATCCAATTTGCAAATGGGACTTAAAAATAGTTGTAACTTTTATCAAAAAAGTTAAGTTTAAGGTTTGCAGTTGATCTAGGCCAGTGATAACACTGCCTCGCGACAGCCAATCAGAAGGAGCTAGCATGTCAGATCATCCGCCTGGACAATTTGGTCGCGATGATATCGTCATTGAAGATATCTCACCGCTTTACCAAGCTTCTTTCTTATTCAACTGCTATCAGTTTCGTTCATCGCCTATTTGAAGGTGGTTGGAGCCGTACTGTGGTACGTGAATTGTTTGAGCGGGGTCACGCGGTCGCGGTTCTACCTTATGACCCAGTACGGGATGAGGTTGTGATGCTCGAGCAAGTCCGCGTCGGGGCAATGGCAGCAGGCGCGACGCCGTGGCAATTAGAAATTGTGGCGGGCATGATAGATAGCGACGAATCGCCCGAGCAAGTGGCACATCGTGAAGCCCGAGAAGAAGCAGGGTTGTTGTTACACCAAATGGAGCATGTCACCCGTTACTTATCCAGCTCCGGTGGGTGCTCTGAGCAGCTAGATGTTTTTATCGCGATTGTTGATGCCAGTGACGCCGAAGGTATCCATGGCTTAGACAGTGAGAATGAAGACATTCTTGTTCATCGTTTTTCCCGAGAGCAGGCGTATCAAAGGTGGTTGATGGTGAAATTGAAAACGCTGCCTCAATCATCGCTCTACAATGGTTGGAACTCAATGCAGCGAGATTACGTCAGAGCTGTAACCGTTAAGAGCGAAAATCGTTAAACAGGATTTTTGCAAAAGCAATGAGCTGTCAAGACGATGATCGTTAAAATCGATAACTGCCATTGTGATTATTGCGCAGACTCGAACAACAAGTAGGTAACCGTGAAAACCAATTATCGTGTCGACTTATCGGCGATGATGCGCCTTTATGAAACCAATTACGCTAAGCTTGTCCGTCTGATGCCGCAGCCGGACGAGGTAGGAGACGTGTGCCGATACGATATTCATGGTCAGGAATATGCGCTGGTGGTCCGCGAGTCGACACGTTATACCACCTTGCTTGATATCGCACAGTTGAGTCTAGGGGATGCACCGGCTTATTTACGTGCTAACCTGACGGTACGCTTGTATCACGATGCACGCGTGGCGGAAGTGTGTACCGCGCAGCAGATTTCGCGTTTGAAACCACGTTATGATTACCCGAATCCGCGCATGCATCAGCGCGATGAAAAGCACCAGGTGAATGCATTTTTATCGGATTGGCTTGGCCATTGCCTGCGTCGCGGTATCAGCGCATCTAATCCTATGTATAAATCATCGTTAAACTAAACCAGCAAAGGTACTTTCAACGTTGCAGCCTTGTCAGATAGATAACGCCCACGGCGATTGCATTCGTCTCTTGCAAATTACCGACACGCACCTGTTCGCGGATGAGCAGGGCAGTTTGCTGGGTATCAATACACTTCAAAGCTATCACGCCGTGTTAGAAGCGATCAGTGCGACATCGAAGACCTTTGATGCCATTATGGCAACAGGAGACTTGTCGCAAGATCACTCGGCATTGTCGTATCGCCGCTTTGTTGAGGGGATTCAGCGCTGGGAGCAGCCTTGTTTTTGGCTGCCAGGCAATCATGACTTTCAGCCAGAAATGCGCGCGGTGCTGCAATCGAATACTTTGATGGCCTGTTCGCAGGTCCTGTTAGGTGAGCATTGGCAAATGATTTTGCTCGATAGCCAAGTGGCGGGTGTGCCGCATGGCGAACTGTCTCAAGAACAACTCAAACGTTTGGACACAGATTTAAGTGCCTACCCAGAACGGCATGCGGTGGTGCTATTGCATCATCATCCTCTAGAGGCAGGAAGCACCTGGCTTGATCAGCACAAATTGGTTAACCGAGAGGCGTTTTGGCAGATTATGGCACGTCATCCTCAAGCCAAAGTGGTGGTATGTGGCCATATACATCAGGCGTTAGATGTTCGTCACCAAGGTGCGCGGGTCATGGCGGCGCCTTCAACCTGCATCCAGTTTATGCCCGACTCGCATGACTTTGCCCTCGATAATCAAAACCCGGGCTGGCGCTGGCTAACACTTTATTCGGATGGACACATTGACACCCAAGTCGAACGTGTCACTGGGCGTTATTTCCACCCCGACTTTGACTCGAGCGGGTATTAATGACGATGGCATCAGCGTTACTTTACTTACATGGCTTTAATAGCTCGCCTGACTCATTGAAAGCGAGGCAAATGCGTGAGTACTGTCATCGACACCGACCTGACATTGAGGTGTTAGTACCGCAATTGCCAAGCCACCCAGCGCCGACCATTCATCTGCTTACTGAATTGGTCGATACTTATGGTGCGACCCATCAGTTAGGTTTAGTCGGGAGTTCTCTAGGCGGTTTTCTCGCCACGTGGTTAAGTGAACGCTATCAGCTGCCTGCCGTCTTGGTAAACCCAGCAGTTCGTCCTTATGAACTACTACAAGACTATATCGGTGAACAGGTTAACCCCTATACCCAAGAGCGCTACTGCCTAGATGCCGCTGATATTGGTGCACTGCGTGAGCTGGATGTGCCCTCACTGTCTGAGCCGGCTCGCATTTGGTTGTTACAACAGATGGGCGATGAAGTGCTGGACTATCGTCAAGCGGTTGATAAATTTAGCGCGAGCAAACAAACCGTTGAGCCAATGGCGATCATAGCTTTGTTGGCTTTGAGCGCTACTGTGCGGAGATACTTCAATTTCTCGGCGTATAATTCGCCGCCATGCCAATGCTTATCCGCCAAAAAGCTTTTGCCAAGCGGATGCCTACGTCGACAATCATCACGGATGGCAGTTCACAGAAACTCGTGGCAATCTGGGGCCGCGCTTGACAAGCGGATCCCCCTTGCTGACCATGTCATCACATTTATTAAGCTAATCGATTATGACAGAACAAAACTATAACGCAGGATCGATAGAAGTCCTCAATGGGCTCGAGCCAGTGCGCCGACGCCCAGGTATGTACACCGATACCAGCCGCCCGAACCATTTAGGGCAAGAAGTGATCGACAACAGTGTGGATGAAGCGCTGGCCGGTCACGCCAGTAAAATCGATGTCATTCTCCATGCCGACCAATCATTAGAAGTGATCGACGATGGGCGGGGCATGCCTGTTGATATTCATCCAGAAGAGGGCGTCTCTGGGGTCGAGCTGATCTTATGCAAACTGCACGCTGGGGGAAGTTTTCTAACAAAAGCTACCAGTTCAGTGGAGGGCTGCATGGGGTCGGGATCTCTGTGGTCAATGCCCTGTCTCACCGGGTTGAGGTCAGCGTTAAACGTGAGGGTCAGATCTATGACATTGCGTTTGAAAATGGCGACAAAGTGCAAGATTTGACCGTCACGGGGACATGTGGTCGTCGCAATCGAGGTACGCGCGTTCATTTCTGGCCCGATAGCCAGTTTTTTGATTCTGATAAATTTTCCCTCACGCGTTTGAAAACCATTTTAAAAGCCAAGGCCGTGTTGTGCCCGGGCTTGACAGTGAACCTGACGGATAAAAACACCAATGAGACGATCACTTGGTGCTATCAAGATGGATTGAAAGATTACCTCGCTGATAGCGTTAAAGGGTTTGAATGTCTCCCCGAGTCACCGTTTGTCGGTGAGTTTCGTGGCCAAAGTGAAGCGGCTGATTGGGCGGTGATTTGGCTCCCAGAAGGGGGAGAGCTGACCACTGAAAGCTATGTGAACTTGATTCCAACCGCACAGGGCGGTACCCACGTTAATGGCTTGCGCCAAGGCATGCTTGAAGCGACGCGCGAATTTTGTGAATTCCGTAACCTCTTACCACGTGGCGTCAAACTGACGGCGGATGATATTTGGGAACGTTGTGCTTATGTGTTATCGGTGAAAATCCAAGATCCGCAATTTGCTGGCCAAACTAAAGAGCGCTTGTCATCGCGCCAATGTGCTGCTTTTGTCTCTGGAGTGGTCAAAGATGCGTTTAGCCTTTGGCTTAATGAACGACCGCACTTGGCCGAGCGCTTGGCAGAAGTTTGTATCGCGAGTGCCCATCGTCGGATGCGTGCCGCGAAAAAAGTGGTGCGTAAAAAAGTAGCGTCTGGCCCTGCGTTGCCCGGTAAGTTGACAGACTGTGCGATGCAAGATTCCAGTCGTACCGAGCTATTTTTGGTCGAGGGGGATTCTGCGGGCGGATCCGCCAAACAAGCGCGAGATCGCGAGTTTCAAGCAGTGATGCCGCTCCGTGGTAAAATTCTTAATACGTGGGAAGTCTCTGCGGACCAAGTGCTGGCCTCGCAAGAAGTGCACGATATTTCTGTGGCGCTGGGGATCGACCCCGACTCGGAGGACTTATCCAGCCTTCGCTACGATAAAATTTGCATATTAGCGGATGCGGATTCAGACGGTCTACATATTGCGACTTTGCTGTGCGCGTTATTTATGCAACATTTCAGATCGTTAGTCTTCTCCGGACATGTCTATGTTGCAATGCCGCCTTTGTATCGGATTGATTGCGGGAAAGAGGTCTTTTATGCCCTGGATGAGGATGAAAAGGCAGGGATCTTAGAGCGTTTAAGTAATAAACGCGGCAAGCTCAATGTGCAACGCTTTAAAGGGTTGGGGGAAATGAACCCCTTACAGCTGCGCGAGACGACCATGGACCCAACACGCGCCGTCTTGTCCAGCTCACTGTCGATGACGATGAGCAAACGCAGCAGCTAATGGATATGTTACTGGGTAAAAGCGCGCGGAAGATCGTCGGCATTGGCTGCAG
>NZ_AQOD01000156.1 GCF_000513715.1 Salinivibrio socompensis S35
CTTTTTTGCTGATCCTTTGTACTGGCCAGAGGTATGGTACGACAACCCAAGTATAAAGGATCCACACCTTATCTACCCAGGTGACACCTTGGTCCTGAAGTGGCAACACGGGGTACCGCATATTGAGTACCCACCATCTCGTGCGGCTTCGGCAGACGCATCGGTATCGCCAGTGCCGAGTGTCGACCCCTTACTCTTGCCTCACTTAGCACAAGATACCTTGATTGAGAAAGCGCGACTGGTTGCACTACCTCGGGTGTTGGGATCGACTGAGGGGCGTCGCCTTTTATCAACGCAGGACTCTGTGTATATCGATGCCGCGCTGCATTCGACCGATTGGCAGGTATATCGAGTGGCGCACACATTCTCGTCTCGACGCCCGGAGCAAGCCATTGATAATCCGCCGGAGATGGTCAGCTTAACGCATGTGGCCAATGGCTCAGTTACCGGTGTGGCATCGAACTATAGTGTGATGACGCTGACCGAGGTCAATCAAGAGGTACGGCCCAACGACGTGTTATTGCCGGTTCCCGAATATTCTAAGACGCAATTTTGGCCTCATCCAGCGACGACGAAAACGACCCTGCTGGGTCATCTCTATGGCAGTGAATACGTGGCGCAAGGACAATTAGTGGTGTTGGATAAAGGATCAAAGGCGCAAGTCTCGGCTGGGCAAGTGTTTCAAGTGACTCAGCCTGGCAAGCAGGTAATGAATCAGCCGGGTGATTACCGGTATCAAGCACAAGGCAGTAAAGCGCTAAGTAAGACTATCTTGTTACCGAGCGTCAAAATCGGTGAGGTGATGGTCATCCGTACCTATCCTTGGATGAGTTTGGCGGTGGTCAAGCAAGCCACTCAACCGATGAAAGCCGGCATGCACGCGGTTCCGCCGTCAAACGCTCGGGTCAATCATGAATGATGATACGTTATACGCTTGGTTAATCTTGGCTCAAGTGCCACGTTTGCGGGCTAATCAACGTCGAAAGCTCTTATCGACATGGCCGGTCGAGGTGATCCCTCAACAATCTCAGCAGGCGTTGGCCGCGGCTGGGTTAACCGAGGGACAATGCCAGGCAGTGCACAGCCCTAATCAGGCGGTAATCAGTGCGAGTTTACGCTGGGCCGAAGCGCCCGACTGTCACTTACTTTGCCGTGATCATCCCGCTTACCCCTCGTTGTTAAAAGAAATCGCGAGTGCGCCTCTTATCCTCTATGTGCAAGGTGATCCTAGCGCTCTAGCGAAGCCCCAGCTCGCCATGGTGGGCAGCCGTCATGCTACACAGTCTGGACTCAGTACGGCCTATCAATTTGCCAAACAATTGGCCGACTACGGTTTGACCATTACCAGCGGCTTAGCGTTGGGCATTGATGGCCGTGCGCACAAAGGTGCCTTAGACGGGAACGGACAAACACTAGCGGTGCTGGGAAGTGGGTTAGGGCGGATTTATCCTGCGCGTCACCGTGGCTTAGCCAGCCGAATCATCACACAAGGCGCGTTGGTGTCCGAGTTTTGGCCAGATGCGCCGCCACGTGCAGAGCACTTCCCTCGTCGCAACCGTCTGATCAGTGGCTTGTCAGCGGGCGTATTAGTGGTCGAGGCCGCACCGCAAAGCGGCTCATTGATTACCGCGCGTTACGCACTAGAGCAAAACCGAGGGGTGTTTGCGATCCCAGGTCCCATCGATCAGGTCCAAGCGCGGGGGTGCCACCAGTTGATCAAGCAGGGCGCAACCTTGACGGACAGTGTGGATGATATTTTAACTGAGGTAGACAGTTTGGTTCAGTTTGCTGTGAGCCAACAAAGCGAATTATTTAGTGATGAGCCCAAGTTAGATGCCGATCAAGGATTGCCATTTCCTACGCTGTTGGCTAACGTAGGGACTAACGCGACGTGCGTTGACGTACTAGCTGAGCGCTGCAACCAACCGGTTCACGAAATCATGATGCAGTTGTTAGACTTAGAACTCCAGGGGCTTGTAGCAGCAGTACCCGGTGGCTATGTCAGAACGAGGAGGGGCTAGCATGATGGACATTCTTATGTACCTGTTTGAAACCTACATCCATAGTGATGTTGAGGTCATAATCGATCAGGACGAGTTAGCGGATGAATTGTCCCGCGCGGGTTTTCATCAAGACGATATTTATAAGGCCCTAAACTGGCTGGAAAAATTAGCTCAGTTACAAAATGCGGATAAACAGCCCTATCTATCAGGTAGTGCACAGAGCTCGATTCGTGTCTTCACCGAGCAAGAAACCCGTTTTCTGGATCAAGAAAGCCGAGGGTTTTTATTATTTTTAGAACAAGCTGGGGTGTTGTCACCAGAAACGCGTGAGATGGTGATCGATCGGGTCATGGAGTTAGAAACGCAAGAGTTCGGCTTAGACGATCTGAAATGGGTGATCCTGATGGTGCTGTTTAACGTGCCAGGTAACGAGCGTGCGTATACACAGATGGAAGACATGTTGTACGACGCACAAGAGGGGTACGTGCATTAACGCTTATCAATGATAGTAAAGGTGTGAATGAATACAGAGAATACCCCGAAGACGGAGGAGCGCTGCCCAGAATGTGGCAGCGCTCTTGCGTTTAAATCGGGCAAACGAGGGCCGTTTTTGGCCTGCACGGCGTATCCAAACTGCCACTATACCAAAGCGCTTCATCATGGCGATGGCCATGTAGTCAAAGCCCTTGGGGTTGCGTGCCCGGAATGTCATCATGGGGAGTTAGTATTGCGCCAAGCCGATTTGGTATGTTTATCGGCTGCGATCAGTTTCCACAATGCTCCCATATTGAAAAAACGGACGAGCCAGATCACACTGCGTTGAGTTGCCCTGCTTGTACTAAAGGTGAGCTGGTGGAGCGCACATCCCGTTACGGCAAACGCTTTTTTGCCTGTGACCAATATCCTAAATGTCACTTTGCCGTGAACGTCCAACCGATTGCGGGTCGCTGCGAAAAATGTGGCTTTGCGTTATTAGTAGAGCGCAAGAAAGGCGGGAAAGTCGGTACACCAATGTGCCGACAAGCTCTGCAGCGCGGTTCAAGGTGAACCGGCTGCAGAGTCTGGGGATTAATCGGCTTGCGCGGCCAGTGCCAGCGCGGCGGATTTCAAACCGTGAAAGGCGTCGTCGGGTAGGTAACTGGCTAAGCTGGCTAACTTAGTGGCAAGCTCGGAGGCCGACGCTGCAGTGACATTGATATGGCCTACTTTGCGCCCCGGTTGAGGTGTTTTATTGTACCAATGCACATGGGCGTCGCGATAGGTCGCAAGTGGGACACTACCTTGACCTAAAATATTGACCATCGCAGTGGGCTGAACCAAACGGGTGGCGCCAAGTGGTAAGCCGCTGACCGCGCGCAGGTGGTTTTCAAACTGGCAACATGCGCTACCTTGCTGCGTCCAGTGGCCCGAGTTATGGACTCGAGGTGCAATTTCGTTAACCAGCAAGCTGCCATCCACATCAAAAAACTCAACCGCGAGTACGCCGACATAGTTGAGTGTGTCGGCAATCTTTTTCACCATTTCCGCAGCTTTTGCCTGCAAAACGTGTTCGTCAGGGCGCGCCACTGACAGGGTTAGTACCCCGTCATGGTGATGATTTTGGGTCAGGCTGTAGCTGGCAAATTCGCCATTGGTGCCACGCACACCAATCAGTGAGACTTCTCGGTCAAAGGGAATCATGGCTTCGGCAATAATTGCTTGTCCATCGCGCTGTTCGGGGGCGGCAAGAAACGCCTCCAATTCGGTCCATAGTGCGTCGAGATCATCGCCATCACGATAGCGCCACTGTCCTTTTCCATCATAGCCATCGAGAGTGCTTTTCAGCACTAAGGGCGCACTCAGTGCGTCGACAGCCTTTTCTAAATCAGCCTGTGTATGCACCACACGGTATGGCGCATTGGCGACGCCTGCTTGCATCAGCAGGGCTTTCTCAATTTGGCGGTCGCCACCGGTTAAAATCGCCTGCGCACTGGGGCGTAACTTCCCACTTTGCTCACATTGATGCAAAATATCGGCGGGAATATGCTCAAACTCGGCGGTGATAATGTCTGCGCCGGCTATCGCGGTATCGAGCCCTTGGCCGCGCGGCTGCTGGGTCAGTGGATGAATAATATCGCCACTACGCACATCATAGGCACTGACAGTAAGATTGAGCGGCGCGCCGGCCAATGCTATCATTCGGGCCAGTTGCCCCGCACCTAACACCAGAATATTCATGGTTTTACCCTTGTGGGATGGGTTGAGCGAGAACGGCCTCAGTTTGCGCTTGACGAAACGCATCCACTTTTGCCATCAAATCAGGGTCGGCCGTTGCGAGAATTTGTGCCGCAAGGAGGCCTGCATTTGCGGCGCCTGACTCACCAATGGCAAGCGTACCAACCGCCACGCCTTTGGGCATTTGAGCAATAGAAAGTAGCGAATCCATGCCCTTTAATGCTTTTGACTGTACCGGCACACCCAGCACCGGCAGGCTGGTATGTGCGGCGGTCATTCCTGGAAGATGAGCGGCACCACCGGCGCCGGCAATAATCACTTTAATTCCTCGCTCGGCCGCTTGTTGGGCGTAATCGGCAAGTAATTGTGGCGTGCGGTGGGCGGAGACAATACGGGTTTCGTAAGGGATGGCAAAGTGATCCAACATGGCAGCCGCATGTGTCATGGTGGGCCAATCGGATTGCGAACCATGATGATACCGACAGTCATAATACGTCCTTCTTGATGACAAGCGTGAATAAGATACGCTGAGCGTGGCGCGAATTATACCCAGATTCCATTGTAAGGAAAACGTTTGCGTCAGTGGTGGGAGATGAAATTCCGCCAAGATCCCATTGCGTGGATCAGGTAAAGTAACCACATAGTCTCAGTAACAAAGGATGTGAGCGTGGCACACGGTCAGTCGACAATTGATAAACAAGCCGTAAAGGCTTTTTTCCTCCAGCTTCAAGATGATATTTGCCAACAGCTGGCGCAAGAAGATGGTCAAGCGCGTTTTATTGAAGATGCGTGGGAGCGAGAGAAAGGCGGCGGAGGGCGCAGTCGCGTCCTGCGTCAGGGCCAGGTGTTTGAGCAAGCAGGGGTGAACTTTTCGCACGTCTTTGGCGATCAAATGCCTGCTTCGGCCACAGCGCATCGTCCTGAACTCGCCGGTCGCTGCTTTGAAGCGATGGGGGTGTCGTTAGTGATTCATCCCCACAACCTTACGTGCCGACCTCGCATGCTAACGTGCGCTTTTTCATTGCCGAAAAAGAAGGCGCGGATCCGGTTTGGTGGTTTGGTGGGGGCTTTGATCTCACGCCTTTCTATCCGTTCGAGGAAGACTGCCAGCATTGGCATGAGACCGCCAAAGCCTTGTGCGCGCCCTTTGGTGATAGCGTATACGCTGATCACAAAGCATGGTGCGATCGCTATTTTTATTCTGCCCCATCGCGATGAAACCCGTGGTGTCGGCGGGCTTTTCTTTGATGATTTAAACCAGTGGCCATTCGAGCAGTGCTTTGCCTACACCCAAGCGGTTGGAAAAGGTTTTATCGATGCCTATCTGCCGATTGTACAGTGCCGCAAAGCAACGCCTTATGGCGAGCGTGAGCGAGATTTCCAGCTTTACCGCCGTGGGCGCTATGTCGAGTTTAACTTGGTGTATGACAGAGGCACGCTGTTTGGGCTACAAAGTGGTGGGCGCACTGAATCCATTCTAATGTCGATGCCGCCCATGGCGCGCTGGGAATATAACTGGTCGCCAGAAGAAGATACACCGGAAGCGAGACTCTATCGCAATTATCTTAAACCGAGGGAGTGGTAACGGATGACCGATCTTTATTGCGTGGTCGGCCACCCGATTGGCCACAGTCAATCACCGCAGATCCACGCCGCATTTGCGACACAAACTCAACAAGATATCGACTATCAAGCGATTGAGGCGCCGCTCGAAGGCTTTGTCACCACCATACAGAGGTTTTTTGCTGAGGGAGGACGCGGTGCCAATGTCACCGTGCCCTTTAAACAGCAAGCGTATGACTGGGCGGATACACTGACAGAGCGTGCCCGTCGTGCCGGTGCCGTGAATACGCTGGTCAAGCAAAGCGATGGTAGCGTTCTGGGTGATAACACCGATGGCGCAGGCTTGGTGACCGACTTATTGCATCACCATGTGGCACTGTGCGATAAGCGTATTATGGTGGTGGGAGCTGGGGGCGCTGCACGTGGCGTCCTTCTTCCTTTACTCGAGCAGAGCCCTGCGTCGCTATTGATTGTTAACCGCACCGAGCAAAAAGCGCAGCAACTTGCCGCTGCGTTTGGTGAGACGGGGCCGATTGCTAGCCACGCCGTGGATAAACCCTTGGCGGCCCCCGTTGATGTGATCATTAACGCGACCTCGGCAAGCTTGCATCAAAGCTATCCACCTATCCCTCATGGCGCGATTGGCCCGCATGCCACAGTCTATGACATGGTGTATCAAGCTGGCTGCACAACAAGCAACCAATGGGCGCAAAGCCAAGGGGCAGGACGATGTTTAGACGGTTTGGGCATGCTGGTGGAGCAAGCGGCAGAAAGCTTTGCCGTGTGGCGTGGTTGTCGGCCGCAAACCGAACAGGTGCGTGAACAGTTAAGAGAGGCGCTCAGCGAATGAATCAATCCCTCATCCTCGCTGTGGACCAAGCGCAGATCGATATGGGGCAGGCGCGTGTTTGTTTTTACGGCCAGCTTAATGGGGCATTACTACAATGCGCCGTCCGCTTTACCACCTTATCGGTGCTCGCGGGCTTTACGGTGGACAGTGATAATGCCCAGGCGATAGTCGAACAGGTCTGGTTTGATATTGAAGAGCGCATGGAAGAAGCCATCGAGTCAGAAGCCTTTGAACTTCGATGGCAGCTTAGTGATCTAGCTACCGCAGCGGTAGGTCTCTTTGGTGTCGACATAGTTTTGCGCTGAGCGTGCAAAATAGGCGTGCTCTTGCTCTGTAAGCGGCCGTACTTGTTTGACCGGTGAGCCTACATAGAGATAGCCGCTTTCTAACCGTTTTCCTGGCGGGACTAAACTGCCAGCGCCAATCAGAACCTCATCTTCAATCACTGCGTCATCGAGAACAATGGTGCCCATCCCTACCAGCACACGGTTACCGATACGACAGCCGTGCAGCATGACTTTGTGGCCGATTGTCACCTCTTCGCCAATAATCAGCGGATAGCCTTGTGGGTTGTCTGCATTTTTATGGGTGACATGAAGCACTGAACCATCTTGCACGTTGGTGCGTGCGCCAATCTGAATATGGTTCACGTCGCCTCGGGCGGCAACCAGCGGCCAAATACTGACATCATCTCCCAGCGTAATATCGCCAGCCAATACACTGGATTCATCAATATAGACTCGCTCACCAAGTTGAGGTGTTATCCCTTTAAAGGCGCGTAGCTGTTTTGCCATCACAAATCCCTCTTTTATCTCTGTATAATGTCGAATAAGGGCGGGTTTGGTGTCAGTTTTACACCCTAGCGAATAAAAAAACAGCGAGTGATAAGTTTTTTCTAAAAAACAATCTAAAAAGGGCTTGCCAAATCTGATCAGCTTCCCTATAATGCGCCTCCATCGACACGGCAGGCAGCGCAAGCGCTCAGCGCCATGTCGGAGTAAAAAAAATCAAAATAAAAAAATAAAACGCTTTGACGTGAGTTTTTAAAAGATTAAGATAG
>NZ_AQOD01000157.1 GCF_000513715.1 Salinivibrio socompensis S35
TCGGTTTTCTGGGGGTGTATTGGTCTCAACGTTTTCTCGCGCATCCTAAAGTCTTTACGGTCGCCGCGATTATTCCCATGACTCCCGGGTGTATTGCGTTTAAGGCGATGATCGCGCTGGTGACTATCAATAACCAAGGATATAGCCCCGCGCTTTGGGCCCGTTTAATCGAAAATTTACTCAGCGCTGGCTTTATTCTCTCGGCGCTGGCAATGGGTCTTGCGATGCCTGGGCTATTGTTTTATCGTCGCCGACCAGTGATCTAATCGAAGAAGGCGAGCGCAATGCGAATTAGCTTAGTAGCCGCAATGGCAAACGACCGAGTGATCGGAAAAGAATAATCAGATGCCTTGGCACTTGCCGGCTGATTTAGCGTGGTTTAAGCGCACGACACTGGGTCATCCTGTGGTGATGGGACGTAAAACCTTTGAATCGATTGGGCGTCCGCTGCCTAAGCGTGTCAATGTGGTGATCAGTGGTGATGCGGATTTTGCGCCTGAGGGCGTGACGGTAGTGCGTTCGCCTGAGCAAGCGCTTGAAGTGGTTGCCGACAATGAAGAAGTGATGGTGATCGGCGGTGGTGCCATTTATCAGGCGTTTTTACCGCATGCCGATCGTTTGTATCTTACCTTTATTGATTTAGACGTTGAGGGCGATACCCGTTTCCCTGAATGGGGGGAAGGGTGGTCCAAAACCGAAGTTGGCACTCATCCTGTTGACGAGAAAAATGCCTACCTCTGACCTTTACGGTTTGGGACCGCGCTTAACCCTTTTTCTGCTCCGCTGGGACGGTAAAGCAGGCCTTGTCTTCCCAGCGCAGGAGCGTCAGTTTCCCTCCCCAGACACAGCCGGTGTCTAACCCATAGAGCTTGGGCTGAATCGTGCCATTCAATGCCGCCCAGTGACCAAAGACCACGGCTTGATCAAGCGGTTGGCGCTCAGGCACCTCGAACCACGGGACTAAGCCACTGTCTGACGCTTGCCCAGGTGGCAGTTTGCACTGCATATCCAAACGTCCATCAGGATAACAAAAACGCATGCGCGTAAAACTATTAATGATGTAACGATAACGCGCGAGTCCGGTCAATGTCGGATCCCAGTGATCGGGGCTATCGGCATACATGTTGTCAAGTAGCCATCGCTGATCGTTACTGCGCAGAATCGCTTCTACCTCACGGGCACAGGCGACAGCGGTCGGTTTGTCCCATTGCGGACTGATCCCCGCATGGGTCAGCAGAAAGCCGCCATCGGATGCGGGCACATCGCGCATTAGCGGCTGTTGAGCCAACCAATTTAGAAGCCTGTCCGCGTCTGGCGCATCCAAGATAGCTTGGGTTTTATCTTTTGCTTTGACGGGTTTAACCCCATTGGCGACCGCGAGCAAATGGAGGTCATGATTACCTAACACCCACTTCGCGGATTCACCAAGCTGGTAAAAATAGCGTAAAACCGCGAGAGAATCTGGCCCTCGCGCGACTAAATCACCAACCGAGTAAAGCGTATCTCGGGCTGGCGAGAAGTCCACTTCCGCCAATAAAGCATGTAACGCTTGATCGCAGCCGTGGATGTCCCCGACAAGATAGGTAGCCATATGCCTCCTTGATCGAGTTAGTGAAGAATATTGGGCAGCGCGAGACGGAAAGGTGCGATATCGACCTTAAAAGACTGCGTGTCTTGAGCTTGCATGGTGTAGAACCCTTGCATTACCCCAACAGGGGTTTCAATGATGGTGCCGCTGGTATAGGTATACTTTTCACCTGCGGCAATCTTAGGTTGCTCACCAACCACACCCTCTCCTTCGATTTCAAGCTCTTTGCCATTAGCATCAGTGATCAACCACTTTCTTCGCATCAACTGTGCGGGGGCGTCTCCCAAATTTTCAATCGTTACCGTGTAGGAAAAGACAAAGCGTTCATTGTCTGGTTCAGATTGATCTTCCACGTACTGAGTGGCGACGTGGATCTCGAATTGCGCTTGTTCAGGTTCAGTGGCTTGCAAGTCAAGGCTCCTGTTTATGATGAATGATTAGCATCTAACCAGTTTGCTAGGCTAGAGAACTGCGCCAGTGTCATGTTCTCAGGGCGTAAACTGGGGTCGATACCGAGTTCGATCAAGGTATCTGTATCGACCAGCGACTTGAAACAGTTACGGATGGTTTTACGGCGTTGATTAAAGCCCTCACGGCAGACACGCTCCAACCATGAGAGGTTGGTGACTGGGTGCGGTAAGGTTTTATGCGGCACTAAACGCACCACTGCGGAGTCCACTTTTGGTGACGGTTTGAAGGCGCTTGGTGGTACTTCTAAAACAGGGATAACCTGGCAATAGTATTGTGCCATCACAGTGAGACGACCATAGGCTTTGGTGTCTGGACCGGCGGCCAAGCGCTTCACCACTTCTTTTTGCAGCATAAAGTGCATATCTTGCACGTGATCAGCAAAGGAAAAGAGGTGGAACATCAATGGGGTTGAAACATTGTACGGTAGGTTGCCGAAAATGCGCAGTGGCCCTTGTTTCGCAAGTTCGGCAAAATCAAACGCCATGGCGTCGGCTTCATAAACCGTTAGTTTGCGACCCATAAAAGGATGGCTACGCAAGCGCGCGGCGAGATCGCGGTCGAGTTCGACCACATTAAGATGATCGATTTGTTCGGTAACAGGCTCGGTTAATGCGCCTAAACCTGGGCCAATTTCTACCAGGTTTTCACCGGATAAAGGATTGATCGCCGATACAATCTCGTCGATGACATAAGGGTCGTTTAGGAAGTTTTGTCCGAAACGTTTTCTGGCACGGTGGCCTTGATGGACTTTATCGCTCATGCTTTGCTATCTACTAATTCAATGGCGTGGGAGATGGCCGTCCGCAGGCTTCCTGTATCCGCCGTACCGGTACCCGCTAAATCCAATGCGGTACCATGATCTACTGATGTTCTGATAAAGGGGAGGCCCAAAGTGATATTCACTGAGCGTCCGAATCCTTTAAATTTTAACACAGGTAAGCCCTGGTCGTGATACATCGCTAAGACGGCATCGGCGTCTTGCAAGTATTTATCCTGAAAAAGCGTGTCGGCAGGCAGCGGACCGACCAGATCCATGCCTTGTTGGCGTAACTCATCGAGCGCCGGTTCAATGGTGTCGATTTCTTCTCGACCCAGGCAGCCGTCCTCGCCCGCATGCGGATTGAGGCCACAGATATAAATTCGCGGCTGCTGAATCGCGAACTTCTCTTGTAAGTCCTGATGCAAAATCGCTATCACGTCGTGCAAGCGCTCACGGGTAATGGCTTTGGCAACATAGGCGAGTGGGATGT
Source organism: Salinivibrio socompensis S35 (assembly GCF_000513715.1). Lineage (GTDB taxonomy): Bacteria > Pseudomonadota > Gammaproteobacteria > Enterobacterales > Vibrionaceae > Salinivibrio > Salinivibrio socompensis. Next base: position 3,310 of record NZ_AQOD01000157.1, read on the forward strand.
GCGTCGTCACCAATGCAACACGCAAGCCTTCAGTGGCCAGCATCATCACCACTTGATTCACGTTGGCGTGTTGGGCGAAAAACTCGGTGTGACCGCTGAAAGATACACCTGAGCGATTGATGATCCCTTTATGTACGGGCCCGGTCACCACCGCCGCAAATTCGCCAGTCATATTGCCCTCTGCCGCCCGAGTGAGGGTGTCGAGCACATAGCGACCATTGGCTTCATCTAACTGGCCTGGCACAACTGCTACCCCCATAGAGATATCGGCAACAACTAACTCCCCAGCTTGATGGGGACGAGGCCGTGCTGATGCGTCGTAATCGCGCAAACTGACAGCAAGATTGAGGGCTTGAGCTCGCTCGGCCAGCATTTGCTTATTGGCGACCGCCACCAGCTGATGCGGCCAAGAGAGCAGGGCCATCGCTAAGACCAAGTCCGGACCTATGCCAGCCGGCTCTCCGGGGGTGATCGCGATACGCTTAGCGGTCATCATTGATGACCTCAACATAGGCGCCAGCGCGTAGCTCTTGTAGCCAGGCTTGCGCTTCTTCATTAAATTTGCGATTAAACAGCATACGGTAAGCGCGGTTTTTAACCGCTGCATCGGTTTTATCGACGTCGCGACGATCGGTGACTTCAACCACATGCCAGCCATGCACGGTTTTAAACGGCTCACTGATCTGGCCTTCTGGCAGGGTATCGACTTTGGCTTTAAACGCCGGCACATAAGCGTCTGTGGTCGACCAGCCTAAGTCACCACCGTTCACGGCCGAGCCGGGATCGTCACTGTACTGTTTCGCGAGGTCGGCAAAGGTTTGTTCGCCGCGCTCAATCTGCGCAATCAGTTGGTTGAGCTCTTTTTTCGCTCCTTTATCACTGAGCACGATCGAGGGTTTGATCAAAATATGGCGGGCTTTAACTTCGGTAACGGCGACCGTTTCCAAACCTTGCACATCATCGATTTTCAAAATATGAAAACCCACCCCACTGCGAAATGGCCCGATAATGGCGTCTTTTCCTTGGTTGGTTATTTGGTCGGCAAAAATCGTTGGCATTTCTTCCAAGCGTAACCAGCCCCAATCGCCGCCATCAAGCGCTTTTGGCCCCTTCGAATATTCCATCGCCAGTTCGGCAACGTTGCCTCGTGGCGTAATTTATCCACTAAGCGATACGCTTGTTGTTTCACCGCCTCACGCTCGGCTTTATCCGTTTCATCATTCAATTTCAGTTGGATATGCGAGAGTCTATAGCGCACTTTTTGCATCTGTTGTTGGTTAAGCTGATTGGCCAACGTCTCAACTTCTTGCGGCAAAATGCTAATACGGCGGCGTACCTGTGCATTGCGCGCTTCTGAATGGTGAGCTCTCGGCGAACTTGCTCGCGATATTGATCCCATGAGATCCCTTGCGCTGCCATTTTGTCGCGCAGGGCACTCACACTGACCGATTGCTCGTTGGCAATATTCTCGATCGCTTGTTGTAACTGACTGTCGTCAATTTGGATGCCCAGACGTTTGGCTTCCTGCAGCTGCAGCTCTTCGACAATCAGTCGTTCGCGCATTTGCTCCTCAAGGACGTCTTGAGGCGGTAACTCACGATCTCCGCTAGCAGCATTACGGGTGACTGTTTGGCGCATTGCCGTCATTTCACTGTTTAGCACCACACCATCATTCACCACTGCAATGACGCGATCCAGCTCTTTGGGTGCGGCTTGGGTTAAGGGGGTCAGCAACACTAAAACGCCAGTGATGAGGGCGTGACTCCATTTGTTCATGCTTTGTCCACTTCTTTTAATAGGTTCAACAGTCCAGACCACAATAAGGCGTGTTAGTTCTTTAATGCAAAGGGATCACGATAACCCAGCGCGTTGCCTGAGTCAGTGTTAAAGTTAAAGCCACTGTCAGCCCCCAGTCCGAGTAAACTAAATGACAAGGTCACATTGTTATCGTAAACCGGATCGGCGTTAATATCAGCGCGCGACAGTAGATACTCGTTGTAACTTAACCCGACCACCCAACAATCTGAGCGGTAGGTGAGGCTAACTTGGTTTTCTAACATCACATCTTGGGTAAGGTCGCGCCAGTATTGGCCTTTAAAACTTAGCCCGCCCCCAAGTGGGAACCCGGTGACAATCCCCGCTTGCGACAAGCCATCATCCGTGAGTCGGCTGATGTCTCGGTTCGGCAGGGTAGAGACAATATACTCTTGTGCAACGTAGCGATAACTGGTTTGCGCATAAAACGGGCCGCGGCGATACTCAGCAATCGCGTTACCAAACTGCATTTCGCGCAAGTTGCTGTCATATTGCATCGACGCGCGTACAAACACGTTGTCATCAATGTTGGCTTCCCCTTCTAATGCCCAAGACGAATAATCGAAAGTTTCTGCATCTTGGTTAGACGGCTGGTCAAAATAGTAAATTTGCCCAAACGATAAATTCAGACGCTCTTTATACCCGCCGTCGTAAAAGCGGGTCGTCGCGCCGTAGGTGAGCTGGTTGGCCGGATTAATGTAATCAATGCTACTGAATTGATTGCTGCGAAATAGGCCGTAGTAGTCGGTTTGCAATCGCGCGGTATCATAGCCACCGCCGCTGAAGTTAACCGGGTTATAGATACCGCCTTGATCCACATCTTTGATATACAAATATTGGACCTGTGGTTCGATCGTTTGGCTAAAGTGCCCCCCCATTGCCCAAAAATTGCGCTCAAGGACTAATCCAGAGTGAAGGCGCAGTGTTGGAATTTTGCGATCGACCGATTTATTCAATGTGGCGGTGGATTCCGCATCCTGAATCGCGCTATCAAAGCGCTGATCATAGTGCGTATACAGCATGCTGGCTTCCGCTGTGGCATTAAACCAAGGTCGGGTAAACGGCATGGTGAGGGTCGGGGCTAAATGTGTCCGTGTGGCTTCGGGTTTACGTGGGGTCGGTCGTTGGCAAACACACTCAATTGCGCAGGCACACTGACATCGAGCCAATCCGTGACTTGCGGCGCGTAGTAGTTAAGATCCACTTGTGGCATCAAGCGATACACACTGGTGCCCTCTGTTAGCGCTTGGAAGTCGCGAACACGAACCGTACTGTTCCAATCTAAACCACGGTAACTGATCTCGCCCGTTTGCAGTAGCGTGTTGTCTTCCCGCTTACCCACATTAGAGTCAATGCTCTGAAAGTAACCGATATCACTGACTTTGCTATAATCGGCCTCGTAGCGCCAGTGACCTTGAACACCACTATGTTGCCAGTTGAAGCCCCAACGTGTATCGAGCTCAGGGTTGAGTTGATCGTCAGGCAAGTATTCAGAATACAGCGAACCGCTTCCTATCGGCGTGAGATAGCGCATATTGGTCTTTAACTGCACGCCTCGCTCTGACATATATTTGGGTGTGAAGGTGGCATCCAGTTGCGGATGGATATTCCAATAAAATGGCGTTTCCGTCTCGATGCCATCACGGTCACTCCAAGTAACCGAAGGATATAAAAAGCCCGTCAATCGTCCTTCTTCCACCGGGACACGCAAATACGGCAAATAAAAGATGGGCACATTCATCACCTCAAACTTAGGATGATAAAGGTCAGCAAATAAACTGCTGTCTTCTTTCTCTATTTTTGAGGCAGAAAAGCGCCAGCTTTTATCTTCATCTGGGCACGTGGTATAGGTACCATCTTCGAGCTCATAAAAGGAGGTTCCGTTTTTAAACACCCGTTTTGCCTCACCCCGCCCCGGGGTGCATAGCATCTTGTACTGAGCGTTGTTGAGGGTTGTATCTTCGCTCTCGAGATTGGCTTGCAAATAGTCCGATGTCACCATCATTTGGCCATCATTGAACACCACGTCCCCTTGTGCGGTGACGATCCGTTCAGGTCATCGCGCAGCGTCGCAGTGTCAGCGGTCATTTTTCGATGGCCTTGCGTGACTTCCACATTGCCACTGTAGATGGCTTTGTCGTTGGTCTGTGCCTCGGCACGATCCGCCACTACGCGAATGGGCGCGCTGTTGACATCTTGTGTCTGCTCGCTTGCCGGAATACACCGCGCCTCCTTGTCAGAGCAAGGCTGGGTCGTTGGGGCTGTGTTGGCAAACACAAGGGCTGGGCCGTAGAGCGCCAAGCTGATCATGGTGGCTAAAAAGCTACGAGCAGTCGGTGACATTGAAGAAGACATTCCTGTTTTATCTGATTGCGTGGTGTACACGAAGGCAACGCATCAGTATGCTTTGGCTGCAAAATGCGATTATCATAAATCAATTTGCGCCCGGCATCACCTCTAAATGTGCAGGGTGTGAAACCAGCAATGAGACCATGGCATGCAACTATATGGCAAGGTAATTGGCGCTTTTCTCGGCATTTTGTTGGGAGGCCCAATCGGTTTTTTTCTTGGCCTATTTTTAGGTCATCAGTTTGATAAAGCCAAACAACGCGCGCGTTTCGGTGGGTTTGGTCGCGGATTTGGGGCGCAAGGCCCGCAAGCGCAACGTGTTTTTTTCCATGGCACCTTTGCGGTGATGGGACATATGGCGAAAGCCAAAGGGCAGGTGACGCAACAAGAAATCCAGTTGGCAAGCTTACTCATGGATCGCATGCAACTGCAAGGCGAAGCCAGACAGTCAGCACAACAAGCGTTTCGCGAAGGAAAAGAGAACGATTTTCCGCTAGATGAAACCCTCAGTGGTATTCGTGCTTTAAGCCAGGGGCAACGTGATTTGTCGCGTATCTTTTTAGAAATGCAGATACAAGCTGCGTTTGCCGATGGCGATCTTCATCCCAAAGAGCGTGAACTTTTGTATGTGATTGCCGAAAAGCTGGGCTTTTCGCCACAGCAACTGGAGCAACGGTTACGGATGCAAGAAGCCGCGTTTCGCTTTAGCCAAGGCTATCAGGCGGATGGCAGCATCAATCTGATGGTCCTGGCGCACCGCCACAGCAAAGTGAAATTGATGATGCCTACGACGTGTTAGGTGTTGAACCTTCCGCATCCTCTCAGGATGTGAAAAAAGCGTATCGGAAACTGATGAATGAACATCACCCCGATAAATTGATGGCGAAAGGTTTACCGCCAGAAATGATGGAAATGGCCAAAGAAAAAGCGCAAGAAATCCAAAAAGCGTACGACGTGGTGAAAAAAGCCCGCGATATGTAGCGGCTCGTGACATTAATCAATCGTCGCGCTAATCAATCGTCGTGCTAATCAATCAAGATCATCAATCAGGGTGTGTTGTGGCGCACCGCTGAAAAAGCCGTCAATATTCTCCATTAGCTGTTGTGTCAGCCTATGAACCGCTTCGTCAGCGCCCCAGGCAACATGGGGCGTAATGATAAGATTGGGCAAGGAGGCGGCGACTAGCGGATGCGCATCGGGGGCAGGCTCTTGACTGAGTACATCCAAACCTGCGCCACCAATTTGGCCGCTTTTTAACGCGTGTAACAGTGCACGCTCATCCACTAATCCCCCTCGACCCGTATTTATCAGTAAGGCGTGCTCTGGCATCTTAGCTAGTACATCTTGGTTGATGAGGTGTTGAGTCTTATCGGTTAACGGGCAATGTAGCGACAGCACATCTGCCTGCTGAATTACCTGATCAAAGGCTGATAACCAGGCCGACAATCGCTCGCCCCTTGGTGATCGGCAAACATCACCGTCATGCCAACGGCCTGGGCCAATTGCCCGACCGCTTTCCCTAATGCGCCCCTTCCAACAATCCCTAGAGTGCTGCCTGCGATACTGCCAATAGGATGAGTGAAAAAGCAAAACTGGCCACGTTTTGCCACTCGCCTCGACGCACATCGGTGTGATAGCCCACCAATTGACGTTTCAAGGCAAAAATAAGTGCCATTACATGCTCGGGCACCGATTGGGTGGCATAGCCTTGTACGTTGCATACCTGCACGCGATTTGCTCGGCAAGCGTCTAAATCCACGTTGTTGACGCCGGTCGCCGCGACAGCGATCAATTTTAGTTTGGGCAATGCCGCCAATATTGTGTCATTGATCACCACTTTGTTGATGACCGCCACATCGGCTTGTTGCAGGCGTTCGATCACGTCATCGGGAGCGGTGGCAGGGTACGATTGCCAGTGATGAGGATAACGAAGCGTCGGGAGTGTGATGTGATCAGGAATGGTCTCTCGGTCGAGAAAAACCACCTTGATGGGAGAGTGATGAGCCATGTTGATCTCCGTGTCTCAATGCATGGCTCTAGAATGTGAGATGGCTAGCGTTTCTGCAACCCTTCATGGTCAGCCTGTGATGTCATCGTGGCTCGACACGACGCGAGTTGATACTCACTTGCCAGTCGATTATCCGGCATATCCCGGTAAAATGCGCAGGGGGCTTGAAAGTGCATCGGCACATTAGTTGCGGGGTGTAAAATACTCAACTCTGCAGCATGCAAGTGAAGGCGAGAGGTATACTCAAAGGCCTCTGGCAGCGCATAAAACTCGTCACCGACAATCCCGTGCCCAAGGGCTTGCATATGCACACGGAGCTGATGAGAGCGGCCGGTGAGTGGATACAACGCCATTAAGCTCGTCTGTGCATCTTGATGTAAACAGCGATAATGGGTTTGCGAAGGTTTCCCGTGTTCAATACAGACCTTCTGTCTGGGGCGATTAGGCCAATCGCAAATCAAAGGCAGATCGACATTACCCTCACTGTGCTCCGGGTGGCCCCACACTTCGGCGTAATACAATTTAGTGGGTACGCGCTCGCGAAACTGGGCTTTGAGGTGTCGCTCGGCCTCTTTGTGCGCGGCAAACGCCATTACACCCGAGGTAGCCATATCAAGCCGGTGGACCAATTCAGCGTCGGGAAATTCGGCTTTGACCCGTGACCACGCACTGTCGTAATGGGCGGGATCACGGCCTGGATTGGCCAGTAATCCGCTGGGTTTATTAATCACCACCAGATCGGCATCTTGATACAAGATATCGAGCCAAGGTGTCGTGGGAGGGTGGTACTCAATCATTGCCATATAGGGTTCGGGACCGGCTGGCCCCGCCTTTGTTCAAAGGGTGATTACTGGTGGCTGACCACAATCAAACGCAGGGCGTCTAAGTCGATTTGTGCGTGTTGAATGTGATGCGACAAGGTGCTGATCTGATCGCGCAGTGCGTCGAGCTCATCATCACGGATATTCGGATTAACCGTTTTCAGTGCTTCTAAACGTGCCAAGGCTTGTTTGAGCTCGGTTTCCATTTCTTGATGGGCGGC
>NZ_AQOD01000158.1 GCF_000513715.1 Salinivibrio socompensis S35
GAATGTCCTGTCTACCGTCCGGTTAGGTATGGAAGTCCTCAGGCGACCAGACTACGAAATTATAACTCAACACCTCTTAGCTGCGGCTGTGGTTCTAGCCCAGCAGCTCTTAAAAGAGGGCTATGCATTGGCGGATTTATGAGGGGATCTCTCAGGGTTGCGCATAAGATAGACACGCCGACTGCGCTTGAAAACCTAACCTCGAGAGTTCACGCCGATAGATTCGCATGTTTGCTGATGTTACCCGATGTTAGTGAAATGACGCCTTATATTGACAGGCTACATCGCCAATGTAATCAGTATTTGCAACGGTACGATGGAGAGATTACTTGTTCGGTGGGCGTCGCGGTGTTTGGCTCGGATGGAGAAGACACCACTGCTTTGATGACAGCCGCGACACGGGCATTGAACGAAGCGAAGAAGCATAAAAATGCCGTTGCTTATCACGATATTCATCTAACGGAAGAGGCTCAAAAACGACAAAACCTCGTCTATGATCTTCGCCAAGCCATTGATAATAATAATATTGACATTGTTTTTTCAGCACAGTATCGCTTGACGTCTGGAGAGTTAACCGGCCTAGAGGTGTTGGCAAGATGGACACACGACCAATATGGCAATATTCCCCCGAGTGTGTTCATTCCCCTGGCTGAAGAGCAACATTTTTGCGAGGACTTAACCGCACTCGTGTTACAAAAAGCGGTCAAACAACTTAATGAAACTCAACTGCTAGGCAATGCAGTTAAACGGGTATCGGTTAATATCTCCGCGGTTGAATTTAACAGTGTAGATGCAATAGCACGTATCGATACCTATTTACAGGCGAACCCTGAATTTGCTCGTTACCTTTGTCTCGAGATCACCGAAACAGCCGCATTAGATGACATCATTGAGTGTGCGCGGGTGGTCGATATCCTTAAACGTCACAATGTTACTTTCTCGATCGATGACTTTGGTGTCGGCTATACTTCGCTGAGTATTTTTAATCGGATCAATGTTGATGAAATAAAAATTGATCGTACTTTCATCCAAGCGATGGAAACAGATCACCGCGCTAAGGCGATTACCGCAGGCATTATTGGCATTGCCAAGGGGCTAGGTATTCATGTGGTCGCTGAAGGCGTGGAGACACATGCTCAGCTTATATTATTAAAGCAGCTAGGTTGTGAATACGCGCAGGGCTTCTATCTTGGATATCCCGCGCCTTTGAAGCAATTAGTAATGACTCGGTCCGTTTAACCTCAAAAGCGTTTTTACAGAGCTAACAAGCGCGAGCAGGTGCTCGCGCTTTTGGCTGACATTGGTTCGCGCTTCTCGCGCTTCTCGCTCTTACGCTGTGGCGAATTTGTAGGTGCGATAGCCACCTAGCAAGTTGCGCGCTTTAAAGCCATTGTTGACTAACTGGCGATAGGCGACGTTACCGCGTAAGCCGACCTGACAGTAAATCAAAATTTCTTTATCTTTGGGCAGTTCATGAATGCGTCCGCGTAGTTCGTCGACCGGGATATGGATATCGCCTTCGATATATTCACCGTTTTCCCGCTCTGGGGCATTACGCACATCCAAGAGTACTTGGTCATCATGTAGTGTCGCTAAGTCGTGGTAATGAATCGCCTTAGCGTCACCCTTAATGAGATTCGTTGCCACAAACGCGGCTTGGTTGATCACATCTTTGGCACTGCCGTAAGGTGGCGCGTAAGTCAACTCTAAGTGTTGAAGCTGCTCGACTGTCATACCAGCACGCTGCGCGACCGCCATGACATCAATGCGTTTATCAATGCCGTCTTTGCCCACTGATTGTGCGCCTAAAATGGCGCCTGTGTCGGGTGCGAATAGCATTTTAAACGAGACAATTTCTGCGCCCGGATAGTAACCCGCATGACTGGCCGCGTGAACATAGACTTTTTGGTAATCAATGTTGGCCTGTTTAAGCTGCTTCTCGTTTTGGCCCACTGAGGCAACGGCCAGATCAAAAATCTTACAAATGGCGGTACCTTGGGTGCCGAGATAATGCTCGCTGCTTCCTAGCATGTTGTCAGCGGCCATGCGTCCTTGACGGTTCGCTGGGCCAGCCAGTGGCACCAGCGTCGGCTTGTGAGTGACAAAGTCGATTTCTTCGACCGCATCGCCGACCGCATAGATATCGGGATCTTGGGTCTGCATGGTGCTGTTGACCACAATCCCGCCTTTTTCACCAATCGCGAGGCCCGCTTGTTGCGCCAGTGTGACTTCAGGTTTAACCCCGACGGCCATGATCAGCAATTCAGTATGCAGCGTATCGCCGTTATTCAGCGTTAAGCTCAGTGACCCTTCCAAGTGCTGCGGCTCGCTGGGCTCACCGGCGTCATCGCTGGCAATGTGTGTGGTTGGAATGTATTCGGCCGACGCCAAGGCCGTCCCCAAGCGTAAATCAATGCCATGATCGCGAATGCTCTGGTGGGCAAAGCCGGCCATTTCACGGTCGACCGGCGTCATCACCTGATCGGCCATTTCTAAAAGGGTGGTTTCAATGCCACGCTGATGCAGCGCTTCCATCATCTCAAGACCAATAAAACCTCCGCCAACGACGGTCGCGTGACTAGGGTTATTCATCTCGATGGTGTGAAAAATCGCATCCATGTCTGGGATGTTGCGTAAAGAATGCGTGAGTGGGTTATCTAAACCTGGGATCGGCGGCATAATCGGCGCCGCGCCTGGGCTTAATAGTAATTTATCGTAGCGCTCTTGATAGGTGCTGCCATCGGCACGAGTCACCGTGACCGTTTTGTTTTCGCGATCAATGTCACTGACGGTGCTATTGATACGCACATCGACATTAAAACGTGCACGAAAACTATCTGGCGTTTGTAGCAAGAGCTTACTGCGATCAGTGATATCGCCACCGATATGGTAGGGCAAGCCACAGTTGGCGAACGAGACATAGGGGCCGCGTTCGAACATAATGATCTCAGCGTCTTCGGTCAAACGGCGTGCACGAGCTGCAGCAGAGGCGCCACCGGCGACGCCCCCAATAATTACTATTTTGGTCATTTTGACTCCGTTAAGCGTGACGTAATCCAAGTTTTTTTAGGACAAAGGCTGCCGGACAAATCCCTGTAAACGCGCTTTGAATGAGGTTTGCGCCCATGAAGACAGTGAGCCAAACAAATTGGCTATGAACGGTGAGAGTAAGCACCACAGAGAGCAGCACCATGCTGCCAGCGATCACGCGAACTGCATTTTCAATTGTCATTGTAAAACTCCTTTACATATCTATTGCACCGTTGCAACCACACGACTGACGTTAGTTGTCTTCGATGCGTGTCCAGTTAAATGGATTATATCCAGCACTGACTTCACTGTAGTTGCTATGTTTAGAAAAGTCTAATAATAATCCATCTAAATTAGAGTTGACTAAATAACTATTAGCGCTAAGCTAAAGGAAGTCCTTATAACAGGAGCCAAAAATGGTGGTTCAGACGGGGTTATATGCAAAAGGTGATGTGCCTAATATGGACATTGATGCGATGCGACAACAAGCGTCGAAAGCGACGACGTTGCTGAAGGTGATGGCTCATCCTGAGCGCCTGGTGGTGTTATGCCAACTACTGGCTGGAGAGACCAATGTTGGGCAGTTGCAGCAAGGTTCGAGTCTCAGTCAGTCGGCGTTTTCTCAACACTTAAGCGTGCTAAAGCGTCATCAATTGGTGAGTGTACGTAAATCGTCACAGCAGGTATTTTATCGCTTACGAGATCCCAATGTCGCGGATATTATCGCCACGTTACAGCGTATTTATTGTCCATAAGGTTTGGCTTTGCGATGCCATCGCTAAGACCACCGCAACAAGGAACGGCTATGCGAAATGAACAGCCTCAAGGCCCGCTTATTACCCGTGTGATGAACAGTTTTTTCCCGCCTATTTTAATTGTGTTGGCGCTTTTGGTGGGGGCTGCTGCGCTATGGCTCACGCCCAAAGAGGAAGATCCACAAATTGTGGTGCCAATGGCCGATGTGCTGATACAAGCGCCGGGACTAAATGCGCAACAAGTAGCCAAGCAAGTCACTCAACCGCTCGAGAAAAAAGTCAGTCAGATTGATGGGGTGGAGTATGTTTATTCCACCACGAAAGCAGGATCAGCCGAGTGACCGTGCGCTTTTAT
>NZ_AQOD01000159.1 GCF_000513715.1 Salinivibrio socompensis S35
AGTTTGCTGAAATTATTGTATGCAGGGATACTAAAAGCGTCTGAGCGATGGACACATCCGGTGCAGAATTGGAACCTCACACTGTCGCAGTTGGCAATCCATTTTGAGGGTCGACTGGATGATCACATCGCGCTATGATTTTTAGCTGACACAGAATATTGAACACCCTCAAGATGAGCGATCACGTCTGAGTCTTGACGTGCATCATCACGCATCCAATAGTAATCATCCACGCGCGTATCGCCGTGAATGGTCATTTCATGAGGGATTTTTTTCGCGACAGGCGCACTCAGTTCGCCTGGGCTGGAAGCTTTCACGTGTGACTCTCCTTGAAAACTGCACCCTGAGAGCAAAGACACCGCCAGTGCTCCGGTGAGTAAAATGTGTCGGGACATACTTTTCCTTCAGGTTTATTTAGCCATAACAGTAATTTAACAAACAAGTATCACTTAACTGACCTGAAGGCATCAAGCAAGTTCCAATAAACAATGTTCTTTTTATCGTCTGCAAAATGACTCACATTCTAATGTGTCCTGAGAGCAAACATCATTGTATTTAGCTTTAAACGGCAAATTATCGCGTTTTAGCCACTTGAGGGTTAATCGCCGGTACGAGCATCATCGCCGATTGGGCTGAGACATCAATGCGCTGCCCACTCAAGACCGTGATACCCGACAGTATATCGGTCCACTCATTTTCCAGCGTCAATGAGAGTGATTGCAGATTGGATGATTTATTTAAGATCAATATCCCTTTCTCACCCCGTTGAATCACCAGCCGATCATCGGTCGCTTCCAAGATGCTCATAGGTTCGCCATGGGTCAAATTATGGAAGGCGATCATTTTCACCATCTTTGGATTCTTCCACGCATTTCGCCAGCGTGGTTGGCCGTCTTCCCCTTTGATACCACTGGTATCAAGATCGGTATAAATCAGTGGGACGCCACCATCACGCCCCAAAATATACGCGTAAGCAAGCCACTCGTTCGCTTCATCCATTACCAAATCTAAGAAAACCTCATTGTTGGGAATGTCATGGCTAATAGCAAAGGTGATTGCACGCCCTTTCGATAGCGCTTGGCCAAAGCAATAAGGGTCAATCAAAGATTTGAGACTGCCCTGTTTGGATAAAACCTGGTAAAGCGTTGAGAACAGCGGAAAGTCGTAGGCACCTAAACATGTCTCTTGTAAATAGGGAGCAAGAAAGAGTTCATATTCTTTTCTTTGCTTGCACCACCGTCTGTGATGATTTCGCCAAAAATATGCGCATCATGGGTAATATCATCGGTCCACACGCGCTTGAGGTGTTCTAATGTCATGTGTTTAGCCGCATCAATCCGAAAACCTTTCACGCCCATCGCTTTTAACGCCTTAAGATAGGCGCGTTGCTGCTCTATGACATGATCACACACACGCAGTGTCGGCAATCCCGGATCGCTCGCGCCACCGCTAATACGCCCGTTTTGTACTTGCCAAGTGTCTTTCCAATTTTGTATACCAAATGCTTCGACGAAGTCATGCTTAGTAAAAAGTGGCTCGGATAAATCACCAAACAAGGTCAGTGTGCGATAGTGGTCTTCGTGCGCGTGATAGGCAGCCATCACCGCTTGGCTGGGATAATTCAAGTCGCTGCGAACATGCGCTTCATTGGCCATATGGTTGAAGACCACATCGACATAAGTAAGCACACCAACACGGTTTAACGCTTCAACCATTGCTTTAAAGTCCGTGGTGTTACCGAGTGCATTTTCAATCACACGATAGTCTTGAGGTTGATATCTCAGCCACCAGCGTTCGTCTTGCTCACTTTTCATCGGGGGAGACACGAGCACCGAGCCATACCCTAACGCCCTGATCTCCGCGGCACGTTGGGCAACATCCGCATACTTCCAATCAAAAGCATGCAAGATAACGTTGGCCCCCGTTGAGTGGGTGTTTTGTAAGCCTTTCATATCTGTCTTCTCATCGCGTTTAGGCATCGACTGTGATCCCGTTGTTGATGGCTAATTCAATAGTCAAAATTATAAGCGCTATTCGCGTGCCGCCCTCCTCCTTTGGCCACTTGTATAAGGAGGATAAGTACGGCGTAGTGAGTATTTAGCTGAGGATTAACCCTGAACATAAAAGGCGCAGTGAATCTAGATTCGATCTTACAAATACTGACTCGCGGAAGAAAACGTCGTTGTCGTATCAATTAGGTGCGGTATAAAACTTTAATGATGTGCCAGCCAAACTTGGTTTTTATCGGCCCAAGTGGACGCAATAACTCGCCACTGAACACGGCTTTATCGAAAGGCGGTGCCATGTCACCACGACGAAATTCGCCTAAGTCACCCCCTCGCTTTCCCGACGGGCATTGCGAGTACTTCTTGGCGAGGGATTGAAAGTTTGCACCTTTTTTAAGCTGGTCGAGCAAAGAAGTTGCTTGTGATTTATCCTTCACCAGTATGTGAAGAGCCGCTGCTTTCTTGGCCATACATAGAGTCTCAATGTATAAAAGTGGCTGAGTATACCGGATTTCATTCATTGAGGGGACGAGATTGCGCTCGTTCTTCAGACAGGATAGCGAGGAGTCACTGAGATAAAATACTTAGACCTGAAACCTTTTAACATAAAAAATCTGCTGGCGAATGTCATTTTCATGCCAGTCCTAACCATTTTTTCACAGTGTGTTTAATATCGCTCACTGCCTCAGCATTGGTTAACAATGCCTATAACGTACTGATTTGATCGCTTTTTGGTTGGATCCCTCCAAAAAGGCGAAGACCTCGCAGGCTTAAGTGCCTAAAACAAGATCTGAATCACACTGCTGACACATTGCTATTCATCCGACTTTAATAATTACACCTCTGATGGTTAAGCTGTTTATATTGTCTGTGTATTGTGTAGAAACATTGGCAGATGCTTTTACGGGTATAGGAGAGACTGGTACTTGTTGCCAGCTCACTCAATGAGAAAAGGATCTCAATCACACTCTCGTTAACCACGAATGAAAGCTAATCCACATATCGGAGGGACATGATGTCCATTTATAGCCATATTAAGCAATTGACTGCAATTTCATGCGTTGCCGCCGCGCTGGGGTTCTCAGCGTTCGCAAACGCCGATACCTGGCGTTACGCCCACGAGGAATATGAAGGTGACGTGCAGGACGTCTACGCACACAAATTCAAGGAGTATATTGAGGATAACTCGGAACATTCATTGCAAATTTATCGGTTTGGCGAGCTCGGCGAGTCTGACGATATCATGGAGCAAACCCAAGCGGGTATCTTGCAATTTGTCAACCAATCACCCGGTTTTACTGGTTCTCTCATCCCTGAAGCACAAATCTTCTTTATCCCTTATCTGATGCCGACGGAAATGGACACGGTAGTGGAATTTTTCCGCCAGAGTAAAGCCGTGAACGAGAATTTCCCTGAGCTGTACGAAGAGCAAGGTCTAGAACTGCTCAAGATGTATCCAGAAGGTGAGATGGTGATGACGGCAGACGAGCCTGTCACTGAGCCTGCAGACCTGGAAGGAAAGAAAATTCGGGTGATGACCAACCCACTGCTGTCATCTACCTACGAAGCCTTTGGTGCCACTCCCACACCTTTACCATGGGGCGAGGTCTATGGCGCATTGCAAACCAACATGATTCAAGGCCAAGAAAACCCCATTTTCTGGATTGAGTCTGGCGGTTTGTATGAAGTGTCACCGAACCTTATCTTCACCCACCATGGTTGGTTCACGACCGCATCAATGGCTAACAAAGACTTCTTTGATGGCCTATCGTCAGACGAACAAGCGATGATCCGCGATGCAGCTGA
This sequence comes from Salinivibrio socompensis S35, assembly GCF_000513715.1. Classification (GTDB taxonomy): domain Bacteria; phylum Pseudomonadota; class Gammaproteobacteria; order Enterobacterales; family Vibrionaceae; genus Salinivibrio; species Salinivibrio socompensis. Next base: position 3,813 of record NZ_AQOD01000159.1, read on the forward strand.
CTATGCGTTTAATGAGACCGTTCAACACATCAGTGGCCTGGCAGAAAAATCGCTCGATAAAATCCAGTCTGCTAGCGATGACGTGACCGTGACGCGTTTAACCGATGCGCAAATCGAGAAATTTAAAGCACGCGCACCACAAGTGGAAGAAACCTTCTATGAAATGACCGGTGAGAGCGGTAAAGCACTTCTTAACCAGTTTAAGAAAGACTTAGAAACCGTTACTAACTAGTTGTCAGTCGTACAGGCACCGCCCCTTGCGGTGCCTGTTTATTTGAGGAATGCGCAATGACCGATTCCGACTCTCTCACGTATCACTCCGAGTTGCCCGGCCTCCTTGGCAAACTGGATACCCTGATTTGCAAGATCGAATCCTTTATGCTGGCCGCCGGTGTGCTCTTAATGGCCCTCAATACCTGTGTCAACGTCGTTGCACGCTTTGGCTTTGGGCAAGGATTATTTTTTTCAGGCGAAATTAACCGCATCTTAATTGTATTGATCACCTTTGCTGGGATTGGTTATGCCGCTCGTCATGGCCGTCATATAAGGATGTCTGCACTTTATGACACCTTGCCATTTACAGGTAGGAAAATACTCATGACCACGATTGCGCTAGTCACAGGCTTGATCATGCTGGTGTTAGCGTATTTCTCTTATCAATACGTCGCCTCCGTTTACGATCGTGGCCGTATTTTGCCGGCTCTCGGCTTTGAAATTTGGTGGATCTATATTTGGGTTCCGCTTGGGTTTGTTATCACAGGTATTCAATACGGACTCACTGTCTACAAAAATCTCACATCACCCGATGTTTATCTCTCCGCTGGCGTGCTTGACGGTTACGCTGAGACTGAAAGTGAAGTTTAAATAGGCACCACTATGGCCATGACTTTAATGCTCATCATGATCGTCTTGCTCGTGCTCGGCTTTCCGATGATGATCCCACTGACGGCTGCCGCCTTAAGCGGTTTTTACATGATGTTTGGCGGCGTCGGTCAAATGGACACCTTTATTCAGCAAGTGTTAGGCGGCATTCGCCCCGCTTCGTTAATTGCTGTTCCTATGTTTATTCTCGCCGCCGATATCATGACCCGCGGGCAGTCGGCCAATCGACTGATTGATATGGTGATGACCTTTATTGGCCATATCCGTGGCGGCTTGGCCATCAGCACCGCGACCTCTTGCACTTTATTTGGCGCGGTATCCGGCTCCACCCAAGCAACGGTAGTTGCGGTTGGCTCCGCGCTTCGCCCTAAACTGCTTCGCGCTGGCTATAGTGATCCGTTTTCACTGGCCTTAATCATTAATGCCAGTGACATCGCCTTTTTGATCCCACCCAGTATCGATGATTATTTACGGGGTGATCTCTGAAACCTCTATCGCGGAGTTGTTTATTGCTGGGATCGGTCCTGGCTTAATGATCCTCAGCTTTTTCTCGCTTTATTGTTTGTATTACGCCACGGTCAATAAAGTCCCGACGGAGCCTAAAGCGAGCTGGAGTGAGCGTCTCACCGCCACACGCAAAGCCTTATGGCCACTGATGTTCCCGCTAATCATTGTTGGGGGCATTTATGGCGGAGTCTTTAGTCCCACCGAAGCGGCGGCAGTCTGTGTGCTTTACGCCATGATCCTTGAGTTTGGTATATTCCGATCGTTGAGCCGTAAAGATGTGTTCACGATTGCACGTTCCACGGGCCTTATCACGGCGGTGGTCTTTATTCTGGTCGGCGTTGGCAATGGATTTTCTTGGATTATCTCGTTTGCCCAAATTCCGCAAACGATTCTGGAAGCCGTCGGGATCAGCGAGATGGGCCAATGGGGGTATTGGCGTCAATCTCTATCGCCTTTTTCGTTGCCTGTATGTTTGTTGACCCGATCGTTGTGATTTTGGTGTTAACCCCGATATTTGCACCTGCGATAGAAGCGACTAGTCTTGATCCTGTCCATGTCGGGATTGTCATTACCTTACAAGTGGCGATTGGCTCAGCAACCCCTCCATTTGGCTGTGATATTTTTACGGCCATTGCGATTTTCAAAAAACCCTATTGGGAAGTTATCCGCGGAACGGGGCCCTTTATCGCGATGCTGCTTTTGTCAGCCGCGTTGCTGGTGATGTTCCCGCAAATTGCGTTATTCCTACGTGATATCGCGTTCGGGTAACTAAACAACAGGAGTGCTTGGATGTTTAAACGAATACTCGTTGCCGTCGATGGCTCTTATTCTGCCTTGAATGCGCTGGATAAAGCTCTCGAGTTACAAAAGCTGACCGATGCAGAGCTTTACTTGCTGTGTGTGTTTAAGCACCACAGTTTGTTTGAAGCATCACTTTCTATGGTGCGCCCTGATCGTTTACAAATCCCCGATCAAACACTCAGCGAGTATGCGCGGAATATCGTCGAGCAAGCTAAGCAACACGCCTATGAAAATGGTGGAGAAAATATACGTGGTTTTGTCAAAGGTGGCCGCCCGTCCAAAACAATCATTAAGTTTGCCAAAAGCAAAGAGGTGGATTTGATTGTGATGGGGGCGCATGGCACGCATTCTGATAAAGATGGAATGTTTCTCGGCAGCGTATCTCACCGAGTGGCCGGACGCTCACACTGTCCAACCATGGTGGTTTGAGGGCACCAAAGCAACGCCAAAAATAATGTAGATGCGACAATAAATGCAGAAGTGACAATAAAAAACGCCGGTATCTTAAGAGGGTACCGGCGTTTTTTTCGTCACGGGAGAGCTTATTGGATATGGAAATAATGGCTATTCAAGACCAAATGCACACCGATTGATGCCATGTACCCTAGCATAATCACTGGCGCCCATTTTAAGTGACCAAAGAAGGTATATTTGCCATGCGCCTGGCCCATCAGAGCTACGCCCGCCGCAGAGCCCAATGATAGCAAGCTACCACCGACACCCGCTGTCAAGGTCACTAACAGCCAGTTACCGTGTGACATTTCTGGGCTCATGGTCAGTACCGCAAACATCACCGGGATGTTATCTACGACGGCCGACAGCACACCGACAAGGGTATTGGCCCAGATGGGATCCCATTCTAAATACATGACATTCGATACGAGCGACAGATAACCAATCAAGCTCAGGCCACCGACGCACATCACTACCCCATAAAAGAACAGTAATGTATCCCACTCAGCATGAGAGATCCGGCGAAAGACATCAAACGGCACCACTGAGCCCAGACGACTTAGCGCTGCTTCGTCATTCTTGGCTTCAGCGATCGCCCGTTTCCGTGCCAGAGAACGTGGTAACGTTCGACGTAAGTAAAAACCAAAGAACTGCAGATACGCTAGCCCCATCATCATGCCCATCACAGGTGGGAAGTGAATCAAGCCGTGGAAAGCAACGGCCGTGGCAATGGTGAGCAGAAATAGCACCATGATCCGACGCGCTCCACGCTTAAGTTCGACATATTCTTGCATCACATCCGGCTGAGTTCTCGGAATAAAGAGTGACATGATAAAAGCGGGGATCACGTAGTTCACCACAGAGGGGATAAACAAAGCACCAAATTCGGTGAATGTCACCTTGCCCGCCTGCCACACCATTAAGGTGGTGATATCACCAAAGGGACTAAACGCGCCACCGGCGTTCGCAGCCACCACAATATTGATACAAGCAAGATTCACAAAACGTGGATTGTCACCGCCGATTTTCAATACAATGGTGCACATCAGCAGTGCCGTGGTGAGGTTATCGGCAATGGGTGAGATAAAGAAGGAAAGCACCCCTGTGATCCAAAACAAGGTACGTAAATCATAGCCCTTACTTAAGATCCATGCTTTCAGGCCATCGAACAATCGCCTTTCTTCCATCGCGGAGATATAGGTCATCGCCACCAGCAAGAACAGCAATAACTCTGCGTATTCAAGCAAATTATGTTCTAGCGCTGCCTGTGCGGGAGCCGTGTTGCCCCACTGAGAGTAAGCATAGCCAATCAGTAACCAGATCAGCCCCGCGGCTAATAATACTGGCTTCGATTTTCTTAAATGGAGCTTTTCTTCTAGCATCACCAAGCTGTACGCAACAGCAAAGATGGCTAAAGAGGCATACCCAACCCAAGACTGAGAGAGATCCAGTCCTTGTTCTGTCGTAGCGGCAAAAGCCGTTGGCGACACTAACGCCAACGCCGCAACCAAACGCTTCATCTTTGAGCCTCCAAATTTTGTTTCCTTACTTTTGATATGACAAACAGCGCGCTCTGTGGCATTTGCTCAGGCCTCTAATTGTTTATTTTGTAGCCTTAGATCACCACAGAACAAAAACGAACATAATATTAACAAATATGGCGATAACGTCTATTGCTTACCCCGGTGAAACAACAAAAAAGTAGTGACATTCTTTACTATCAAGATTAATAATATCAGCTTACTAGTTGATATTCTCTGTCACCGTTGGCAAAAATCGACTAGTTTTAAAAAAGTGAATGAGATGTGTCACCGCACTCAGCACAACAACAAATAACAAACAGACAAGATCGCAACGGCATCGCTGCTATTGCGCAAGGATGCGTGAGTAATCAACAAGGAGTCATTATGAAAGCACTGAAACTCGCTGCCATTGCGTGTGCAGCGTTGATATCACTGGGTCATACCCCATCTACACTTGCTGAGACTGCTCGCGTAGCCGTATCACAAATCGTTGAGCATCCCGCCCTGGATGCGACCCGGAATGGTTTGCTTGACGGCTTGGAGAAGCGAG
>NZ_AQOD01000160.1 GCF_000513715.1 Salinivibrio socompensis S35
TAAACACATAAGGTCAACAATACTTCTTTGTTACGATATGATGATGCTTAAATGAATTATGACTTATCAACATATTCACAGTCAGAGTTCCTTCAATTGGTACAAAGAATCTATTTGGATGATTATGACACAGAATTCTGAACACTACCCACTACCGTCACGGTCAGCGCCAATTTTAACCACCAATGTCGGAGGCGCGCAGGACACATCGATGCACGAGGCTTACATCGTGGTGGCGCTTTTCCGACCTACGCCCGATTTATATATCGGTGGTCATATTTAACGCCGATGGTGCCATTGGCGTAGGTGACACAAGCCCCGGAAAGATGTCAACCACGATGCACTATGCCTCCTGGGCGCTTGTCACGATCGGTGCCAAATTTGACCACGATGTCGGATGGCGCGCGGCCGGCTTGGGTATTCATGATTAACATCTCACTGGCGCTTATGCCGACCTACGCGATATTCAGGATTTTTGAATACAGGTCGCTTCGCTTACGGAGTACAGAAGAGAGCAGATTGTGCTCTAACCGGGGCTCTTGCTCTTTCGGTATTCCGTAATCCGTATTCCGTATTCCGTCAAATGTTCCCATTGGCGTAGGTGACACAAGCCCCGGAAAGATGTCAACCACGATGCACTATGCCTCCTGGGCGCCTGTCACGATCGGTGCCAAATTTGACCACGATGTCGGATGGCGCGCGGCCGGCTTGGGTATTCATGATTAACATCTCACTGGCGCTTATGCCGACCTACGCGATATTCAGGATTTTTGAATACAGAGCGCTTCGCTGACGGAGTACGGAAAAAGACGAGACGCTTCTAGCTGCTAGAAACTAGAAAAAACAGCTCGTATTTGCATCGGGGCTTTTTACTCGTTCCCACGCTCCTGCGTGGGAATGCATACAAAACTCGAACCCTGAACAGAAGTCGTGACAAAACCATCTATCCGCACTTCCTACGCCTGATTTATATATGAATGCGCCTGTTTATCAAACGCTGTATAGACGATGGGCGTTAGCCCAACACCGTCTGCAAATCATGGGTGGCTTGGTCGAGATCCCCAATGTGCTCGCGTACCCAGTCAGGGTTGTAATAGGTGTCTAGGTAGCGCTCGCCGCTGTCACATAGCAAGGTGACAATAGAGCCTCTCTCGCCGTTGGCGCGCATTTCATTTGCCAACATCAAGACACCGTACAGGTTGGTACCGGTAGACGCGCCGGCTTTGCGGCCAAGCTGGCTTTCTAACCAGTGAATGGTGGCGATACTATGGGTATCCGGCACTGTGGTCATTCTATCAATCACGCCGGGAATAAAGCTGGGCTCGACACGTGGCCGTCCAATCCCTTCAATACGGCTGCTTTTATCGGTGGTCAGTGCGCTGTCGCCGGTGAGGTAATAATCGTGAAACACCGAATGCTCAGCATCGGCCACCATCAGCTGAGTGGGTTGGCAGCGATAGCGAATGTAGCGGCCAATGGTTGCTGASGTGCCACCACGTACCGCTCATCACAATCCAGCGAGGGATCGGAAAGCGCTCGTACTGCATTTGATCAAAAATGCGGTTGGCGATGTTGTTATTGCTACGCCAGTCGGTCGCTCGCTCGGCATACGTAAACTGGTCCATGTAATGGCCATTGAGTTCCTTAGCAAGGCGACGAGACTCGGCGTAGATCTGATCTGACCGCTCGACAAAGTGCGCTTCACCGCCATAAAAGCGGATTTGCTCAATCTTCTTACACGCGGTGTTTTTGGGCACTACGGCAATAAAACGCAAGCCAAGCAAACGGGCAAAATACGCTTCGGAAATGGCAGTACTGCCCGATGAGCTTTCAATGATCGTGGTGTGCTCATCAATCCAACCATTACATAAGCCATACAAAAACAAAGAACGTGCTAAACGGTGCTTTAAGCTGCCGGTTGGGTGGGTGCTCTCGTCTTTCAGATAGATATCAATGTCCGTAAAGCTGGGTAAGTCTAGCTTGATTAAATGGGTATCTGCAGAGCGTTTAAAGTCGGCTTCAATGAGGCGAATCGCGTTACCGACCCACGAATGGCAAGGAGCTGGGGTTGTCATCATGCGTCTCCGAATGCGTTATTAACACCAGTTTACGCAAAGCGGGGGATAAAAACCTTGCTATTTTTACTCTATAATTGCCCTTGAAGAGAAAAATAAACTCAATAATTGTGTTAAATAGGAATTATTTTTCATTGGCTGTTACTTTGGATGAGATAGATCGCACTTTACTCGCGGCGCTACAGAAAGACGCAGATTGGTCAGTCGCCGCCCTGGCCGAACGCGTTAATCTGACGACTACTCCCTGTTGGAAGCGGTTGAAAAGGCTGGAATCACAAGGGGTGATCCGCGGACGGGTGGCATTGCTTGACCCCGAAACCGTTGGGCTAGCGTTTACCGCCTTCGTCCACATCAAAACCAATGATCATAGCGAGCAGTGGTATAAGACCTTTACCGAGGTGGTGACCGAGTTTCCTGAGGTGATGGAGTTCTACCGTATGGCAGGCGAGTATGATTACATGATGAAGGTGCAGGTGGCTGATATGACTCGATTTGATCATTTTTATAAAAAGCTGGTCAATTCTGTGCCAAGTCTGAATAATGTGACATCAACGTTCGCCATGGAAGCGCTTAAATACACCACCGCCTTACCGATCGGATAGGTCAGGTAAATAATAAAAGGCGGGGATAATAAGGAGCCCTCATGAAGGTGTTTTGGCAGTTAGGCTGGTTTTTTAAACGTGAATGGCGTCGCTATGTCGGCGCCATGATTATTTTAGTGTTTGTCTCGGTGTTTGAGCTGATCCCACCGATGGCTGTGGGCCATGTGGTCGACGGGGTGGTCACCGGTGATATTTCCACGCAAACACTGTTATGGCTATTAGCGGGCATGCTGGCTATTTGGGGGGTAGTGTATCTGCTGCGCATTGTTTGGCGCGTGTGGCTTTTCGGCGCGGCGGCGGAGCTTGGCTCTGTGCTACGTAACCGGCTTTATGATCATTTTACCCGCCAATCCCCGCACTTTTTTCGTCGTTATCCGAGCGGCGATATCATGGCGCGCTCAACCAATGATGTGAAAGCCGTGGTGATGACTGCTGGAGAGGGCGTACTTACCGCTGGCGATTCGATTATCACTGGTGCGGCCGTGCTGATCGTGATGGTGACTCAAATCAGCTGGCAGTTGACCATTCTTGCTCTGCTACCGATGCCGGTGATGGCCTTTTTGGTCAATCGGTTTGGTCGCCGTTTACATCATACTTTTACTGAATCACAAGCGGCATTCTCCGAGCTTTCGGAAGTGAGTCAGTCCTCACTCTCTGCAGTGAGAATGGTGCGCGCCTTTGGCCTAGAGCAGCACCAAATGACGCAGTTTGATCAGGTTGCGGATCGGACCGGAGACAAAAACTTGGCCGTCGCACGTGTGGATGCGCTTTTCTCGCCGGTGATTCAAGGCACCATTGGGGCCTCTTTCTTCTTTACTGTTTCCGGTGGTGGCTATTTGGTCGCAACGGGACAAATGTCACTGGGGGATCTCACCGCGTTTACCTTGTATCAAGGCTTGATGATTTGGCCGATGCTCGCGATCGCCTGGCTGTTTAATATTATTGAACGGGGCCGAGCCGCTTGGACCCGTATTGATGCGCTGATGCAAGAGCAGCCCGATATTGTTGGCGGCGATCAGCGACTATCGGATCAGATGCAACCGCTGACGATCGCTATCGACGCGTTTAAGTGGCAGCCCGATGATAGTTTTGCGGTTAAAGAGGTGAATATTACGCTTAATCCAGGCGAGATGCTGGGGATTGCTGGCCCGGTTGGCAGCGGTAAGTCCACCTTGTTACAACTTTTATTGCATCTGACAACGTTGGACAAAGGCGATATCCGATATGGTGATGTGTCGATTGCGAGCGCTGATCTGTCTTCGTGGCGGCAACGTTTTGCGGTGGTGACGCAAACACCGTTTTTGTTCTCGCGCTCGATTGCCGAAAACATCGCCCTCGGTCGCCCTAATGCGACCCAGGCGGAAATCGAACAGGCGGCGACACTTGCCTGTATCGATGAGGATATTCGTCAGCTACCGTACGGATATGAGACTGCGGTCGGTGAAAAAGGGATCACTCTGTCTGGCGGGCAAAAGCAGCGGATTTCTATCGCTCGCGCGTTATTAGTGGGGGCCGAGTGTTTGATTTTGGATGATGCGTTGTCGGCGGTTGATGGCGACACCGAACACCGTATTTTGCACAACCTGCAACAGCATCAGCACACTCGAACCACGATTGTGATTGCTCACCGTTTATCCGCTTTGGAAAGTGCCGACGAAATTGTGGTGCTCAGCCATGGCCAAATACGCGAACGCGGCAAGCATCGTCAATTGATTCAGCAGCCAGGATGGTATCAAGAAATGCACCAATATCAGCAGCTGGAAGCGGCATTGGACGCCGATGAGGAGCCGCGCCATGACTAAGCGAGAAATTTTATATCGGCTATTAGGCTATATGCGCCGTGATCGCCGTCAGTTTGTGATTGCGACTGTTTTTTTGTTGATTGCCGCGGTGGCGGAAGTGACTGGGCCTTACTTGGTGCAGATCTTTCTTGATAACTATGTTGCCAAAGACAACTATCCGGCAATGATCATGTGGGCACTCGCGGTAGGTTACATCGTATCGACCATTGTTTCTGCGGGCTTCCAGTATAAATATGAGCTGCGCTTCAACACCATGGCGGTGGCGATTATTCAGCGCATTCGAAAAACCGTGTTCGCCAACGTGATCAAACAGCCGTTATCCGCCTTTGACTATGTGCCGATGGGGCGAATCGTCTCACGCTTAACCAATGATACGGAGTCTTTAAAAGAGCTCTATGTGTCTGTCCTTTCGACATTTTTGCGCAATATTGCCTTGATTAGCGTGATGCTGGTGGCGATGCTGATGCTCAGTGTTGAACTGACGTTGGTGGTGCTGGTGTTATTGCCTTGTGTTGTCTTGGTGATGGTGCGGTACCAAAAACGTTCAGCGCCCGCCTATCGCCGAGCACGAGACCGGCTAGCGGACATTAACGGGGTGATGAACGAGTCGGTGCAGGGCATGAACCTTATCCAACTGATGCAGCAAGAGCAGGCATTTTCTTCCCGCTTTCAAGATATGACCGCTGATCATCTCGATGCCATGGTTACGATTCAGCGTCTCAATGGTATCTATTTGCGTCCCTTGATTGATTTACTTTCTGGTGCCGCTTTGCTGTCTTTGGTTGCCATCTTTGGAGTCAGCGGGATGGAAGTGATAGGGGTCGGGGTATTGTATGCGTTTTTGAGTTATCTGGGTCGGATCACTGAGCCGTTGATTGAGATGATGCAACAATTGTCGCTATTGCAGCAGGCGATTTCAGCAGGCGAGCGATTATTTGAGATGATGGATACCCCGCCTGAACAATATGGCAGCGACACTACACCGATCACTGATGGGGCTATTGCATTGCGTGATGTGTCTTTCTCTTATGATGGCGAAACGCCGGTACTGTCAGATGTAAATGTGAATGTGCCAGCCGGGGGATTTCTAGCGCTGGTCGGCCATACGGGGAGCGGTAAATCAACCTTAGCGTCGTTACTGATGGGGTTTTATCGTCCAGGCGAAGGCACGTTAACGCTGGGTGGTTTACCGATTGAAAGCTTGAGCCATCAGAGCTTGCGCGAGGGCGTGGCGATGGTGCAACAAGACCCGCATATGTTAACCGGCAGCTTAAAAGAAAACATCGCGTTGGGGCAGTCGCTGGATGATGCCGTGATCTGGCATGCGTTAAAACAAGTGGCATTGGATGAGCATGTCCATGGTTCAAAGGTTTACCCTAGCTGGCTTAGAGACCCAGTTGGGCGAGGGGGGAATGACCTTCTCGGCCGGGCAACGCCAGCTATTGGCTCTGGCGCGGGTGTTAGTGCGGCAGCCTAAAATCCTGATCCTTGATGAAGCCACTGCCAATATCGATTCCGGTACCGAAGAGCTTGTTCAGCAAGCATTGAATACTCTGCGACAGCAGATGACAGTGGTGGTGATTGCACACCGTTTATCCACGATTGCCGATGCCGATAATATCTTAGTCTTGCATCGTGGTCGTGTGATTGAGCAAGGGCGTCATCAAAGCTTGCTACGCCAACAAGGGCGTTACTGGCAGATGTACCAGCTTCAGCAAGCGAGTGCGCAATTGGCGGCGCTTGAGGAAGAAATATAGCCTTAGTGATCCTGATACTGGTGAGATAAGCGAAAAGGGGCTGAGGCCCCTTTTTACCGATGATTGATTCGCAGTGACTCGATTTGCGACAGGGGCTAAGAGATCTTGCGCATTAACCCTTCTTGGGTGGCAGACGCTACTAAATCACCTTGTTGATTGTAGAGCTCTCCGCGCACAAACCCACGCGCGCCGCTGGCGGAGGGGCTTTCAATCGCGAACAGTAGCCATTCATCCATTCTAAACGGACGGTGAAACCACATGGAATGATCAATAGTCGCTACTTTCATTCCTGGGGTCAGTAATGTGACCCCGTGGGGTTGCAGCGCGGTAACCAAAAAGCCCCAATCAGCCGCGTAACCCAGCAAGTATTGGTGGACATGAAAGTCATCGCCGACTTCACCGTTGGCGCGGATCCAGAGGTATTGTTTCGCTGGTGCCGGCTCTGGCTTCAGTGGATTGATCACGGTAGCAGGACGTACTTCTATCGGTTTATCACTGCCAAACGCTTTGACCACATTGGCGGGCAGTTTGTGGGCAATGTCCGCGACCAATGATTGCTCCGAGCGCAAGGTTTCCGGCGCTGGCACGCCTTCAGGCATCGCGTTTTGGTGCTCGAAGCTTTCTTCTTCCTCTTGATACGATGCGGTGAGATAAAAAATCGGCTTACCGTACTGTACGGCTTTTATTCGCCGGGTACTGAAACTTTTTCCATCTCTCAGTATCTCAACATCATAGATGATCGGTTGTTCCGGATCGCCTGGACGCAGGAAGTAGCTGTGAAATGAGTGCAAAAAGCGATCGGCGTCGACGGATGTCTTCGCGGCAGAGAGCGCTTGACCAATCACTTGCCCGCCATACACTTGTGGCAGTCCAAGGTTCTCACTTTGGCCGCGATATAGGCCGGTGTCTAATCGCTCAAGCCGCAGCAGTTGTAAGAGTTCTGTTAGTGGTTGGCTCATAAGTCCTTGATTCATGCTATGCTTCCATTGTTATTGTTCAAGCTATCATAACCTTAGCGTTTTTGCCGCACTCAAACACGTTTCGGTGAGGATTCTTTAATGAAGAAACTAACGTTTCTGTTGTTCGCCTTATTCACGGCTTTAGTGTTTACCGCTTGTTCTGGTAATAGCCAGCCTAATGATTTAGCAAGTGTTTCTGGTACCTTGGTCTATCGTGAGCGCCTTGCTTTACCCGAGAATGCCAGCGTGACCGTGCGCTTGGTGGAAATGAAAACAATGGACTCGCCCGGTAAAGTGATTAGCCGACAGTCTTTTGTGACCAAAGGTCAGCAAGTGCCTCTACATTTCGTGCTAAATTACGACCCAAGCCAAATTTCTGCTGCTCATGACTATGTGATCACCGCGCAAATTGATGTGAGTGAACGCCCTTTATTTATCACCAATACGATCAATAAAGTGATCACGGATACGAATCACACCTACGATCCAGCCCTAACGCTGGTAAGCGCCAACGACTGATCGCTACACTGGAAGGCATTACCACCGCACAAGGAGTGTGCATGCGGATTTCCTCATTAGTTTGGCCCGCGTTCGTGTTAGCGATAGGCGTTGCAGCGGGTATCAGTGCTGACAATGCCTTGCATGGGTTGGCGATCATGGCGCCCGCGTTATTTTTCTTTTATCCAGACACAGTGGCGAGCTGGCTATTGCTGTTGGGAATGGCCGTTTTGGCGGTTTCGTTGCCGCAGTTGCCGGCCTTACTGGCTGCCAGTACCTTGCTGATCTTGCCGGCGTTATCTTTATGGTTTAATCCTGATCGGCATCCACACGTTAAGTGGTTACTTGGCGCGGTGATGCTCGCCATTTTTGCAGGAATGATGGCCTTGCAGTCGGAAGCAAAATTAGGGTGGGCGGCCTGGGGGCTGGTTCTTCTACTGGTGGCCTTAGGCGGATTATGGCTATCAGTGCGTTATTGGCCAGGCTACCAACCGCCTCGACGTGGTGCCTGGCTGGTGCTTCCCGTGCTAGTAGCGGCGGTTGGGTGGCCATCCGCGCTGTGGAGCGTTGCAGTGGTTGCGATCATGGGACTGTTGCAGTGGGTGGCGCTTACACCGCATTTAGCCGCTTCACGTCACCTTGCGATGCACATTTTGCCGTGCGTGCCATTTTTAGTCATTGCGTGGCTTGTTCCGTCTCAGTTAACCATGTCATTACTGGTGGCGTGGGCCACCATGCTGGCTGCTATCTGGGTAGGCGAGTATTTACTCTTGGATGATCCAGACGACGATTAAACGGTAATTGCTTATAAGATCAACAGTTAATCGGCGAGGAAACGAATCCTCCTTGCATTGCATCCAGGCTTGCCACATAATGCCCCGCAGTTAAGCAAGCTTAACGACATATCGATGGAGGCCTCCTTGGTTCTCCCGCAACACTATCTTGTGTACTGGGTCAGGTCCGGAAGGAAGCAGCCCGCGCTTGGGACGTGTGTGCCGGGATGTAGCTGGGGAGGTCTCCGCCCTTTCTAAGCGTCTAAAACTCTTCTAATCCCCTAAAATTCAGCCCTTTCGATCAATACGCATCATTTTCTTCCTGTGTTTTTCACCTTTTTCGATAGCCTATGTGCACAACGCACTGATGTTTTTGGATGATAATTGCCGGTCTCTTACTGTCGTCTGTTGACATCTGGGTGACACAGCCTGGCATGACTCGACTATGATAATGGCATATAAAGGCGGCAGTGGGCCCAATGGAGGCGTGACGTGGTGGTAAGGCGAATGTGGTGGTATGGATAGCTATCTTGGTGAGTGGCCAAGTGATGGCGAGCGATCTACAAACGCAGCTTAAAGGGTTTTACGATGAAGCGTGGCAAGCAGGGACCTTAATGGTCGCTCAACCGGCTTTAAACGCCTATCCTCAAGCGCTTTTAGTGAGCCAAGCACAATATCCAGATTTTGAACATTTTGATTGGCACGATCTCAGCGCTCTTTACCAAGTTGTTCAGTCCTGCCGACCTAATTCGCGCATCGTGTCACCAAGGTTGTTAGTGGCTCAGCGCTTCGAGCTAGCGCTTTGTCGCGAACAGCCCTTACCGACTAAGTGGTTTGAAAAAAATCCGCTGCTTCATCCTGCCGGAGGCAGTTACGCCGAACGTTATTTGCGCCATTATGCGATCAAATCGCCACCGCCTGAACTGATAGTGCGCGTCACGATTGCCAATGAAAATCACCCTTTGCATGACTCATTGGCCCCGCTTAGTCAGGCAGGACGGGATGCATTGCTTAACGGCTACCGTGCCTATTTGGATGGAGATTATCTCTGGCTAAATGGAGAAGAAGGGTGGAAAGCGTTGCCCCGAAAACAATGGACATCTATTGCAGATAATTATCGTTTGAGCCTATCGACCATTCAACAGGCTGTGATTACCGTTACGGCAATATTTGTAATGAATTACATCCCGCTTATCGGGGGGTCATGATTGCTATCTTGGTCGCTATCTTTGGTGCGCTCGTGCTTGGATTGGCGCGCAGTGTTTATGATCGCTATCAACAGCGGCGTGAACGTCAGTTTATTTTGCAATTATTGACGCATGAACTTCGAACTCCAATTGCCAGTTTAGGATTGACGGTGGAGATGCTACGTAATCAGTTCGATAGCCTGGATGAAGGTACGCAGGATGTGTTGTGGCGCTTATTAGCCGATCATCAACGGCTCAATCAACTGACGGAAACTAGCAAAGGCTATTTGAGCACCGATAAAAGTGAGCAATTTAAAACGCAAACAGCCTCTTTGTCTGAGTGGTTAGATAACGTGTGTGATTGCGTAGAGATTAATTACACCCTTGAGGAAGACAAGACATTAACACTGCCTTTCTACTGGCTCTCTATTTGTTTAAAAAATCTGATACAAAATGCGCATCAACATGGTGGCGATACGGTTTGGATCCGGGTATGTGTTGGCAAGCGCATTCGCGTGTGTGTTTATGATGATGGTGTTTTTCCCTCATGGTGGCAACGCGTTTGGCGCCGCTGTAAGGCGCCAAAGTCTGAGCACAATATGGGGATTGGACTCTGAGGGATCCCCACTTTTTTCACCTGAGCTCTCCCGCTGCCATTGCCTTCAGCCCTCCAACCGCTAAAGCCAGATCCCTCACTCTGTACCCATATCCTTCTCGTCCAACCAGCTCCCTCCCCAGGAAAAAATAGGACAGAACCCGGCGGGTTCGAATGGTATTAGCCTGAAAGTCTTTGTAGTAAC
>NZ_AQOD01000161.1 GCF_000513715.1 Salinivibrio socompensis S35
CCCGCCCTGGATGCGACCCGGAATGGTTTGCTTGACGGCTTGGAGAAGCGAGGATATATCCAAGATGATAACTTGGCGTTCAAATATCAGACTGCCCAGGGTAACCCAGCCATCGCCGTGCAAATTGCGCGTCAATATGTCGGCGAGCAACCTGACGTATTAGTGGGTATTGCGACACCATCCGCCCAAGCACTCGCGGCCGCGACACGCGATGTCCCGATTATTTTTACAGCGGTGACGGATCCTGTCGGCGCCAAACTGGTGAAAGATATGGCCGCACCAACAGGTAACGTGACTGGGTTGTCTGATCTGTCCCCTGTTGCCCAGCATGTCGCGCTCGCCAAAGAGCTTCTCCCTAACCTTTCTACGATCGGGGTGGTATACAATCCCGGTGAAGCGAACGCCGTCACCTTGGTCGATTTGCTAAAAAAAGCGGCAACAGAACATGGTATTAAAGTGATCGAAGGAACGGCCTTGAAAAGCGCAGATGTACAATCTGCCGCGCAAGTCGTTGCCACCCAATCAGATATTATTTATGCGCCAACGGATAATACCGTCGCCAGTGCCATTGATGGCTTAATCGCGGCCGCCAACTCAGCCAATACGCCTGTCCTTGGGGGATCGACATCTTATATCCCAAACGGTGCGGTGGTGGCACTTGGGTTTGATTATTACTCAATCGGGGTACAGACCGCAGACTATGTTGCGGCTATCTTAGACGGTGAACCCATTTCGTCTCTGCCTGCCAACGTTGCGGAAGGATCTGATTTAGCCGTTAATCGTTCGGCTGCGGACAAATTGGGGATCGACGTGCCAGCCTCAATTTTAGATCGCGCCGCGCATATCACAGACTAGTTTGTATCAGTCTAGGAGTAGTTAATGACGGCAATTGCGTTTTTCGGCACCTTAGAAGTCGGCCTGGTTTACGGCTTAGTTGCGCTCGGTGTCTATCTCACTTTTCGTGTACTCGATTTTCCCGATTTAACGGTTGATGGCAGTTTTCCGATGGGCGCCGACGTCGCCGCGACCCTGATTGTAGCCGGTTATAACCCCTGGTTTGCTACCGCAATGGCCATTTTGGCGGGTGGTATTACAGGATTGGTCACCGCATTTCTCACCGTAAAGTGTGGCATCCTCAATTTGCTCGCCAGTATTTTGACCATGATTGCCGCGTTTTCAGTGAATATTCGCATTATGGGGCGCCCCAATATTGCTTTGCTCGGCGAAGAAACCATTCTGACGCCCTTTGAGTCACTTGGGATTGCCCCCGTCTATCTACGACCCTTAGTGGTAGGCGTGTTAGTGATCATTAGCGGGCTATTGGTGATCCGCTTATTAGCCAGTGATTTTGGCCTGGGTTTACGCGCGACTGGTGTTAATGCGCGAATGGTTCAAGCACAAGGCGGCAGCACAGCGATGTACACCTATTTTGGTCTCGCCCTTTCTAATGCCTTTGTCGGCTTTGCCGGCGCATTATTTGCGCAAACCAACAGCTTTGCTGATGTCACTTCTGGCGTTGGCACCATCGTGGTCGGCCTCGCCGCCGTGATCCTCGGACAAACATTACTGCCTGGGCGTAAAGTCTGGGTCGCCGTTGTAGCCGTGATTCTTGGCTCCATTCTATACCGCCTCGCTGTCGGGTTTGCATTGTCGAGTGGCATGTTCGGTCTTCAAGCCTCTGATCTTAACTTGGTCACCGCGGTGCTGGTGGCCGTGGCATTGATCGCCCCCAAAATGCGCCAACAGTATCAAAAGTCCAAGCGCGCAAAACAGGCCGAGGTGTCAGGATGATCACGCTTAACAATATTCAGGTCACGTTTAACCCAGGAACCGTCCTCGAAAACCGTGCACTGCGGGGCGTGAGCTTATCCATTCCCGAGAACGAATTTGTCACCATCATTGGCTCTAACGGCGCGGGGAAATCAACCTTACTTGGCGCAGTCACCGGTGAAACGCCCATGATTGGCGGACAAGTGATGATCGATGATATTGATGTGACCAAAAAGGCTGTGCATCAGCGCGCTACTCTGGCCGCACGCGTCTTTCAAGATCCCCTTGCCGGCACCTGCGCGTCGTTGACGATCGAAGAAAATTTAGCGCTGGCTTATCGGCGAGGTAAAGGCCGTGGTTGGTCGCGCGCACTCGGCACTAAACGCCGCAAGCTATTTCAAGAGCGGATCGCTATCTTGGGCCTCGGATTGGAAGACAGGCTCGGTGATAGCATCGGCCTGTTGTCTGGCGGTCAGCGACAAGCGGTAAGTTTGGTCATGGCTACTTTATCGAACAGTAAATTGCTACTACTTGATGAACACACTGCCGCACTGGATCCACGTATGGCCGCATTCGTGATTGATTTGACCAAAACCATCGTCAATGAGTTTAACCTCACCGCCATGATGGTGACCCACTCGATGAAAGATGCTTTGGCGTGCGGAGATCGGACCGTGATGTTACACCAAGGCAATATCGTTCTTGATGTACATGGTGATGAACGTAAAAACATGGACGTTCCACATCTTTTGGATATGTTCAACAAAGTGCGCGGTGAAACCTTGGCCGACGACAGTTTACTGCTTGGCTGATCGGTTAGGCGCTTCATCCCCGTGGTAAGCGCCTAATTTTCCATTCTCCCTGTCAAGTTTTTCGTGATAACCCACTATCCATGCTAGGGTAACTGTCTCTTAGTAAGGAATTGATCATGGACATAAAAAGCGTATTGCTCGCCTTGTTGGTCGTGCT
The DNA here is from genome assembly GCF_000513715.1 of Salinivibrio socompensis S35. GTDB lineage: Bacteria > Pseudomonadota > Gammaproteobacteria > Enterobacterales > Vibrionaceae > Salinivibrio > Salinivibrio socompensis. The sequence continues at coordinate 2,740 of NZ_AQOD01000161.1, forward strand.
GATTTGGGGCGTCAACTTTTCGGTGATTAAAGTTGGACTTGAAACCCTGCCACCCATTTTTTTCTCTGGGCTGCGGTTTTTTATCGTCGCCTTGCCGGCGGTATTTTTTATTCCCCGACCTAAAGTCAAACTGTGGCAACTTTTCGCTGTCGGGCTTAGCTTGGGGGTCATTAAGTTTAGTTTGCTGTTTATGGCGATGCAGGATGACGCATCAGCAGGGATTGCTTCCTTGTTCCTCCAGTCACAAGTAATTTTTACCATTGTACTTAGCGCATTGATCTTAAGAGAAATGGTCACTTGGCCGCAGCGAATCGGGCTGCTTGTTGCTTTTATCGGCTTTGGACTCTTCTTTTTCACCTCAACCGGGAGCGCAACATTCACCGGCGTGGCGATGATTGTTGCGGCAGGCTTTTTCTGGGCAATCGCTAATTTGGTGATGAAACAGATGCCGGGCGTGAACCTTATGCACTTTATGGTGTGGGTGAGCTTAATCCCACCGATTCCATTATTTGCCCTCTCCTACTGGTTTGAAAGCCATCAGCCTTTTGCATTACTACAAGCGACGCCGTTATCAGGTTGGCTCTCGATAGCCTACGTAGGGTATTTGTCCACCTTGGTGGCATTTGCCATCTGGGGATGGCTTCTTAATCAGCATACCTCTGCATCCGTCACTCCTTTCGCGCTATTGATCCCCATCGTCGGCATGGGCGCGGCATCGATAGGGCTTGGCGAAAGCTTATCGATGATCGAATGGCTAGGGGCGGCGTTGATTGTTGTCGGCTTGAGTCTGTCTGTATTAGGTCGGCGAATCGGCCGGTGGCTGGGGTTAAAATCTCGCAACGCGGACGACGTCTGCGCTGTGATGTTTTCACTTGGCCACCTTATTACTTGGCCACCACTGATTGAGCAAGCGTCCTCCCTAAAGAGGCTGATAACTGACCAACAATGATCGAACATAAGCCATCAACTCAGGATTACCATATTTTGATAAGCTGACCGCATGGAAGCGATTTTGCTTTACCTTCAATGCCTCGACCTTTTCGATCATGGTATCGGATTGCTTGGGGGCAATGAAGTCCGAGACCACCACTAAATCTGCGTTTTGATAGCGCTCGCCAGCCATAAGATCGAGCGCTTTTTCAATCACAGGCGCCATATCTGTCCCACCGTGAAACCGGTACGAGAGGAAGCTCATTGCCTCTTGTAAACCTTCCTCGCCTGTTAGCTCGTAACTGATATGATCGGTCGAAAAGAGCATGACATAACAATCACGATGCTCCGTCGCGGCAATGCGCATCAATACATAGGCGAGCGCTTTGGCGCATTGTTCTGGGAATCCACTCATCGAGCCCGAGGCATCGACAGCAATTGATAAGGCCCTTTTTTGCTCTGGCTTGGATTGGCTAGGGACGTGCGTCTCTACTTTTTTCCGACGATGGGCTTGGCCCGTCATTTGATAATTAAGCAATTGTTTATCGACAAGCTGCTTATAAAAAACAGTCTCGAGTGCTGGATCCGCCAACAGCACGGCCTCATTGGGCAAGAGACGGTCGACACGATCACTTTGGCAAATGCCGGTGATGTCATCAGGGACATCAATTTGCTTTTCCGGCACGGTCTTTAGCGTTTCCGTCGGCTGCTGGCTAGGGCCTTGGCTATCAACATGGTTAGCCATTCGCCCCAGCTGCTCGGCAATCGCTTGCAACTCGGGATTTTTCTCTAAAAATGCTACAAAGCGTTTTAATAGCGTGACATCTTGCTGAGATAACGAGCTGGCCGCCATATCCCACAGGCGACCGACTTTGCTGATATCGCCCGACTGATCAACACCATCCATTTTCTGGTAGGTTGAGATTCGGCGGTAAAGATCGTCAAGTAGCTTTTGCTTTTGTGCTTCAACGCTTTCAGATTGCACCTTTTCTATTTCTGCTTTTAAGTGTGCGTGCCACCGATTACAAAAATACGATTGAAACATAGGATCGCCGTGCTCAGCCTGGTGTGCCGCCAGCCTTTTCGCTTGATCATAAAAAGAGGAAACCGATTTTAAATCATCTAATAACGCGTCAATCTGTTTTTCAAAATCACGCGCAGTTTTTTCTGTCGCTTGCTCGTAACATTGAATTTCTTTTTTCAATGCGTCCGACAAACCTTGTTGCACAAGTTTACGTTGGGTGTGACCACGCCAGCGGTTGAGCTGCTGTTTCACCGCACGTTTAATCGCGGGGCTGCGCTCTGTCAAGACGAGCAACTGAGGATGAGACATCAGTTCGGTCATGGCCGCATCGATCAACCCCGACTCAGCCAACATTAACCCCATGTTTAGGCTCTCAGCACTCAGCATCACTGGCTCCGGAGAAAAATTCTCCCAGTCTTGCTAGACGATTGACTTGACGCTCTAGCGTGTCGATTTGATTTTTGACTTGATGTTCCACATCAACCAAGCTTGCTGATGCTGTCTCAAGCAGGTCCGGTTGGGCAAACAAGTGAGGCAGGCTGGCATTGAGCTGACTACGTGCTCGACGGATCAAAAACTGCGCATGCTGCAATTGTTCACGCGCTTGGTCAGTCTGCGCACGCCAATGCGCTAACTGCTCATGATTAGGATCATTAACACCAACCAGAGCGACCGGAACCGGGCGGTTAGCAATATCTTTGATCACTAGCGCGTGGTGCGCATCCCATTCTAGCGTCAGGCGACACAGGTGATTATTTTTATTCACATAGCCGTATAAATCCGTGCTTCCAGCTTTAAGTTTTTTCTCGATATCAGCGGCATCTAGGTAAATCCAGCGACTATCCCCTTTTTCTTGTTCTGATACGGAAGGGTTGGCACTTAATAAAACAAATCTAACCAGATCGCGGCTTTGATTAACGGTAAAGCGTGGACATTGACTCACATCAATCAATGATTTTCGACTAAGACCAGAGTTGTTCGCTTCTTGTCGATATGCCAAAGCGTCGATGGTGCTTTGTTCAATCTCGCTTAACGCCGCTTGTACATCTTCTAGCAACGCCAGCACTTCTTGCTGATCAAACAAGACTTCAGCCGCAAAGCGACGCATCACCTGGGTGACCACATCGCGTGATTCTGGGCTGTGCCATAAACAATCTTCGAGGAGTAACAAGTCAAGTGGTGCGACCTCATCTCGCCCATTAAAAAATGCCGCAGCTTTCAGTAAACGCACCGCTTTTTTCCAACGTCTGTCAGAGACATACAGCTCAGAAGGATCAAACTGGGTTTGGTCATTCGCCGCATGCTCCAGCCGCTTTTTCAGCGTATACAGCTTTTCAAAAATCGTGTCGGAAAATGTCAACGTGGGGATGACCGTTTGCCATTCTTGATATTCTTGATAACCGATTTTTAATTGGTCCGATATCGTGGCTTCACCTTGGTTTGGCTCGGTAAGCATCAGCTTAAAGTTTTTCTTCTCTTGGATTCGATTGACGAAAACGCGGAGTAACATACGATCATAGAGCGCATCGAGGCCACTATCTGGATCAGGTAATTCATTAGACGCGGTAACCAACAACCGCATGGGGACAGGATAAACATGTTCACCGTTTTTAAAGGTGCGTTCGTTCACCACGGTGAGTAAGGTATTGAGGATCGCTGGGCCTGCTTTCCATATTTCGTCTAAGAAGACAACGTCGGCATTCGGTAAATAACCCTCCGTTAAGCGTACATATTTACCGTCATCTTTTAGCGCCTGAATCGAGAGCGGACCAAACACTTCTTCCGGTGTCGAAAAACGCGTCATCAAATATTCAAAAAATTGGCTATTATCAAACGCTCGATCAAACGTTTGGCAATATAGCTTTTGGCAATGCCTGGCGGCCCAAGCAAAAAGACACTTTCGCCAGCGAGTGCGGCCAATAGACACATTTTGATGGTGTGCTCGCGTTCATAAACCCCACTAGATAGTGCATCAATAAGGCTGGCAATACGCTCGGGCAACAGAGCGCGACGGCTGACGGTGGCAAGATTTTGAGACAAGTGGCACTCCGCTATTTATGGCTAGGTGTCATCGTTAACGCGTTTCACTAAAAAGCTTTGCTGCTCTTTAACCATGGCAAGGTTCAGGCACTTTGCCATTGGTAGGTGGCTTTTATGCTTAAAAAACGACCTACTATGTAACTTAATATTACTTTATGTATGAAAATATCTCTTAATTATCAAATGAGGGACATGGCGGGCTTTCCTTTTACTTTCAGCGCCTTAAGTAGGGAATGCAAATCCCGACAAACCCCTTTAACCCCCTAAAACATGCCCCAAATAGTGCCCCATTTACAAATTATGTCCCAAATAGTGTCCCATTTTTGCCCCTCTCACGCCACAAAAAGTCCCGAAAATCGAGGCTCCCAATCCCTTGTCCATTCCCAGGCCTTGCTCAATTCAGCAATTCATCGATAACCCCATCAATTTCACTCAGCTTACTTATCATCCAACACCGAACTGCATCACTTTCCAAAGAAAGCTCATCATTC
>NZ_AQOD01000162.1 GCF_000513715.1 Salinivibrio socompensis S35
GGGTAATGATGTTAGTGACCGAATCGCCAATCCGATAAGSSGACTGAATAGTTTCTGGGGCATAGCCGACCAGCATTAACATCGGCACAAAGATCGGCGCGGTAATCGCCCATTGTGCGGATGCAGACCCGACCGAGAGGTTAATGAGGCCACACATCAAAATAAAGGCAAAGAACAACGCCGGGCCGGTTAAACCAATGGTTTGCAGAAAGTCTGCACCGCCGACCGCAATCACTTGGCCGAAGTTAGTCCACTTAAAGAAAGCGACAAACTGAGCCGCGAAGAACACCAGCACGATGTACATCCCCATCGCACTCATCGATTTCGACATCGAATCAATCACATCGCGATCGTTATTAATGGTGCCTACGGTACGGCCAAACACGATGCCTGGGACGGCAAAGAACACCATGATAAAGGCCACAATTCCTTTCAAAAACGGCGATCCTGCCACTTCACCGGTCTCGGGGTGGCGCAGTGCGCCCCACTCCGGCACGATGGTGAGCGCTAAGATACCACTGACAATCAGCACGGCAATACCCGCATTACGTAGGCCGCGTTTTTCGTCGTCATTGAGTTTACTGGCCGACGCCGCTGTGATGTCTTCAGACGCTTGGCTTTGGTCATAAGGTCCAAGCTTGGGTTCAACAATTTTATCGGTGATCCAGGCCCCCACAAAGGCAATGAAGAAGGTAGAGATAAACATAAAGTACCAGTTCATCTCAGGACCCACCGCGTACTCAGGATTAATCATTTGAGCAGCAGCTCGGTGATCCCAGAGAGCAATGGGTCAACGGTGCCTAACAACAGGTTAGCCGAATAGCCGCCCGACACCCCGGCAAATGCCGCTGCCAGGCCGGCAAGTGGTGGCGGCCTAACGAGTGGAAGATCATCGCCGCGAGTGGAATTAAGACTACATAACCGAGCTCTGATGCGGTATTTGAGATAATACCCGCAAAGACAATGGTAAAAGTGACGGTACGGCGAGAAGCGCCCATCACTAAACCACGCATGGATGCTGACAGTAAGCCAGAGTGCTCTGCGACCGCAACGCCTAACATAGCAACCAATACGGTGCCTAATGGCGCGAAACCCGTAAAGTTTTTCACCAAATTGGTGACGATCATTTGCAAGCCTTCGGCATTAAGCAGGCTTTGCACGTAGATCATGCCATCGGCGGCGCGACCTGTTGCCCCTTCTGGACGCGGATCCGCCACGGAAACATCAAAGTAACCGGCGACACCCGATGCCAACAGAATGGCGACGCAGAAGATCGCAAACAAGGTCACAGGATGGGGTAATAAGTTGCCTAACCACTCGACGGTATCGAGAAAACGCGTAAACAGCGTGCGTTTATGTGGACCGCCCCGTTGCTCGGAGGTGTTTGAGTGCATGTCATTCGTCTCCTTGTCAGTACTGCACTTCCCGTCAATGGGAAAGAAGGCAGGATGTTAATTGTTTTTTAAACTAAATGGCAAGATTAAATACTAACTTTTAACGTAATTAGGCGATCTGTGTACTGATTTTTGACGACAAACTTGACATATTTGACTGTAAGTTGTCGTGACTATGCGTCTTTTTGCCGAAAATCGGCGTATTATGGGGTTTTTCTCGTTCACTCAAATGGATGAAAGGTGTTAACAAATGCAGCAAGCGCAACAACAAGGCATATTGAGTATCTTGATGTACTCCGCGTGCTGGCCGCCTTATTTGTGGTTGCGATTCATGTCTTGGGACCGTATCGCACTGAAATTGGCCAGATCCCATTGTCCGATTGGAGCGTGGCGGTTGGGCTCAATAGTGCCAGCCGCTGGGTGGTGCCAGTATTTATCATGATCTCAGGGGTGTTGTTGTTGTCGTCTTCGCACCGGTTTACCTTCCAACACTTTATCCAGCGCCGGGTAATGAAAGTTGTGGTGCCTTTTGTGCTTTGGTCGCTATTGTTCGCGGGCTTGTCTGGACTCACTGCTGAAGGCTTCTCTTGGCAGACGGTAGCGCAAACGTTACACGCTGCGCCCGACCACGAGACCTATTATCATCTGGGCCTTTTTTACTATTACATCCCGTTGTTGCTTTGGATCCCAATACTGCGTCCCATACTCGCGCACATACCAACATGGGGAGTGGCGGCCGTCGGACTCGCATGGATGGGCCTGACCGCCTGGTATTTATCGGGCGCACACGGCTGGTGGCGTCAAGACTTTATTCTTTATTGGGCGGTTATTTGTGGCTAGGCTTTTGGTTACATCATTTCCCACGCGCACGGCCTCTTTGGTGGGCCCTAGGGCTACTCGCCGTGGGAATGACCGGATACCATGTACTTGGTACCAGTATCCAATATCAGCGTTACATCACGGAGGCTGGTTATCTTACACCACGATCAACACGGTATTGATCAGCGCCGCCGTCTTTTTGGCCGTTCGGCAATGGCGACAGGGACGAACTACGCCATCATGGGTGGCCACGCTAAGCCGTTATAGCTTGGGTATTTATCTGATTCATCCTATTTTCCTTTGGCCGGTGCGAGCATACTGGCCCACCTTGTCGCCGTCTTGGGTATGGATTCCGGTCCTGACGATTTATGCGTTTGCAGGCGCGGCCTTGATAACGGCATTATTACAGCGTCAGCGCATCACCGCGTGGCTGGTTCCCTAGTTGATGACACTTTTGGCGATAAAAGTAGTCATAAGTAATTGAAAGCGTGTATACGGAGTCAGATCCCAATCATGAAATCGGGTATCCCTAAAGGGCGTAAAAACCGTCATACTAGAAAGATGGTAGTGAGCCAGCAAGGAGAGAGACCATGGACGATGTAGCAATGGTAATTAAGCACAGTAAGCGCCTAGAAAACTTACTGCGCCAGCACTACCACGCTGAGGGAAAAGGGCTCCACCAGCTCATCGACAGCAGCCAAAAACGGCTTCCCCATGATGTGATCAAAAAACTGCGCTTCGTGGCCACCATTCGCAACAAGGTCGTTCATGAAGATGGTTACAAAGTGGATGATATTCGTGAATTTATATCAGTAAGCAAGTATTGTGAGTCGGAACTGGTACCGCGAAGCAACCGTTTGATTTGGCGTCTCGCCGCTGGTCTTATTCTGCTGTTTACCGTGGGAGCGATTGGCTTTTACGCACAAGTATGGCCGCAATGGAGCGGCTAATGAACGGCCCTTCTGGAGAGTTACCCCATCGTTAACGTTGCGATTTTTTTAAACTGGATCTTGTTCTCACCAAGGGAGGCTGGACATATACATTAGCCCGCCTAAACTTGGCGTCCTTGTTGTAAAAGGAATGATAACCATGTGGAGCTGGTTCGCTGTCTGTTGTTCGGGACTGCTGCATATCTCCGCAGCCTACCGGGGCCCTCGCTGGCAGTTTTATCTGTTTAAGCCACTGACCATAATACTGTTGATGATTATTGTCGGGGCGCATGTCAGTGCATCAACTTATGCGCAATGGGTCGTGGCTGCCTTATTGCTTTCGATGGTGGGTGACCTTTTTTTCATGTTGCCCAAAGACCGGTTTGTTCTCGGCCTAACCAGTTTTTTGCTTGCGCACCTGGTCTATACCTTTGCCTTTTGGGCGCAGTTTGATGGTCACATGGTCTGGTGGTTACCTGCGATGCTTTCAGGCCTAGGTGTGATTGTCTTTCTCTTGCTACTCCCCAACCTTGGGCGTTTTGCCTTACCAGTCGCCCTTTATATCGCCGTGATCACGCAAATGGTGTGGGCGGCGGGAGAATACTGGTTGAATACCCACTCGGTAGCGGCAGGGCTGGCGTTAGCGGGGGCCGTCTTTTTTATGATCTCAGATACGGTGCTTGCCTTTGCGCGCGTTAAAGGCGAGCTCCGCCCCACACAAGCGATAGTGATGTCTAGCTACTTTGTTGCCCAAGCGTTGATCAGTGCCTCGGTCGTTATTGCTTAAGGAAAGGTGTGCATGGAAAAAGTTTACCAAGCGATGAACGCGTTAGAAGCACACAGCCTAAAAGGGTTACTGGCAAGTCACCAGATTGATTGTGTTTTAAAAGGCGAAACATTGAGTGCGGCAGTGGGGGAACTCCCCCCGGATGTTCAAGGCGTCACCTTATGGGTTGATCCGGAAAAGGTCACTCAGGCGCGGACGTTGCTGCAGGAATATGAAACCCAAAGCTATACCCATTGGGTTTGCCAAGTGTGCGGTGAAGAGAATGCGGGTAGCTTTGAACTATGCTGGCAGTGCAGCATAGTCGCGAGTGATTGCGTTACACCATATATTTGCGGCGAATATCGAGTAGCGCGAAAATCCCAAAAATAAGAATCGACCACTTTTCCCAGCGGCTCATCGCAATTTTATCGCCAAAGGCCCCCAAAAAGATCAGCATTTGCAGCCCGTGCATCATCAACAAAAAGCCGGTCATGATGTAAAGTGCCATGGCGGCAACACCCGGAAAGGGATGGACAATATTGGCGAGCAACACCATCCACACAAAGGCGATGGCGACTTTCGCCAATAAGATTAACGCTTTCATAGTTTTTCTCTCAATGGTCGTGTTTGCTTAATCATCGGACTCGGTAAAATATAACCGGTAGTTAACTTGGCCCGCGCGCTTTTCACGGTGGCAGTGCCAATGCTCTGGGACCTGCCAGGTCGTTAAATGACTCTCCACTTCGACGTAAACACAGGCATTAGGCGCAAGCCAATGATTGGCATCTAGAGCGGCCAAGGTGTCATCCAGTAAGCCTTGATGAAAAGGCGGATCGACAAAAATAATATCATAGGGGCCGTCTTTAGGCGCGGTGGCAAGTAGGGCGAGCGCATCGCCACGATCAATGTGTGCGTTTTGTGCGCCAAGTTGATCTAAGTTGGCACGTAATTGTTTGGCTGCCGCGGGATGTTTTTCGCAAAAATGGACCCAGCTTGCGCCACGAGAGAGCGCTTCAAAGCCGAGCCCACCACTGCCCGCGAAAATATCGAGACAGCGAGCGCCCGGTAAATAAGGAGCGAGCCAGTTAAAAACGGTCTCTTTTACCCTGTCTGTCGTGGGGCGGAGTCCTTGTGCGTCATGCACGGTGAGCTTACGGCCACGCCAGCGGCCAGCAATAATACGAACGGACCCAACCCCACGAGAAAGGGGAGCCGATGAGGATTTGCGGTTGGCGCGTTTAACCATAGATTTTTTGACCGTTAAGAAGGTGGTAGACTATGCCGATTCGGTATTGTGCCGCTGATTGTATCAAGCATGCTTTAGGATTTGCCAATGGCAGAAAAAAAGAAACGTGGATTTATGTCATGGTTGGGCTTGGGTCGTAAAAAAGACTCGGCACAGCCAGACCCAGAACAAGAATCATCAACGCATTCGCCAGACGTGGCGGACGATACGGTGGAGTCAGTGACGTCGACGGAGACGTCTGTTGATACTTCATCACAAAACCAACCATCAAGCCTTGCACCTGAAGGCGAAACCGACACGAATATCTTGCCAGAGCCAGAGCCAGAGCCAGAGCCAGAGCCAGAGCCAGACGCAGCAGACCAGAGCCAGACGCAGCATGACCAGAGCCAGAG
>NZ_AQOD01000163.1 GCF_000513715.1 Salinivibrio socompensis S35
ATGTTCACTGCCGCGCAGGCAGCTTAGAAACGTGAGTGGGCAGAGAACCGCGGCGACGGTCATCAGKTTCACTGCCGCACAGGCAGCTTAGAAAACCTGCTTTTTGAGCTTGGCGCGTGCTTTTAAGTTCACTGCCGCACAGGCAGCTTAGAAAGGACAGATCGAGCTGTTGGCTGGCTTCGTACAGTTCACTGCCGCACAGGCAGRCTTAGAAAAGTGAGATGTTGYCGATTTATACTCGCCGTCTTGTTCACTGCCGCACAGGCAGCTTAGAAATCGTCGCGGGCATAGACGTTAGGCAGGAAAATGTTCACTGCCGCACAGGCAGCTTAGAAAGTCCTCATTGGCCGGACACTCTGCGACCCACAGTTCACTGCCGCACAGGCAGCTTAGAAACCGACTGATTGCGCGCAGCAAGCTGAAAAAGCATTCACTGCCGCACAGGCAGCTTAGAAACTGAATCGGAAGCACTCGAAAGAATGACGCCCGTTCACTGCCGCACAGGCAGCTTAGAAAAAGTAACGTTAGATTTGTTCTTCGCTTGGAACGTTCACTGCCGCACAGGCAGCTTAGAAAACGCTGAGCCGCAAAGAGCTGATTGCCATTTAGTTCACTGCCGCACAGGCAGCGTAGGTGACACAAGCCCCGGCGCAATGTTGGATATGGGCACATTGCCAACGGGCGCCAGTTGCACTGCGCGCGGCATACATCGTGATAATAATTGGCCTTGTGCTGGCGCTTATGCCGACCTACGAACAGGCAGCGTCGATGACACAAGCCCCGACATATGGTTGGGTTTATCTCCGCAGCTGCTTTGAGTTTTCCTCCTTACCAATGTTTCTCTCGTCGTTGATGCCTGTCTAGGTTTTCCATAGAAATGACTAATTTAACGCATCCTTGAGTCAGTTAACTTTATGACCTTACTTTAATCGTTGAATTTATTTCTATTGAGTAATCAAAAACTAATCGACGTGGAGACCATTCCTGTCCAGCTTTTTTTAATTGATGGCGAGAATCTATTCTACGATAAAACGGTAGCGACATTTTGGTCGATGTTGTCTGTTGTTGAGTGGTAGGAGTGGAATATGAACATCAATAACACCATGAAGTTAGTGTTTTTTATTATTGGTGCCGGGATTGTCGTTAGTTTTCTCACTATTATTCAGCTGAATGGGCTGATGAACAAAGTTGATGAAATGGCACAGGTTCGGTATGCCTCGTACCAAACGGCCGATGAATTAAGACAAAGCTCTGATGACTTAACGCGCCTAGGTCGAACGTACGTGGTAACGGGTGAAGAAAAGTATGAAAAAATGTACATGGATATCTTGGCTATTCGTAACGGAGAGAAACCTCGGCCAATTAACTACCACACGATTTATTGGGATCTAGTATTAGAATATGGCCAAAAACCCAAACCAGATGGCCAAGCTATCTCGTTAAATCAACGCATGCAAGATCTTGGCTTTACATAAAAAGAATTTGATTTGCTCAAAAAGGCACAGGCGAACTCTGATGGGCTGGTGAATATGGAAGTGAAAGCCATGAACGCTGTTAAAGGGCGTTATCCGGACAGCAGTGGTAATTATACCGTTCGTGGGGAACCAGATAGACAAATGGCCGTTGATCTGTTGCACAGCACGCAATATCACCAAGAAAAAGCAAAGATCATGAAGCCGATTGAACGCTTTTTTATCGAGTTAGAGCAGCGAACGGACGCGCAGTTTAATGAGGCAGCCGCGAGTGTGAAAAAAACGGTACTTATTGGCAATATCTCGTTAGGGGTGGTGGTCTTAATTGCGGTTCTGGGATACATCATCACCAAGAGAACTGTTGTTAATCCAATTGATAGAATGGCATCCACACTCAAACAGGTAGATGATAATTCCGATCTGACGTTGCGAGTCGACGATAGTAAAAAGAATGAAATTGGAACCATTGGTAGCACCGTCAATAAAGTAATAGAAAGCTACTCATCGACGATTGAGAAAATTAATGACGTTAATCATATGATTGCTCAGATCACGGATAGTTTAGTCGAAATCACCAGTAAAAATGCCAAAATATCTAATCAGCAGAACCAAGAACTAGAGATGGGTGCCACTGCGATGGAAGAAATGACGTCTGCCCTTGCAACGGTAGCGGAGAATACCTCCATGGCAGAAAAATACGCTGGGAGTACAGAGAAAGAAACCAGCACGAGCAAAGAAGTCTTTGATAAAACCATGGCCGAGTTTGGCAGTTTAGAAACAGAATTCACCAAGACGTCAGAGGTGATCCAAGAGCTTGCCGATGAATCCACCAATGTGGGTAATGTGCTTGATGTGATTAAAGGCATTGCAGAGCAAACCAATCTGTTGGCATTAAACGCAGCCATAGAAGCGGCGCGAGCGGGGGATCAAGGCCGTGGTTTTGCGGTTGTGGCCGATGAAGTGAGATCCTTGGCGCAACGGACACAAAAATCCGCCGGAGAGATTGAAGAAATGATAGGAGGATTACAAAGCAAGGCAGAGCAATCGACACAGACGATTCGTGTGAATGCAGACAAGATCGCGTCGACACGTGACAATATGACCACCGCAAACGAAGCGCTTGGCACGATCAAAGAATCTGCGGTAGAAATTCATCGCCTGAATTCATCGATTGCGTCGGCCACGGAAGAACAGCTTTCTGTGAGTGACGAAATCTCGAGTAATCTATCAAACATAAAAACCTTGTCGAGTGATATGCATGATGCGATTGATCAGCTCGGACCGATTGTGTCTGATTTAAAAAATAACGTTGACTCATTGAACGGTGCTATTCAGGATATCCGCACATAGTCATCACGTTTCAGGCTGCTTGCCTATTGGTAGGCAAGCAGCGATACTACCATTTACTTGGAAACTCAATTAATTACACGCGAGCATGTCGCCGAAATAAGCGATGACCAATAGCGTTAAACAATGCCCCGGCCACAATTAACCCGCCACCGACATACGTCCAGATTGACGGTACTTCGTTAAATATCCATACCCCAATTAAGGTAGAAAATACGATTTGCACATACGCATAGGCGGATGCTTCGCCTGCTTGTTGGGTTTGCATGGCTTTGGTGAGCCCGTATTGGCCAATTTGAGTAAAGATACCGACCAAAACCAATAGCAATGTGAGCGATAAACTTGGCATCACGAATTGTGGCCACATCAGCACGGTCGCGACAGGGAGAGCGATCATGGGAAAGTATAAGATGATCACTGAACTGTCTTCGGTGCGGCTAAGCTTACGCACAATCACATAGGCAATCGAACTACCGAATGCACCTATCAACGCAATGATCACGCTAAAGGTGGGCAGGGCATTTGCAATGGAATCATGGAGGTTGGGCTGGACCATGACATAAAGTCCGGTTAAACAAAGTGCAATACAGACCAAGGTGGCGCGTTGTAACCGCTCTTTAAGTAGCACTAAGCCAAGTACCGCTGTAAATACTGGATGGGTGTATTGTAATACCGTGGCTTCAGCGAGCGGCAGGGTCGTTACTGCATAATACACGCACATCAGTGCCGACGTACCCAACACACCTCGTAGGAGTAATAGGGGTTTATTATTGCCCCACATGGACAAGCCTTTACGCTTAACATCGGTGTAGCTGATGAACAGTGAAACTAGCGCCCGGGCAGCGACAATCTCAAATACTGGAATACCATTCACGGCAACGTATTTCACGCAAGCCGACATCAAGGCAAAGCCAAGCGCAGAAAGAAGCATAAAGCGGATCCCAACGGGGATCGCAGAGAAAGAAAGGGCAGGCATAATCATACAAACTTAAACAACAGGGTGACTATGATAACGCGTCTCGGTGCGCTTTGCTTGATGATTAGATAAATAAACGCGCGTCAGTGATTGCCGCGCGTTGTGGCCATTCGATCAAGCTGCCGAGGCTCGCAGTGATTGAGTGATTCAATCGGTAATTGAGTGGGATCGCTTTAAGGCCACAGTTGCGTTAGAGAGCTTAGTAACCCGTCACTCGCTCCTTGTTGGCCCAAATAGTCGAGCACAACCGGCACAAACTGCTTTAACGTTGCGGCGTCGATACCGAGTTTTTCTGCGGTGCCATACAACTCACTCATTGAGCCAATACTGCCACTGAGGGCGTTATCACCCAGTAGTGATGACAGCGATGATAGATCTGGGCTTAAACTCGCAAGCTCTTGCTGATCGCGACCAGTGAGACCATTTGCTGCCATTGAAAGTAACGCGCTGGCACCACCGGTAGCTTGGGTTGGACTGACATCGACTTGCTCGGTGATCGATTGAACCAGTGGGGATTGACTCGCTTTATCACCGGCGAATTGGGTCGCCATTTGCGTCATCACATCGGTGGTTTTATCGCCCTGGCCGAAAAGGGCATAGCTCGGTGTGGTAAGAAGAAGACTGGATAGGGTTAACAGTGTAGCAGCGTATTTCATGATCCATTGTCCGTTATCGAGAATACAAACGTTATTCTAGGTATAGCGGGAATTGCCGCTGAATGAAAGCCGTTCAGCGGCAAATGCAGGATCAGTCTTATGATTAAGCCACCGCACGCACTTTGTCTAGGTGAGCGAGGTATTCATCGTAACTGCCATTAAAGTGGATCAATTGCTGGTCTTTGATCTCAATGGCCAGTGATGCATCTTTGTTTCAATTGTTTCATTGCAAAAAAGACAAGCGCGCCAGCGATGCCAGTAGCATGAGCAAGGTGAGCGATGTCGATCCCGAGTGCTTGGCGGATCGGGAGTGATTGGCCCAGCATAGCGTCACCCACACATTTCACACCCGTGATCAGAGCGATGCATTTCCCGCTTGGGGTGTGAATCGTGCTTAACGCACCGAACATAAACATTCCGTATAACACTCCAGACATACCCATGTACTGCTGATAGGGSCCCACCACATCACCAGACCAATCACACACGCAAGCCAAAAGAGCAGCAATACAAGCGTGCCGGCGCTGATATGTCGATAAAACACGAGGCCGAAAACGCCTAATCCCGTCATGTTAGTCAGTAAATGGAAGAGGTTGTGATGAATGAAATTACCCGTCACCACGCGCCATGCTTGACCTGAGGCAAGAGCACTTCGCTGCCATATCCACGCCTCAGCGAACGACGAATAATGGACGCCTACACACACTAGCGCGACGATTGTCAGCAATCCAAGTGTTTGTATCGGCGAGGTTAAGGTGACAGGTGGTTTTCGCTTCATCATCGCCTTTTATCTCGTTACAACTTGAATAACAATGCCTTATTACAGCCAATGTGACTGAATGAGATCTTCCTCAAAAATCATTACAAATGATAATTGATCTCAATCGTATTTGCATCTATGATGCGCCCCCTGAACTTACCCCCAATTTAATGTTTGTATAACATGAAGTTAGTGAATGCGCTGTTAATCGGGCTTTTGTTTGTGTCGCCATTGAGCCATAGCGATGATGAAACGGATGCGTTGTCGTCGTTTGCGTGGTTGCAGGATGTGGCTCACCAACAGGATAAAATTCGGGCGTATCTAGAACGCCATAATCAGCGTGCGGAACAATCGCTGATGACGAGTCAGTCGCTTCGGGATGCGTTACTGAACGAATGGCAGCACACACCTCAAACCGGCTCTACGCCTTGGTTAGCACGTGATGGTCGCGAATTTCTGCAAACGCGGGTTAATGGTGAGCGCGTGCTACGTATGCGCAAAGCAGGCAGTGAAGAAGCATCGATATTGCTCAATATTGAGGCGCGGGCGGCTGAGCATGCGTATTACCAACTTGGTAGTTGGTCGCTGAGCCCCAACGGACAATGGCTCGCGATTGCCGAGGATATACACGGTGAGGAAGACTACCGCATCGCGCTGATTAACTGCCAATCGGGGCAAACCGATGTTGTTGCCACCGAGGCAGATTCATCTTTAATTTGGTCACCAGATAATCAGCAACTCTACTATGTGCGCAAAGACGCGAAAACCGCGCGCCCATACCAATTGTTCCGTCATGAAATAGGGGAAATAGGTAGCGATACGTTGGTGTATGAAGAAGATGATCCTGCCTGGTTGCTGTCGGCCTACCGTGCCAGCAATACGGACACGGCCATTGTGCAAGTCAACAATGAATCGGCGACCGAACAGCGTCTACTCCGTCTTAATGATGGCAGCCTGTCTACTCCGCTTAAAGTGCGTCAACCCAACGTCGAATACTATCTTGATCAGACAGATGATGCGTTATGGATGCTGAGCAACCATCAAGGGACGAAACAGTTTTATCGTGCCGCTGTCGTGACGCCGAACGATTGGCAAGTCATTTATGCCCCCGAATCGGGCGCTGAATTAAATACGTTTTACCTCTTCAAAGATGGCATTGTCCTGACCGAACAGCGAGAGGGGGAGCAGTGGTTTGTCTTACTCAATATGGACGGTGAGCGCGTTGTTAAACAACCTTTGGCTGAGCAAGGTCAAGTGGCTTGGTTTTCACGCGGGGGTGACTATGCAAGCAATCAATTATTTATTCGCAGTATGTCGCTCGTGCAGCCACCACGATGGGAAGCACTGAATCTCAAATCCGGTACGCGTCGTGAAGTCAGTGCCGATCATTACTCCGACTTTGATGCGTCTCGTTATCACTCTGAACATTTGTACGTTGGACCGCATCGTATTCCTGTCACGTTGGCGTATCACAAAGATGCTCTGAACTCGTCATCGCCGGTGGTGCTTTATGGGTATGGCGCTTATGGGTTCACCATGAAACCGTATTTTATGCCGCAAACCGTCTCGCTGATGGACCGGGGCGTCATCTATGCGATTGCGCATGTGCGTGGCGGAGGCTATTACGGTGCAACATGGCACCAAGCGGGCAGCGGGATGAATAAAAAGCATGGCATCCAAGACTTTATTGATGTCGCCAAAGCGATGGGTCGTTATAAAGATGGACAACGTGCAGTCGCGGCTGTGGGCTCCAGCGCCGGCGGTACCTTGGTCGCCGCGGCACTCAACCAAGCGCCCGCAGCGTTTGCCGCCGCTAGCCTCAATGTCCCTTTTGTCGATGTGCTGGGCAGTATGTCGAATCCGGCGTTGCCGTTAACCGCACAGCAATACCAAGAATGGGGCGATCCCTCGCAAAATGGAGAGCGTGAGGTCATACAAGCCTATGATCCTTTGCGCAACATCCATCCTAACCCTTATCCCCCTATGCTTGTGCGTGTCGGCTGGGACGATCAGCGTGTGCCTTTTTGGGAGGGGGCGCAATACCTTTCGCATTTAGCCGCAACCAGCACCCAAGCGGGCCCCTATTTGTTGTTGACGGATTTTTCCCGTGGCCACCAAGCCGATGCGCGTCACGGGCTGACGCAACAAGCGACCGACTATGCCTTTCTCTTACACCAACTGAAGCGTGTGAATTAACCGGAGTATTAAATGAAATTGTCTTCTGTCTCTGTGGCAGTACTGACGGCACTGGCTACTGGCACTGTGCACGCCAATTCTGCCGACACCGAGGAGAATGCCTCTGGCGAGGCGACAAATCGCCATGTCGAGACGGTGGTCGTCACGGCAAATAAATTTGCTGAATTACCGTCAGATACAGCGGGTTCGGTCGCCATTTATCGTGGCGAAGATATTCAAAAAAAGGGCGCCACCGAGCTTTATGATGCACTGACAAACGAACCGGGAGTCAGTGTCACAGGCGGGGCGGGTCGCCCTCAAAACATCACGATTCGTGGCATGTCCGGCAACCGTATCTTAATTGTGGAAGATGGCGTCCCAGTCGCGGATGGGTTCGGGGCGGCTGACTTGAATGATAAAGCAGGGCGTAATTCCTTTGATATCGCGAGCGCCAAGCAAATCCAAGTCGTGAAGGGCGCTAGCTCAACCAGTTATGGGTCAGGTGCATTAGGCGGTGCCGTGATCGTGACATCGCTGTCCGCGGACGATCTCCTCCGCAACAAGGATCTGTACGCCGATGCGCAAGTCACTTATAGCGAGCTCAGTGACAAAGGCCGAGTCGGCAGTCGTCTCGCGCTTCGTCATGGTGATACCAGTGCGTTGCTAGATGTGAGCTATTGGGAAGGGGAAGAAACCCGTAATTATCAGCAAGATTTGTATAACCGCACCTTGGATGGTGGTAGTGCGTCGTTGCGCCTAGATCATTATGTGTCCGATCGCTGGAAGCTGAGTGCCCGAGCCAAGCTCTACCGCGAAGAGGCATCGCGACAAGAAGGCACAGCACTGAGAGATCCCCTCATAAATCCGCCAATGCATAGCCCTCTTTTAAGAGCTGCTGGGCTAGAACCACAGCCGCAGCTAAGAGGTGTTGAGTTATAATTTCGTAGTCTGGTCGCCTGAGGACTTCCATACCTAACCGGAC
>NZ_AQOD01000164.1 GCF_000513715.1 Salinivibrio socompensis S35
TAAGTACGCTTTGTCCACCGCTTATCAGTTAGCATGAGTCTCGGCATGGTATGGCGTTACGAGTTTGTTTTTGGCGAAAGAGATTATAACGCCTTATCATGCCGTTCAAAAAACAATCACGAAAGATCAACACGCCCTAGTCTCTAGAAGCGCAGCGTCTCGTCTCTTTCTGTGTTCGGACTAAAGTGCCTGTCCCGCTAACTACACCGCTAACTACATAAACAAGCCGAAATCAAAAAACGCCTGCTCAAGCTGTGTCCTCTGGTTCACACGTATTTTGAGGTCATCTTGAAGTGCCTTGACGGTGGTGATTTGCGCACATTTATCTCGTAATTCATCCGCGCTATCGATCAACTGATATCGATACTTATCTAAATCATGCTGGCGAGAGGCTTTATTGCCACCCCCGAAACGACGCCATACAACACTTTTTACATCGTGGCCATCTTTTAGCGCTTGATGCTCTTGGTTCAGTTGCACCACTCTATCTTTGAGCGACTTTTCTAGATGCCGGAGCATGTCGTTATCGAGCGCTAATTCATGGTCAGGTAAAAACCGTTGAGCGAGAAGGAGTAAAGCAAGTGGATCCTTCTCTTTTTTCGCTTGAGACAATTGCTGCATAAGCGCGTGTTTTTCCGCTTGCTTTGCCGAGTCGCGCTCGCGATCAGGGTGAAGCTTTTTAGCGAGTTGGCGATAGAGCTTTGCCATTCGTCTATCATCAAACAACAGCGCTCCATCGTCAGTGGGCTTAGCTCGATAACTGTCGTCATCTATGTCTTCGTCCTGACTGTGCGTAAAAAATCGTCAAAAGAAAACGATGGGAATCCTCGCTTTCCTCGTTCGCGTTCTTCGCGCGTTCCTCCAACAGTGAGAAGATATAATCTTGGAGTTTATCTGGCGATCTCGCTAGCGCTTCAAGCTCCTCGTCACTCACACTCACCGGCTGTCCCAATATCTCCTCAAGATCATCACGAACGCGATTAATATCCTCTTGTGAAAACGTCATCCCTTGCATCTCATTTTCAGACTGCTCAGCGAGAGCATGCGAAAAGGCTTCACGAAGCTCATGCGTATTCACGGGGCTAAACGGGTTTGACTCTATGATCTCTAGTTCTTCGTCTATCCACTCATAGAGTGCTTCTCGCTGCGCACCTTTAATAGATTTACGCGGTATAAACGCGATCAAATGACGGATCCAAGCTTCAGCAACAAAGCACACCTCCTGCTCAAGCGGCTCAAGTTGCTGCTTAAACTCCTGATAAAATTTATCTAATTTGGCCTGATAGCGTTGATTACGTTGCTGTTTTTTTTCCACATCCACCCAGAGCTGACGTAATTTACTCTGTTGCTTGGGCGAGGCGTCCGTGCTTGTTAAAGCGGAAATAGTGACAGTGGTCATAAACGATTTTCTAGTGATGTGTTTGTCGTAGCCTACCGCAAATCAAGGCAAAAAATAAACATTAACCCCCCTGATCCCGACAAGCTATTGTGTCTGTCCCGATAAAATCTCGAAGAGCATCTTGTGCCTGTCCCGATAAAATCTAAGACATTAGGATCTTCACACCAAAGTGCCTATCCGCCAGTAAGTGCACAGCGTCAGTATCCCCTTTTCGTCTTGAAATGCTGAACGTGAGTCAGCACTCATGATTTAAAATCGGTTGATAAAAATTAAAGAGCTGAATCACAAGGTCACTTTCAGCAGTTTGCCTGTTCAAATAATAAGCGTAATGTTTAGCTGAAACGTTTCAGCTAAACACAACAAAGAGGAATGCTACATGAAAATTAAGAAAGTCCTGGCGGACTGTTGCCCTACTAACACCTGTTTACGCCCTTTCAGCAGAATTTTGTACTCACCCGATAGCGCGACTAAACACCTACGTGAGTCACKGATCACTGGAAAACCTCTGCTCAAGCACTAGGGATGAACGCAACAGTCCCCTTTTCTATTGAAAAAAGGCGACTCAATACAGGTAAACAAAATGGCGTGGACATTATCACCATCGATAACGGTGAATTGGAGCTAACTATTGTGCCGACTCGAGGCATGGGTATCTACCAGGTGCGCAAAGAGGGTAAGCGGATTCTTGGATGGGATTCACCCGTCACAGAGATAGTCAACCCAGCTTTTATTGATCTTGAAAGCAGAAATGGTCTTGGCTGGTTAGATGGTTTTAACGAAATGCTTGTATATTGAGCGACAATTACGGTGGCCGGTCTAGCGACAATTATCTTGGCCGGTTGGTCTGATAAGGTTCGGTACAGCAGAACGGAGGGAGTTCACTGTGCCGGGAACACGAATCACGGATCAACAGGTCACTATCTATATGACTCATAGAAAACGAAATAGCCAAGTTGTTGCTGCTGCTAAAGCAGGAATTTCAGAACGTTCAGCCCGGCGTCTGGATAAAGCCAATCAACCACCAGACGAAGGCAAGCGAACATGGCGCACGCGCAAAGATCCGCTTAAATCGGTATGGGAAAGCATTGTCGTTCCTATACTCGAGCAGGATAAGGACATTACCTCTGTCGGGGTTTTTGATCACCTTTGC
>NZ_AQOD01000165.1 GCF_000513715.1 Salinivibrio socompensis S35
TTCGTTTTCTATGAGTCATATAGATAGTGACCTGTTGATCCGTGATTCGTGTTCCCGGCACAGTGAACTCCCTCCGTTCTGCTGTACCGAACCTTATCAGACCAACCGGCCAAGATAATTGTCGCTAGACCGGCCACCGTAATTGTCGCTCAATACAATGCGTTAACGAACCTCTCGATTGCACTTTCGTAACCGGGATTTATAAGTGCATCATGGGGGCGATGAATATATTCTCGAGATAAAACTGCTTCATCTTTTTTCCACTGATTGTGAATGGAGCCTGATGGAAGCTTTTTCATAGACGACCACATACGCGTTATAAATGAGTCATCATGCTCATCGAAGGGTTCAGATTTTAGCTTGTTTAAAGCATCCGTATCCCAAATAACCCCCTGTTTTTCAGCTTGCTGTTTCATCCGCTCAAAAGTGAGCCCTGCCAGTGCATTGCTGGTTGGGATAAAATGGTAGTAATGTAGCTCACCGTTGACGAGCTTAACTTCACCATGAATACCGTGCTCTTCTCGCGTTTGTTGTTGCCAAGCTAGATTCTCTTGTGCAAGCTTCTGTTGGGCATAAGCGGCAAGTTCATGGGCTGATTTAAATTTTTGAATATCAGATTGATACTTATCATAAAGTGATGTTTTGTGGGTAAGCTTTCTATGATAAGTGGAGTCTACAGGTTGGTTGAGGCGTGCTGGTAGGTCTGTCCTTCCATATTGGTTTTTAGATGGGTAGCCACCGCCAATATCGGTGTGACAGCCGGGGAAGACTTCTTGACAGAAAATACCGTCACTGAAGGCAACCACTTCGGTGTGGCCTTTCCCTAACGAGGTTAATGGAAAGTTTTCACGGTACTCATGCTGTGCACAAATCTGGAATACTTTTTCTGCCACATTTGGTTTGAGGCCAAGCTTATATTCCCCCTCATCATTGTTACCGGGCATATAAAATGAGCCCACGGTATCAAAAAGGCCCACAAAACGAACAGAAATACGGCGTTGAGTATCTACCGCATAAAATTCATCGGATAGGGAATCAAACCGTTTATAGCTCTCATTACCCAGCAAGTTTGGATAAATCTCGCTCGGATTGGTGCTTCTTTCGGGATTGCTATAGTCAGGAAAGCCGACCTCTAGTGCATTGACAAAATGCCTCGCCAATGCGGCACCGCGCTGAACCCAAACACATCAAACTGAATGTGATTGATTTTATGATATTCGCCATCATCCATTAATTGACCAATAATTTGATTTAGACGTTTTAACAGTCCTTGCCATTTCCACAATCCACCGGTGTCATCAAATACGCCAAAAGCTTGTCCAGGGAAGAGCTTTTCATCACCACCGGCATCAATAATAGGATTACGCTCTCCGGGGATAATGGGAATATCATCCACTGTGCCTACCCCAGGTACATAGATTTTGGCTGATTGGCCATCTTGTTCAGGATACGCTTCAAATAGGCGAGCAATATTGGTACGCGACTTGTTGCCATACGTCTCTTTGTATTCATCATTAGGACTATTTTGCCCCGTACCATCAAAGAAAACGCCTATACGCAATGTTCGCTCTCGTTTTAGGTTGACGACTGGAAGCTCTTTTTCGACCGTTTTTTCATTGCTGATGGCTTTAACCGCGGAATTAAGTAAACAACGCTCGCTGTAGTCGTAAAACATATTTAATGGGTGATTAAACCAGGTTGGCGATATGGGCGGTAAGCCAAAAGAAGCCACTTGAGCCTGCTTTTTCGCCGCCGGCTGACTGACCGTTAGACGATCACCCACGGCTAACGCCATCGGATTAGCATCATACTGCGGGTTTAATTCCAACAGCTGCTTGGCGGATAAACCGTATTGTGCGGCAATATCGGGCCATAATTCGCGTTGGCGGGTGGCTGGGTCAGCTTTAACCGTATGCGTCGTCGGTGGCGTGGGCTCATCACGCTTATCGGCATCCTTTTCAGAGGGCTCAGCTCGTTTAGCAACCGCTTGCTTGGGCGCGGCGAGTAATTCACTGATAGACAGTTCAACGCCGTTTTCTTCCAGCCATTCATCGTCTACGCTATCGAGTTCGTCACGTGTAATGGCTTCTTTGAGATAGACGAGGTGCTGGTCTTCGACC
>NZ_AQOD01000166.1 GCF_000513715.1 Salinivibrio socompensis S35
TTCTTTTAAGGAATACATTCTCGTCGGGCCATTCTTTTCATTTCTGTTGGCGGTTTTATTTTAATAAATGTTTATAATCATATGGTTATAATTTAAAGGTTACATTTTTATGTAAGATCTATGTCATAAAAACGGTTAAAACATGCTCGGCGTCATATTGTTTGCATTAAAAATTAAGTCGTGATTGATATTTTTCTCCGCGTATTTAGTCTGGAGATGTGGTTACACAAAATGTGTAAGCAGCGGGGTGAAAACATGAAGCAAACATTTGTGTTTTCGAATCGGTTTTGCACTCGATAAAACTTAATAACCCAACGGGGCAAAACCTCATCTTGCAGGCAGCAGGAGTATTTCATGAACAAAATTTTTAAACGCACACTGTTAGGCACACTGATCGCTATTGGATCGACAGGCGCGATGGCGGCCGATCATGACAATGTGGTTGGCGTGTTGAGCGATTACAATGTTGATCTTTATGGTGTTGCTGCAATTTCCGCATTTTATCAAGAGGATAAAAACGGTTACGATTACGAGAATGAATCTCGAGTTGGATTCCGGGCGGGTAAAGACTTTAATGAAGATATTTATATCTTTATGCAGATTGAGTCAGGTTATGTCGGTGAAGATGGTACAGGTTCTACACTTGGCGGACGCGATACCTTTATCGGTATGAAAGGGGATTGGGGCCAAGTGCGTTTTGGTCGAATGCTCACGCCGTTGTATGAAGTGGTGGATTGGCCCTATTCAAACCCGGGGTTAGGTCGTGTCTTCGACTGGGGCGCGGATACCAAATCGCATTATGATCGTAAAGGCGATATCGCACGCTATGACTCACCAGATTTCGATGGCTTTAGTTTTGATGTGTCTGTTGGGCGTGGCAAAACAGATGTCAACGGCTCAAACCATTTTGGCGCGGCGGCACACTATACAGTGGCAGAGGCTTTTACATTGCACGGCGGTTACGAATACAACTCGAACTACTCTGATGACATTGATACGCAAGCTTATTTAGCGGGTGTTGAAATTCCACTTCCTGGTGGCTTTAAGGTGTCTGCCGCTTATAAATACAATGATGGTGTTTACAAGACAGGTATTGTCAATAATGATACTGAGGCAGAACAAGAACAAGTGTCAGTGGTCGGTGAATACTGGAGTGGTCCATGGGGCTATCGTTTAGGTTATGCGGCCAACGGCGACTCTGATCTTGATAACAATGCAAATGTTGATGACAGTGATTCAGTCATTTCCGGCCAGCTGATGTACTCGAAGAATGGCTTCCTGCCCTATCTACGTATTGGCCAGCACGATGCCGGTAACCTAGAAGACAAAAAAGCGTTTGCGCGCGTAGGTATTGAATATAACTTCTAATAGTGACACTTTGCCTTTCTATTTTTCGCCGGCCAGGAAGGCCGGCTTTTTTGCTTCCAATAAAGGTGATTTATGAACACGTATTTACGTCTACTCACGCTCTCTGGTGGCTTGCTCATGGTTGGTTGCGCAAGCTTTGATTCCTCGAGTCAGTTTAATGAAGACGTGGCGAAATCCATTAAAGAGCGACGTGATTATGTACAAGTGGTAACGAAATCGATCACGCCAGACACACAAGCATTGGTAGGTGGCGACATTGTTAAAGCGACTTCTCACTATGTGGCTAATTACTCTACCAGCGATGCGGATAAAGCTGGCCTAGCATCGTCAAAACTCATCACAGACGTATCTTTTTTCAAAAACTATCAGAAGTTTAATTCGGTCACGATTAACGGGGAAACCATTGACCTGGAAAATATACGTGTAACATCAGAGACGTGTACCGAACATTGTGTAACCACGCAACATGTCGCGTTCCCATTTTCTCCCGACACTGCGGCTAATTGGCCTGAGTCAAACGTACGCTTTATCTTTAGCACGACTGGAGGTGGCAATCGTGTGCAGTTTTCTATTCCTAAAGCCTATTTTACCGCTGCCAATGAAGAAGCGGCTCGGGTAGTTGGGCGACGAATCAATCCGTCCGTGGTTGCTAATCGCTCAGAAACAAATGACAAAGTGGCACAGCAGCCCGAAGCGATGGTTGATTATTGGTATCAAAAAGCCAATGAAACTGACCGTAACGCATTTGCCGATTGGGCGTTTGCTAATCGTGATAGTAACGACGTTCTGCCAACAACGCAGAGTCAGTCGTTACAAATGATGGGTTATTGGTATCAACAAGCGACGCCGTCATCGCGCAAAGCATCCTAACCTGGCTGATTAATCAGTCTTAGTTATTGCACGGCTCTGGATGTGCTGTGCAATCAAATCACACAAGGTTGCCAGCGTCATTTTGATGGGTATTATCGAGCGGATAAGAGGCATTGAGCCGAAAGCAGTGTGCAAACTGTGCGTGAGTGGCAAACATGTTACCTGGCGCGATACTAATATGATGTTTGAGTGCAAGGTGATAAAACTCAGTAGTGTTGCTGCCTTTGGGTAACACAATCCATAAAAAGTATCCGCCTTGGCTGTTTATGACTTCAACGTGATTGGGCAAGTGGTCGACAAGAAATTGATACGTTGCCCGTTTTCGCTGGGCCAGTGTGCGGCGCAGCTGCTTTAGGTGGTGCTCGTAATTTCGATTGTGTAAGTAGTGTGCGACAGCAAGTTGAATGGGTACGCTGGTGGTCACTGTGCTCATCAGTTGGAGTTTTTGCAGTTTCTGTGCTTGATCGCCCGCCGCGACCCAGCCCAGACGGAAGGCATCGACTAGCGTTTTTGAAAACGATGAGCAGTGCAGGACGTGGCCACTGTTATCGAACGCTTTGGTGGGCTGTGGTTTGTGCTCACCATTGTAGAGCTCGCCATAGACATCGTCTTCGATTAAGTAAACCTGATAGCGCTCAACCAGCTCGGCAAGACGCGCTTTCTTCTCGTCTGAAAGTGAATAACCTAACGGATTTTGATGATTGCTCATCAACCAACAAGCGCGAATCGAGTGAGTTTGTAAAGCGCGCTCTAAAGCATCAAGGTCAATGCCTTTGGTTGGATGTGTTCTGATCGCCATCGCTTTCAGCCCGCGATTTTCAAGCGCTTGCAAAGCGCCGTAAAAGGCAGGGCTTTCCACCGCGACCCAATCTCCGGGTTGGGTGACCGCGCGTAAGCTAAGGTTGAGTGCATCTAATCCGCCGGCGGTGATCACTATCTCATCGGGAGAGACTTGCATTCCCTGTGCCGCATAGCGCTGAGCAATCAGATGGCGCAGCTGAGCGTTGCCAGGAGGAAGGTTGTCGACCACGCTGTGAATCGACATAAAGCGTACCGCCGTGGTGAGCGAACGGTTTACTTGATGGCGAGGGGCGAGTAGGGGATCGACATACGCATGTCCATAGCTCGCCATGCCGGGGGAACGGCTCGATTGCAACACCTCAAAAATATAGTCATTGATATCTACCGACTCAGCAGGCTGGATGGCACTGTCTGAACCGATACGGGTCAGTTCTGCGTGAGGAGCGACCCGGTAACCTGAACGAGGCTGAGAGACAATCCACCCTTGGCTCTCTAGCAGTTGATAAGTTTGAAGTACGGTCATCATGCTGAGGCCGGAATAGTCTGCCTGTTTTCTTAGTGACGGTAACTTCTCACCAATATGCCAAATGCCGGTCTGAATTTGTTGTTTGATCTGCTCACTAAGCTTCTGATACTTATGCATTTTTCCACCAGAACGATTACTGATCTGCTGAGACTATAACACTGTATTACTCAATCTGTTATAGATTAATCTGACTCGTCTGTATATGGGCACATTGATCACGGGCTTCTACCATATGCGTTGGTCTAATTACTAAAGTGGACTCCACGTATGTTTGGTCTTGATGCCTTTATGTTGGCCCGTATTCAATTTGCGTTTACGGTTTCTTTTCACATTATTTTTCCTGCTATCACTATTGGCCTCGCTTGCTACCTTGCGGTGCTCGAGGGATTGTGGCTTAAAACGCGTAAGAATGAGTACAAAACGCTCTACCTTTCTGGTCGAAGATTTTTTCGGTCAATTTCGGGATGGGCGTCGTGTCTGGTTTGGTCATGGCATACCAATTTGGCACCAACTGGAGTGGCTTTTCAGAATTTGCGGGCAGTATCACCGGCCCATTGTTAACGTATGAGGTGTTAACCGCCTTCTTTCTTGAGGCTGGCTTTCTCGGGGTCATGTTGTTTGGTTGGCAGCGGGTTGGTGATCGCTTGCACTTTTTTGCCACGTCGATGGTTGCGTTGGGTACCGTGATCTCTGCTTTTTGGATTCTCGCCTCCAATAGTTGGATGCATACCCCTCAAGGGCATGAAGTGATTAATGGACAAGTTGTTCCTGTGGACTGGTTCGCGGTTGTCTTTAATCCCTCTTTTCCATATCGCTTAGCGCACATGGTGGTGGCTGCGTTTCTATCAAGCGCGCTATTTGTTGGCGCGTCGGCAGCATGGCACTTGCTCAAAGGGCAGCGCAGCCCTGCGGTAAAGCGGATGTTTTCCATGTCGATGTGGATGCTGTTATTTACCGCCCCGATTCAAGCGTTTATCGGTGATTTACACGGCTTGAATACCTTAGAATATCAGCCAGCCAAGATTGCGGCGATGGAAGGACATTGGGACAACAGCAATGGCGAACCGACGCCTCTCATTTTGTTTGGCTTACCGGATATGGAGGCTGAAACTACCCACTATAAACTAGAAATCCCGTATCTGGGCAGCCTGATCTTACAACATAGTTTGACCGAGCAAATTCCTGCGTTAAACGAATTTCCCGCTGAAGACCGGCCTAATTCCCCAGTAGTTTTCTGGCTTTCCGCCTGATGGTGGGCCTGGGACTATTGATGATCACGCTTGGCATGCTGGGCGCATGGCAGCGCTACAAAGGGCGTCTGTTTGAACATCAAGGATTGCTTCGTTTTGCATTCTATATGGGGCCAGCCGGTCTAGTCGCCATTCTTGCCGGCTGGGTGACTACCGAGGTTGGACGCCAGCCTTGGGTGGTTCATGGTCTGCTGCGTACCCAAGATGCCGTGTCTGCGCACGGTGATTTACATATGAGCATTAGCTTGATCAGTTTCTTTGTGGTGTATGGCCTGGTCTTTGGGTTGGGATATATCTACATGATCCATCAAATTAAATTGGGACCGGATCAGCATGATGATACGCCACATGAACCGTTAACTGTCTCTGGCCGTGTATAAGGGGGAAACATGGATTTAGCAATGATTTGGTTTGGCATTATCGTGTTTGCCACCTTGATGTATATCGTGATGGATGGGTTTGACTTGGGGATTGGTATTCTAATGCCCTTTGTCACACATCGAGAAGAGCGCGATTTGATGGTCAACAGTGTGGCGCCAGTATGGGATGGCAATGAAACCTGGTTGGTACTCGGTGGGGCGGCATTATTTGGTGCTTTCCCGTTGGCGTATGCGGTGATTGTCGATGCTTTAACGATCCCGCTAACGCTGATGCTGATAGCGCTAATCTTTCGCGGCGTAGCGTTTGAGTTTCGCTTCAAAGCATTACCGGGGCATCATGGCTTTTGGGATACCGCATTTATGACAGGATCTATTTTCGCCACCTTTTTTCAAGGGATTACCGTTGGTGCCGTAATTGAAGGCTTCCCGGTTGAAGGACGCGCCTTTGCCGGAGGAGAGCTTGATTGGCTGGCACCGTTCCCCCTTTTCTGTGGCGTTGGACTGGTCATTGCGTACGGCTTATTGGGGGCAACCTGGCTCATCATGAAAACTGAGCATGAATTGCAAAAGAGGATGTACCGCCTGAGTCGTCGATTAGTGGTATTGATGGCATTAAGTATCGCGGTAGTGAGTGTTTGGACACCGTTAGCGTATCCCGGCATCGCAGACCGCTGGTTTAGTCTGCCGAACCTTCTTATCCTCTCGCCAATTCCTTTGCTGACGGCTTTTTGTTTATTGCGTCTTTGGCGTACCCGTCCTGAACATACTCACCACCGTCCATTTGTTATGGCGCTGTGTGTTACTTTGCTCGGGTTTGTTGGCCTAGGCATCAGTATTTGGCCGCACATTATTCCACCCAGCATCACGATTTGGCAGGCGGCCTCACCACAACAAAGTTTGCAGTTTATGTTAGTCGGCGCGGTGTTTATCATCCCGGTTATTTTGATGTATACCTACTGGAGCTACCGCGTGTTTAGCGGCAAAGTGAATCCGGATGAGGCTTATCATTAATGGCTGAATCCACAAAACTAATTTGGCGGCGCTGGCTTTGGTTAGTCGGGATCTGGTTAGCAAGCGTGGCAGCTCTCGGAACTGTGTCTTGGTTGTTTAGGCTCTTGATGCACGCTGCTGGATTTCAAAGCTAGCCGTGTCAAGGGAGCTACCATGCAGCGAATCAGGGTGATCTGCATCTTATAAAGAGCACTAAACAGCAACCAATACGGTTCTAATTTGCCCTAGGCCGAAGGCACATAGCGCATAGTCCTCGTAAAGATGCGTCAGTGACTTATCAAGGTGAACGTTTTTTGATTCATGCTCATGTCATTAAAAAAGAAAGTGAAGAGTATCATCGCCAACTCGCTTACAAGCAACACTTGCTCGACAACCCAGATGTCCGGATTAAGTACGAAAACACCAAACGTGCAATATTGGCCCAAGGAGTGCGCGATCAAGGTGTTTATGTGAAGCATAAAGCACCCTATGTCAAAGATGTGTTGGCTGAGCTAAACGTAAAGTGAACAAACTTTCATCGGCTTGAATGAATTGTCGACACTTGACGCCGCGCGAGAAAAAAAAGATTGATTTATATTGGCAAATCATTAAATTAGACCGCGTCTATGAGGTGCGCCCCGGTGGTGGAATTGGTAGAACACAAGGGATTTAAAATCCCTCGACGTTCGCGTTGTGCCGGTTCAAGTCCGGCCCGGGGCACCATAGCACTCATAGCGTGTGACATTATCAGGTCACATTCCTTCCAGTTTCCATCTCTGTTTTATTGAATCACTCATTCATACTTAGTAACCAATCAGTCATATTTCCATGATATTGATAGGCCATTAATTGTGCTTATTATTCGCTTTTCTAGTCCGTTATTGCTCCACTTTCCCTCGTACAGTAGTCAAAAAGAAGCCTTATCCGCGCATTAAGCGATATATTCTATTTTTTCTATCATAATTGGCACCACTGTCTAGATTGCTGACTAATATTGATATGTTGGTTAGTAGTGATAATAAAAAGGGACAGTGTATGCGTTGGCAAACTCTTTCAATTAGAAAGCGGATTTATATCGTTCTCTCAACCATTTTAGTGCTCAGTACGCTGATTGCGATGGTGCAGCAAGCCAGTCACAACGTACGGGCGAGTCGACCAGTGAGATACAAGACACTGAGAGATCCCCTCATAAATCCGCCAATGCATAGCCCTCTTTTAAGAGCTGCTGGGCTAGAACCACAGCCGCAGCTAAGAAGTGTTGAGTTATAATTTCGTAGTCTGGTCGCCTGAGGACTTCCATACCTAACCGGACGGTAGACAGGACATTTCGATTTCTGACTGTATTCGCTTGAAAGTGCCTGTCCCATCCTTGCTGCTGCGCATGTATTCCTGCCAGCCAAAACATGAGTTGCAGCATTAAAGCTATCAGCAAAATGATATCGAACCTTTG